>CAZJNX010000200.1:0-4371 GCA_964547415.1 uncultured Hyphomicrobiales bacterium
GACAAGGAGGCGGTGGACGCCATCCTGACCGACCCGGTCATCCAGGCGGTCGGCTTCGTGGGCTCGTCCGACATCGCCCACTACGTCTATGCGACGGGCGCGGCCCACGGGAAGCGCGTCCAGTGCTTCGGCGGCGCGAAGAACCACATGATCGTCATGCCCGATGCGGACATGGAGCAGGCGGCGAACGCCCTCGTCGGCGCGGGCTACGGCTCGGCGGGTGAGCGCTGCATGGCGGTGTCGGTCGCCGTGCCCGTGGGAGACAAGGCGGCCGACGCGCTCCTGTCGAAGCTGGTGCCGAAGGTGGAGGCCCTGCGCGTCGGCCTGCCGACCGACGAGGACGCGGACTTCGGCCCGCTGGTGACGGCCGCCGCGCGCGAGCGGGTGATGAACTACGTCGGCATCGGGATCGAGGAGGGGGCCGAGCTCGTCGTCGACGGGCGGGACTTCGCCATGCAGGGCTACGAGAACGGCTACTTCATGGGCCCCTGCCTGTTCGACAAGGTGCGGCCGGACATGCGGATCTACAAGGAAGAGATCTTCGGGCCCGTCCTGTCCGTCGTGCGGGCCAAGGACTACGAGGAGGCGGTGCGCCTTCCCTCCGAGCACGCGTACGGCAACGGCGTCGCCATCTTCACCCGCGACGGGGACGCCGCGCGCGACTTCACGGCCCGGGTCAACGTCGGGATGGTGGGCGTCAACGTGCCGATCCCGGTGCCGCTCGCCTACCACACCTTCGGCGGCTGGAAGCGCTCGGGCTTCGGCGACCTCAACCAGCACGGGCCGGACTCCATCCGCTTCTACACCAAGACGAAGACCGTCACCTCCCGCTGGCCGTCGGGCGTGAAGGAGGGGGCGGAGTTCGTCATTCCGACGATGGCGTGAGCCCCATGGCGCGCGGCGGACACCGCTTCCCCCGGGCGGCGCGCGGCGTCCTCGCGGCGCTCGCCCTCGCCCTCGCCTCCCCTGCCGCGGCGGACGAGGGGGCGGACAACGCGGCCGGCCTCGCGGCCCTGAAGGAGCCCGGGGCGGTCGCCATCATGCGGCACGCACTGGCGCCCGGCCGGGGCGACCCGGCCGAGGTCGTGGTGGTGGAGGACTGCGCCACCCAGCGCAACCTCGACGACCGGGGGCGGGAGCAGGCCCGCCGCATCGGCGAGACCCTGAAGGAGGCGGGCATCGCCTTCGACCGGGTCCTCACCGGCGCCTGGTGCCGCGTGAAGGACACGGCGAGGCTCCTCGACCTCGGCGAGCCGGAGCATTTCGCGCCGCTCGACGACGTCTTCCACCGCCTCGAGAAGCGCGATGAGAAGGTGGCGGCGCTGCGCGCCTACCTCGCCGCCCTGCCGGACGAGGAGCGGGTGCTGATGGTGACCCACCAGCTGAACCTCACCGGCCTCACGGGCCTTCCCGCCCACTCGGGCGAGATCCTCGTGATCGACGTGGACGGGGCGGGAGGGGTGAGCGTCCTCGGACACATCCTCGTCCCGCCTCCCGGCGGCTTCCCGGAGGGCTGACCGGCCGGGGGCCGCGCGGACGGGCGTCAGTCGGCGGCGAGGGGGCTCACGTAGCCCGGTGGCGTCACGGCGACCACCGAGACGGACAGGCTGTTCAGGATGTCTTCCGCGGTGTTGCCGATGATGAGGCCGGGAACGCCCGTGCGCGCCACGGTGCCCATCACCAGGAGGGAGGCGCGCGCCTCCTCCACGAAGGCGGGGATCACCTCGCGCGGGCGGCCGCGGCGCAGTTCGCCCGACACCGGGATCGCGGGAAGGCGAGAGGCGGCGAGCCGGTCCCGGGCATCCGCCGCGAGGGCCGACAGCGCCTGCCAGTGCTCGCGCTCCACCTCGTCGCGATAGCGCGCCGCCTCCTCGTCCCCGTCGCCCCCGTAAAGGCGCACGAGGCCCTCGCCCGACGGCTCGAAGGCGTTGACGATCCGGAGCGGCGCGCCCGTCCGCGCGGCGATCGCGAGGGCGACGCCGACGATACGGCGGTTGAGGCCGGCCTCGACCGCGGGGTCGTTCACCTCCTCCGGGTCCACGTCGACGGCCGCCACCACCGGCCGGTCCGGCCCGGGCGCCCCGGCGTCCGGCCGGTAGAGCCAGACCGGTGCGGGGCACTTGCGCAGGAGGTGCTGGTCGGTGCTGGCGAGAAGGTGGCGGAGCGGGCCGCCCAGCTCCTCCGCCGTCTTCACGACGAGGTCGTGGTCGCCCTCCGCGACGGCGCGGATGATCTCCACGAACGGCTTGCCGGTTCGCACCTCCGCCGTCGGCGGGGGCGTCCCCCCGATGCGGCGGGCGAGATCCCACAGCCCCGTCCGGGCGCGCTCCAGGCGGCCGGCCGCGATCTCCTCCGGGGCGTGGCCGGTGCGGCGGGCGATCCGGTCGAGCTCGCGGGGCGTCAGCGGGTCGAGGACGGCGAGGAGGTGGAGCGCCACGTGCTCCGGCCCGGCGAGGCGGCCGGCCTCGCGGGCGGCCGCGTCGTCCCCCGCCGCAGGATCGACGGCCGCGAGCACCCGGACGAGCGGGGGCAGCGGCTCGGCCGTCACGCCACGAGCTCCTGCTGGCCCCTCGGGTCGGCGACCGGCGGCTCCTGCGGCTCGCGCCCCTCCAGCACCAGGTCGGCCGCCTGCATGGCGGCGTCGCGGAACGGCAGGAGCACGATGTCCGCCCCCGCGGCGCGGAGCCCCTCGGCCGCGTCCTCCGAGTGGGCGGCGACGGCGATGCGGCCGGAAAAGCCGAGGTCCTTGAGCGAGCGCACGAAGCCGCGGCGCGGATCGTCGTGGGTGAGGCCCGTGTCGTGCTCGGGCACGGCGGAGACGGCGACACGCGCGCCCGCGAGCGGCAGGTGGGCGAGGAACTCCGGGTCCGTCGCGTCGCCGAACACGACCTCGAAGCCCCTCTCCCGTGCCCGCTTCACCGTGACGGGGTCGAAGTCGACCCCGAGCACCACGAGCCCCGCGTTCGAGAGCTCCTTCGCGATCTGGGAGCCGTACCGCCCCATGCCGAAGACGAGCGCGTCGTACCCCGCCCCGCGGGGCGCGAAGGCGTCCTCCTTCGCGCCGGCCGAGCGGCGCTCGAAGGGCGACAGCACCGGCTCCACCACGGCGTAGATCTGGTGCGACCAGGTGATCATGTAGGTGGAGGCGGCGATCGTCACGAGGCCGACGAGCGTCACGAGGCCGAGGGAATCGGGCGACACATGGCCGATGGCGACGCCCATCGCCATGAAGATGAGCGAGAACTCCGAGATCTGCGCCACCGTGAGCCCGGCGAGGAAGCCCGTGCGCTTGCGGTAGCCCATGGCCCCCATGAGCGCGAGCACGATGAGCGGGTTCCCGATCAGCACGAACAGGGAGAAGACGAGCGCGGGGAAGACGTTGTCGCCCAGCACCGACAGGTCGAGCGACGCGCCGAGCGCGATGAAGAAGAACAGGAGCAGGAAGTCGCGCAGGGAGGCGAGGCGCGCGGCGATCGCCTCCCGGAACGGGGTGGAGGCGAGCGACACGCCCGCGAGCAGGCCGCCGAGCTCCTTGCCGAAGCCGAAATAGTGGCCGAGGGCGGCGAGCAGCGCCGCCCAGCCGATGGCGAAGGACACGAGGAGTTCGGGCGCCCGGGCGAGACGCTCCACCAGCGGCGTCGCCAGGAAGCGGATGAACAGGCCCACCGCCACGAGCATGATGAGGCCGTAGCCGAACACCCACAGGACGTCGGTCAACGCCGCGTCCCCCGCCGCGCCGACGCCGATCGCCGACAGGACGATCATGGCGAAGACGACCACGAGGTCCTGCACGATCAGGAAGCCGAGGGCGATCCGCCCGTGCAGGCTGTCGATCTCCCGCTTGTCGGACAGGAGCTTCACGATGATGATCGTGGAGGAGAAGGTGAGCGCGATCGCGACGTAGATGCTCGTCGTCACGTCGAGGCCGAGGGCGAGGCCGATGAGGAAGCCGAAGGCGGTGGTGAAGGCCACCTGCCCGAGGCCCGTGACGAGGGCGACGGGCCCGAGCGTGCGCACGAGGCCGAGGTCGAGCTTCAGGCCCACGAGGAAGAGGAGCAGCGCGATCCCGAGTTCGGCCAGGAGGTCGATGTGCTCGTCGGAGCGGGCGATGTCGAGGACCGACGGCCCGGCGATGATGCCGACGGCGATGAACGAGACGATGAGGGGCTGGCGGAGCATGAGCCCGGCGAAGCCCACGGCGGCGGCGAGCACGAGGAGCGCCGCGATCTCGTAGAAGATATAGTCGCCGATGGCTTCCGTCATCGCGCGCTCGCGCCGCCTCCCGATGGTCACGGGCCGCCGCGGCGAACCCTCTCCCCTGTTTCGGAAAAGCGCCGCGTCCTGTCCAGCGAAACCGGCCCGGGCGCGTCG
>CAZJNX010000200.1:4471-8385 GCA_964547415.1 uncultured Hyphomicrobiales bacterium
GCGCGTCGTCCTCACGCGATCGACATGACGATGCGTCCCTCGATCTGGTTCTTTTCCATCTTGTCGAAGATGCCGTTGATGTTGTCGAGCCGGTCCATGGCGTAGTGGGACTTCACCTTGCCGCGGGCGGCGAAGTCCATCGCCTCGGACAGGTCGTTGCGGGTGCCGACGATCGACCCGCGGATCGTCTTGCCGGTCAGCACCACATCGAAGATCGGCAATTCGAAGCCGCCAGGCGGCAGGCCGACGAGGCTCATGGTGCCGCCCCGGGCCAGCATGTCGACCGCGGGGCGGAACGACTTCTCGGAGACCGCCGTCACGAGGACGCCCTCGACGCCGCCCTGTTTCTGGATCTCGGCGGCCGCGTCCGTGGTGGCCGCGTTGAACGTCTCGTCGGCGCCAGACGCCTTCGCGAGCCGCAGCTTGTCGTCCGAAATGTCGACCGCGATCACGTTGAAGCCCATGGCCTTGGCGTACTGGACCGCGAGGTGGCCGAGACCGCCGATGCCGACGATCGCCACCGTCTGCCCGGGCCTGGCGTCGGTCATCTTGAGGCCCTTGTAGACCGTGACGCCCGCGCACAGGATCGGCGCCATCGGCGCGAAGTCGGTTCCGTCCGGCAGGTGGCCCACGTACTCGGGATCGGCGAGCACGTATTCGGCGAAGCCCCCGTCCACCGAGTAGCCGGTGTTCGCCTGTTCCGGGCAAAGGGTCTCCCAGCCGCCGACGCAGTGGCGGCAATGGCCGCAGGCGGTGTGCAGCCAGGGCACGCCCACCCGGTCGCCCTCCTTGACCGTGGTGACGCCCTTGCCCACCTCGGCGACGACGCCGACGCCCTCGTGGCCCGGGATGAACGGCGGCTGCGGCTTCACCGGCCAGTCGCCGTGGGCGGCGTGGAGGTCGGTGTGGCAGACCCCGCTCGCCTCGATCTTCACGACGATCTTCCCGTCCTTCGCCTCGGGCCTTTCCACCTCGCGGATGTCGAGGGGCTCCCGGAAGGCGGTCACCACGGCGGCCTTCATCGTCCCTGGCATGTGCGTCTCCCCATTTGTGACGTCAGCTCGTCGAGGATCGGCGCGCGCCCTCGGCCCTCCCGTGGGGGCCGGCCCCTCCGGTGAGGCGCCGGCGCACGCGCTTCTCCATTTCGAGGACTAGCAGAACCGCGACCCCGACGGCGACCACCTGCAACCCCTCGACGAGCGAGAGCGGCCGCGTGTCGAAGAAAGTCTCCATGAACGGCGCATAGGTGAACAGGAGCTGCAACACCGTGACGCACCCGACGGCGATCAGCACGGGCCGCGTGCCGACGAGCCCGCGCCACGTGAGGGACGGGTTGTCGAGGTAGCGCACCGAGAAGAGGTAAAAGATCTCCATCACCACCAGCGTGTTGACCGCGATGGTACGGGCCTCCTCGACGCTCGCCCCCTGCGCGGTCGCGAGGGCGAACTTGCCGAAGATGCCGAGGGAGAAGAGGACCGAGACGAACGCCACCCGCCAGGCGACGAAGGGCGTCAGGATCGGCTCGCCCGGCGGGCGCGGCCGGCGGCGCATCACGTCCGGCTCGGACGGCTCGAAGGCGAGCGACATGGCGAGGACGACGGAACTCACCATGTTGACCCACAGGATCTGGACCGGGGTGATCGGCAGGGTGAGCCCGAGGAGGAGGGCCGCCACGAGCGAGAGGGACTCCCCGCCGTTCACGGGCAGCAGGAACACGATCGCCTTCTTGAGGTTGTCGTAGACGGTCCGGCCCGCCTTCACGGCCGCGGCGATGGTGGCGAAGTTGTCGTCGGCGAGCACGATCTCCGCCGCCTCCCGCGCCGCCGCCGTGCCCTTGCCGCCCATGGCGATGCCCACGTCCGCCCGCTTCAGCGCCGGGGCGTCGTTCACCCCGTCGCCGGTCATGGCGACGACGGCGCCCGTCGCCTGCAGCGCCTTCACGAGGCGCAGCTTGTGCTCCGGGCTGGTGCGGGCGAACACATCGACCGCGGCCGCCCGCTCCTTCAACGCCTCGTCCGACATCGCCTCGATGGCCGCGCCCTCGACCACGTCCCGATGGTTCGGCAGGCCGAGGGCCTTGGCGATGGCGGCGGCCGTCCCGGCGTGGTCGCCGGTGATCATCTTCACCCGGATCCCCGCCGACAGGCACTCGGCGACGGCCGCGACGGCCTCGTCCCGCGGCGGGTCGATCAGCCCGACGAGGCCGAGGAGGACGAGCGAGCCCTCTACGTCCGCGAAGGCGAGCTCGTCATGGTCCGCCCGCGTCTCCTTCAGCGCGATGGCGATGACCCGCTCGCCGCGGGCCGCCATCTCCTCCACCATCGCGTGCCACCAGCCAGGATCGACGGGCGCCGCGCCGCCGTGCGCGTCCCGCTGGCGGTCGCAGCGGGGCAGGATCACCTCCGGCGCGCCCTTCACGAAGACGAGGCCGTGGCCCTCGTGGTCGTGGTTGAGGCTCGCCATGAAGCGGTGGGCGGGGTCGAAGGGGATCGCGTCCGTGCGCGGTCGGTCGCGCCGTTCGGCCTCGATGTCGAGGCCCGCCTTCAGGGCGAGGGTGAGGAGCGCCCCCTCCATCGGGTCGCCCAGGACGCGCCAGTCGCTCCCCTCCCGCACGAGGTCGGCGTCGCTCGACAGGAGCGCGGCGCGCGCAAGCTCGGACAGGAGGGGAAAGGCCTCCGGCCGCACCGTCTCCCCGTCGCTGAGGAAGGCGCCGTCCGGGGCGTAGCCGCTGCCCGTCACGGTGAACAGGCGGCGGGCGGTGGCGAGCGCTGCCACCGTCATCTCGTTTCGGGTGAGGGTGCCGGTCTTGTCGGAGCAGATGACGGAGACGGAGCCGAGCGCCTCGATGGCGGGCAGGCGCCGCACGATGGCGTTCCGCCGGGCCATCGCCTCCACGCCGATGGCGAGGGTGACGGTGAGGATCGCCGGCAGCCCCTCGGGAATCGCCGCCACCGACAGGCCGACGACTGCCATGAACATCTCGGTGAAGCCGTAGCCGCCGACGAGGATGCCGAAGACGAGGATGAGGGCGGCGGCCGACAGGATGGCGACGGTGAGCCACCGGGCGAACACGGCCATCTGCTTGACGAGGGGCGTCGTGATGGTCTCCACCGCGGCGATCATGCCGCTGATCCGGCCGATCTCCGTCTGCGGGCCCGTCGCCGTCACGACGCCGCGGGCGGTCCCGGCCACCACGAGGGTGCCGCTGAAGGCCATCGACCGCCGGTCGCCGAGGGGCGCGTCGGCCGCGACGGGCGCCGTCGCCTTGTCGGTCCGGGTGGATTCGCCGGTGAGCGCCGCCTCCTCGACCCGCAGGCCCCGCACCTCGACGAGGCGCACGTCCGCCGGGACCCGGTCGCCCGCCTCGAGGATCACGAGGTCGCCGGGCACCAGCGTCTCTCCGGGGACGGTTGTGCGCCGCCCGCCGCGCACCACCGTCGCCTCCGGCGCCAGCATCTCCCGGATCGCCTCGAGCGCCTTCTCGGCCTTGCCTTCCTGGAGGAAGCCGATGACCGCGTTGGCGAGCACGACGGCGAGAATGACGCCCGTGTCGATGAAATGCTGCAGGATCGCGGTGACGACGGCCGCGCCGATCAGGACGATGATGAGGAGGTTGTCGAACTGCCGCAGGAAGCGCCGCACCGGCCCGACGCGCGGCGGCTCGGGCAGGCGGTTGGGGCCCTTGGCGGCGAGGCGGGCGTCGGCCTCGGCCGGAGGCAGGCCGGCCGGCCCGGACCCGAGTGCCGAGACCACGCGCTCGGCGGGAGCGGCGTGTGCTTCCCCGACTGCCAGCGACCGCCCGTTACCGTCCGCCACGCCGCCCCTCCCGCTCGCCTCGTGGACGCGCTTTCGCGAACGAGCTAGTGCACCGACTCACACGGATGGTGCAGGGCAACGTTGGAGCTTTTCGAGGA
>CAZJNX010000201.1:0-8350 GCA_964547415.1 uncultured Hyphomicrobiales bacterium
TGCGCGAGCAGATGCAGTACGAGATCAAGCACATCCACGAGAATCTCGGCGTCACCGTGGTCTACGTCACCCACGACCAGACCGAGGCGCTCACCATGTCCGACCGGGTGGCGGTGTTCAACGACGGCGTGATCCAGCAGCTGTCGACGCCGTCGGACCTTTACGAGAACCCGAAGAATTCCTTCGTCGCCCAGTTCATCGGCGAGAACAACAAACTGTCGGGCCGGATCGGCCAGATGGCCGGCGATACCGCGACGGTGGAGCTCGACGGCGGCGGGACCGTGGAGGCGGTCGCGGTCAACGTGGACGGGATCGGTGCGCGCACGACCCTGTCGCTCCGCCCCGAGCGCGTGGAGATCGACCCGCCGGACGGCTTCCCGAATCAGCTCGACGGCAAGATCCTCGAGCTCATCTACCTGGGCGACCACATTCGCGCCCGCCTGTCGGTGGCGGGCAACGAGGACTTCATCGTCAAGGTGCCGAACAAACTTGGCGAGAAGACGCTCCGGGAGGGCGCCGCGGCCCGGGTCGGCTGGCGCACGGAGGATTGCCGCGCGCTCGACCCGATCGACGTCGCCTGACCGTGGCGCCCGCCGCGACGGTGCGCGGCCCCCCGGCCGTGCCCGCGCGGCTCCCGTGCCGCGGCACCGGGCGGCCGATGGCCGTCCGCCCGGCGCACGGGCCCCGCGGGGCCCGGACGAGACGAACCAACCGAGGGAGACCAACTTGAACCGTATGACGAAGACGATGGCCCTGTCCGCCGCCGCCTCGCTGATCGCGATCGGCGCGGCCTCCGCCCAGAGCGACGAGACGCTCACCATCGTGTCCTGGGGCGGCGCCTACACCGAGAGCCAGCAGAAGGCCTACCACGAGCCCTATTCCGAGAAGACGGGCGTGCGGATCTTCAACGAGGACAAGTCCGCCCAGGCGCTCGCGGGCCTGCGCTCGCAGGTGGAGGCCGGCAACGTCACCTGGGACGTGGTGGACATGCTCCAGGCGGACGCCCAGCGCGCCTGCGACGAGGGCCTTATCCTCGAGATCGACCACGACGAGGTGCTCGCCGACGCCCCGGACGGCACGCCGCCCACCGAGGACTTCATCGAGGGCACGCTCGGCCCCTGCTTCATCCCGCAGATCCTCTACGCCACCATGTTCGCCTACAACACCGAGGCGTTTCCGGACGGCGGGCCCGAGACCATCGCGGACATCTGGGACCTCGAGACGTTCCCGGGCACCCGCGCGCTGCAGAACATCCCGCAGAAGAACCTCGAGTGGGCGCTGATCGCCGACGGCGTGTCGCCCGACGAAGTCTACGACGTGCTGGCCACCCCCGAGGGCCAGGACCGCGCCTTTGCCAAGCTCGACGAGATCAAGGACAACGTGATCTGGTGGTCCCAGGGCGCCCAGCCGCCCCAGATGCTCGCCGACCAGGAGGCGACCATCGTCACCGCGTTCAACGGCCGCATCTTCAACGCGCAGGTCAACGAGGACCAGCCGTTCGAGATCATGTGGGACGGCCAGATGTTCGAGGTGGACGGCTGGGTCGTGCCCGTCGATACGGGCAAGGAAGACCTGATCATGGACTACCTCTACTTCGCCACCGACACCCAGCGGCTCGCCGACCAGGCCAAGTACATCGCCTACGCGCCGGCCCGCAAGTCCTCGATCCCGCTGATCGGCCAGCACGAGGCGACGGGCGTCGACATGATGCCCCACATGCCGACCGCGCCGGACAACTTCCAGAACGCGATCCAGTTCGACGTGGACTTCTGGGCCGACTACGGCGACGCGCTCGAGGAGCGCTTCAACGCCTGGCTCGCCCAGTAAGGATCACCCGATCCGTACGGCGGTGGGGCGCTGCGCCCCGCCGCTCCGGCCTTGCGGCGCGCCCGGCCCGGGCGCGCCGCCCCCCGTGAGGGACGCCCCGGCCACGCCCGGGCGCGCCCGCACCGGCACCGCGCAGGAACCACACCATGGCGGAAAGCTCGATCCCGGCCGGCGGCATCGACCGGCAGGCGCCCGAAAAGCCCGCGGAGCCCCGCGAGAGCGCCGTCCTCACCACCGCCGACGGCCGTCCCCTGCGCGAGGCGCTCCAGCGCTCCCAGGCGGCGGCGCGGCGGCGGGCGTTCTTCCTGGTGTCGCCGCTCCTCGCCTTTCTCCTCATCGTGTTCGTCGTGCCCATCGTCGCCATGATGGCCCGCTCGGTGATGAACCCCGAGGTGTCCCAGTTCCTGCCCAACACCGCCGACGCCATCCAGGCGTGGGACGGGCAGGGCACGCCCCCCGAGGCGGTCTACGCGGCGATGGTCGAGGACATGATCGTCGGCCGCGAGGATCGGACGATCGGGCGCGTCGCCGCCCGCATCAACCGCGAGATCCCGGGCGTGCGCAGCCAGATCATGCGCACGGCCCGCGCCGCCGACGAGCTTGCCGCCCCGTTCAAGGCCAAGCTCATCGAGATGGACGAGGGGTGGGCGAGCAACGAATTCTGGAGTCTCGTCAAGCGCGAGACACGCACCCTGACGCCCACCTACTATCTCCTCGCGATCGACTACGAGTACAACACGCAAGGGGAGATCGTCCCGCGGCCGGATGAATTCCAGGTCTACCGGGCGCTGTTCTGGCGGACGGCGTGGATGAGCGTCGTCATCACCTCGCTGTGCATCCTGCTCGGCTATCCGATCGCCTACCTCTTGGCGACGCTGCCGCTGCGCCAGTCCAACCTGTTGATGATCCTGGTCCTGCTGCCGTTCTGGACCTCGCTGCTGGTGCGCACGTCGGCCTGGATCGTCCTCCTCCAGCAGCAGGGCGTCGTGAACGACCTCCTCGTCGGGGTCGGCCTCGTCCCGGACGACGACCGGATACGGATGATCTACAACCAGACCGGCACGATCATCGCAATGACGCACATCCTGTTGCCGTTCATGATCCTGCCGCTCTACTCGGTGATGAAGACCATCCCGCCGAGCTACATGCGCGCGGCCCGGTCGCTCGGGGCGACGCCGTTGTTCGCCTTCGTGAAGGTCTACCTGCCGCTCACCATTCCGGGACTGGCAGCGGGCGTCCTCCTCGTCTTCATCCTGGCGATCGGCTACTACATCACGCCGGCGCTGGTGGGTGGCGACACGGGCATCTTCATCTCCAACCTGATCGCCCAGAACATGCAGGGCTCGACGGCTCAGCTGCGGCTCGCCGCCGCGCTCGCCACCATCCTGCTCGTCGGGGTGCTCATCTTCTACTGGCTGTTCAACAAGCTCGTGGGCGTGGAACGGCTGAAGTTCGGCTGACGACGCCGGCGGCGGGCGCGCCCCGCCGCCTGCGCGCCGCCGGCACGAAGACCCCGCGGGACGGAACGAGGACGACCGATGGAACTGCCGCCATATGCCTCCCGGCTCGAGAAGATCTGGCACTACACCTACCTCACGCTGTGCACGCTGATCTTTCTGTTCCTGATCCTGCCGATTATCGTCATCATTCCGCTCAGCTTCAATGCGCAGCCCTATTTCACCTTCACGCGGGAGATGCTGACGTTCGATCCGGACGGCTACTCCCTCAGATGGTACGACGACCTGCTGACGAGCGGCGAGTGGCTGTTCACCATTCGTAACTCGTTCTTCATCGCGATCTGCTCGACGATCATCGCTACCACCCTCGGCACGCTCGCCGCCCTCGGCCTGTCGCGGCGGGAGATGCCCTACCGCACGGCGATCACCGCGCTGCTGATCTCGCCGATGATCGTGCCGCTCATCATCACGGCGGCGGCGCTGTTCTCCTTCTTCGCGCGGGTCAGCCTGACCAACACCTTCCTCGGCATCATCCTGTCCCACGTGGTGCTGGGCGCGCCCTTCGTCGTCATCACCGTGACGGCGGCGCTCGCGAGCTTCGACCAGCAGCTGATCCGCGCCGCCCAGTCCCTCGGCGCCAACCAGGTCACCGTCTTCTTCCGCGTGATCATGCCGCTCCTGCTGCCCGGCATCATCGCGGGCGCCCTGTTCGCCTTCATCACCTCGCTCGACGAGGTGGTCATCGTGAACTTCATCTCCGGGCCGGAGCAGAGGCCGATGACCGTGCGCATGTTCTCCGGCCTCAGGGAGGAGATCAGTCCCACCATCCTGGCGCTCGCGAGCATCCTGGTGGCGCTGTCGATCGCCCTCCTCACCTTCATGGAGATGATGCGCCGCCGGGGCGACCGGATGCGCGGCATCCGCGAGTGACCGGCCGGCCGGACGCGGGCACCGCTTGACGGGCGCCTGCCCCCGGGCGAAAGCGATGGCATCCGCCGTCCCGCGCGGCGGTGCACCTTCGTCCGTTTCCATTCCGGGGCAGCCCACACGACGACCGAGACGCCCGGCGATCGCGCCGTCCCACGGCGCCGGTGCGCGGCCGTGGCCGCCGCCTTGCACGGCCGTCCGCGTCCTTGCCGCCTGAGGAGGGTCCGCCCTTGGCGATCCGCGTCGCGCTCAACCACCTCACCCGCTACCGCTACGACCGGCCCGTCGTCCTGTCGCCCCAGGTGGTGCGGCTGCGGCCCGCCGTGCACAGCCGCACGCCCGTCGTGTCCTACGCCCTGCACGTGAGCCCCGACGGCCACTTCATCAACTGGCAACAGGACCCCCAGGGCAACTGGCTCGCCCGCCTCGTCTTCCCCGATCCCGCCGACCATTTCGAGCTGAAGGTCGACCTCGTCGTCGACATCGAGACGATCAACCCGTTCGACTTCTTCGTGGAGGAGGCGGCCGAGACCTGGCCCTTCGCCTACGATCCCGCGGTCGCGGCCGAGCTCGCCCCCTTTCTCGCCGCCGCCGAGACCGGCCCCCGCTTCGAGGCGTACCTCGAGGCGGTGTGCCCGGCCGAGGGAACGCGCACCGTCGACATGGTGGCCTACCTCAACCGACGCCTCGCGCGGGACGTCGAATACCTCATCCGCCTCGAGCCGGGCGTGCAGACGCCGGAGGAGACGCTGGAGCGGGGCGCGGGCTCCTGCCGGGACAGCGGGTGGCTCCTCGTCCAGCTCCTGCGGCGGCTCGGCCTCGCCGCCCGCTTCGTCTCCGGCTACCTGATCCAGCTGAAGGCGGACGTGGAGCCCCTCGACGGGCCGGCCGGCACCCCCGTCGACTTCACCGACCTCCACGCCTGGGCGGAGGTGTACCTGCCCGGCGCGGGCTGGATCGGCCTCGACCCCACCTCCGGCCTCCTCGCCGGGGAAGGGCACATCCCGCTGGCCGCGACGCCCCACTACAAGACCGCCGCCCCCGTGGAGGGGCTCGTCGGCCCCGCCGAGGTAGCGTTCGACTTCCACATGGCGGTCGAGCGGGTGAACGAGCGCCCGCGCATCACCTGGCCCTTCTCCGACGAGGCGTGGGCCCGGCTCGACGCCCTCGGCGAGGCGGTGGACCGGGATCTCGAGGCGAACGACGTGCGCCTCACCATGGGCAGGGAGCCCACCTTCGTCTCGGTCGACGACTACGAGGGGGCGGAGTGGAACGAGGCCGCCACGGGCCCGATGAAGCGGGGGCGGGCGGACGTCCTCATGCGCCTCCTGCAGCGCCGCTTCGCCCGCGGCGGCTTCCTGCACCACGGGCAGGGCAAGTGGTACCCGGGCGAGACGCTGCCGCGCTGGACCTACTCCCTCTACTGGCGCGCGGACGGGCGCCCCGTGTGGCGCCACCCCGAGCTGGTGGCCGGCGAGCCGGACCCCGTCGAGCCGGGCGTGCCGGACACCGACCTCCTGCCGGAGGCGGAGGCGTTGGTGCGGGAGGTCGCCACGTGCCTCGGCGTTCCGCCGGAGAACGCGCTGCCCGCCTACGAGGACACCGCCCACTTCGTCCTGAAGGAGGCGAGCCTCCCCGACAACGTGAACCCGACCGACCCGAAGCTGGAGGACCCGGAGGAGCGCGCCCGCATCGCCCGCGCCTTCGAACGGGGCCTCACGCGGCCCGTCGGCTACGCCCTCCCGGTGCAGGCGTGGAACGCGCGGGCGGCCGCGAACCGGGGCTGGGTGTCTGAGCGGTGGCGGCTGCGGCGCGGGCGGCTTTTCCTGGTGCCGGGCGATTCGGCCATGGGCTATCGCCTCCCCCTGTCGAGCCTGCCCCACCTGCCGCCGGCCGTTTACCCCTACGTCAACGCGGCCGACCCGATGGTGCCCACCGGCCCGCTGCCGGACCCGGAGGCCCTCCACCAGCGCGTCCAGCGCACCGGCGCGGGGACGACCCGTCCCCCGTCGCCCGGGCAGCCCGCCCCGGGGGAGGCGATCGCGGCGGACGGGGAGGTCATCGCGACGTCCGTGCGCACGGCCCTCGCCGCCGAGCCGCGGGACGGGGTCATCCACGTCTTCATGCCGCCGGTGGAGCGGGTGGACGACTACCTGGAACTCCTGGCGGCGGTGGAGGAGGCCGCCCTCGCCCGCGGCGTCCAGGTCCGCATCGAGGGGTACGCGCCACCCGCCGACAGCCGCCTCAACGTCATCAAGGTGGCACCGGACCCGGGCGTCGTGGAGGTGAACGTGCACCCGGCCCGCTCCTGGCGGGAGTGCGTGGCGATCACCACCGGCCTTTACGAGGACGCCCGCTCTGCGCGCCTTGCCGCCGACAAGTTCATGCTGGACGGCACCCGCACGGGAACGGGCGGCGGCAACCACGTCGTGGTCGGCGGGCCGACGCCGGCGGAGAGCCCGTTCCTGCGCCGGCCCGACCTCCTGAAGAGCCTCGTCCTCTACTGGAACCGGCACCCGTCCCTGTCCTATCTGTTTTCGGGCCTGTTCATCGGGCCGACGAGCCAGGCCCCACGCATCGACGAGGCCCGCCTCGACGCCCTCGACGAACTGGAGATCGCGCTGTCCGAGGTGCCCTCGCCCGGGGCCGGCGAGCCGCCGCTGCCCTGGCTCCTCGACCGGCTCTTCCGCAACCTCCTGGTGGACGTCACCGGCAACACCCACCGGGCCGAGATCTGCATCGACAAGCTCTTCTCGCCCGACGGGCCGACGGGGCGCCTCGGGCTCGTGGAGTTCTGCGCCTTCGAGATGCCGCCCGACGCGCGGATGAGCCTCGCCCAGCAGCTGCTGGTGCGGGCGCTCATCGCCCGCTTCTGGACGCGGCCGGAGGAGGGAACCCCCACCCGCTGGGGAACCGCGCTCCACGACCGCTTCATGCTGCCCCACTTCGTCTGGGCCGATTTTCGCGAAGTGCTCTCGGACCTTCAGGCGGCGGGCTATCCGTTCGAGCGGCTGTGGTACGAGGCGCAGTACGAGTTCCGCTTTCCGCCGATCGGCGAGACGACGGTGGACGGGGTGCGCCTCGAGCTGCGCCGCGCCCTCGAGCCGTGGCCCGTGCTCGGGGAGGTCGGGGCGATCGGCGGCACGGTTCGCTACGTCGATTCGTCCACCGAGCGGATCGAGGTGAAGGTCTCGGGCGCGACGGACGGGCGGCACGTCGTCACCTGCAACGGGCGGCGCGTGCCGCTCGCGGACACCGGGACGAGCGGCGAGAAGGTGGCGGGCGTGCGCTTCAAGGCGTGGAAGCCGGCGATGGCGCTCCATCCGACCGTGGAGGCGGCGCCGCGGCTCGTCTTCGACGTGTGGGACGCCTGGGCGGGCCGTTCCCTCGGCGGGGCGACCTACCACGTGAGTCACCCGGGCGGTTGGAGCTACGACACCTTCCCGGTGAACGAGCTGGAGGCCGAATCCCGCCGGCTGTCGCGCTTCGAGCCCATGGGCCACACCGCGGGCCACTGGCGTCCCGGGCCGCCGGAGACGAACCCGCGCTTCCCCCTCACCCTCGACCTGCGGCGCCCGGCACCGCTCGGCTGAGCGTCGGGACCGGTGGCGTCACCGGGCGACCTGCCTGCACGGCCCCGGGACCGTGCGATCGGGAGGGGGCGACCGGCCCCGTCCGCCCCGGCGCGCCAGCGGGCGGGCTGGCCGTGGCGGACAGTCGGCGGGTTCGTCCCGCCCGCGAACCGTGGCCGGGGCCGCCCGCGCGGCTGGACGGGCCGCCCGCGGGGACGGGCCGCCCGCGCGTTTGGACGAGCTGCCGGCGTGGCTGGACGAGCCGCCCGCGCGGCTGGACGGGCCGCCCGCCGCGGCTGGACGGGCCGCCCGCGGGGACGGGCCGCCCGCGCGTTTGGACGAGCCGCCGGCGTGGCTGGACGGGCCGCCGGCGTGGCTGGACGGGCCGCCCGCCGCGGCTGGACGGGCCGCCCGCCGCGGCTGGACGGGCCCGCCCGCGCGTTTGGACGAGCTGCCGGCGTGGCTGGACGAGCTGCCGGCGTGGCTGGACGAGCCGCCCGCGCGGCTGGACGGGCCCGCCCGCCGCGGCTGGACGGGCCCGCCGGCGTGGCTGGACGGGCCCGCCCG
>CAZJNX010000202.1:0-8315 GCA_964547415.1 uncultured Hyphomicrobiales bacterium
GAAGGCGCCCGCGAAACGGCTGGCGGCCGTCTCGAGGACCGCGGGCTCCACGAGGGCGAGGCGGGCCGCCGGCGTGAGGGAGACCGTCCAGTCCACCCGCGTTCCCTCGCCCGCCTCGGAAAGGACGATCCGCGCCGTCCCGCGGCTCGCCCCCGCGAGCGGCCCGTCCGCGGCCCCGGCGAGGACGAGCCGGTGGGGCGGGGCCGACTCGATGCGCTTCACGAGGCCTGCGATCTCGCCCGACAGCGGCCCGATCCGCACCCGCGCCACCACCCGCGCCCGGTCCGGCGCGTCCGGCTCCAGCGAGCGGCAGCCCGGCAGGACCGCCGCCACCGCCTCGGGATCGCCGAGGGCGCCGTAGATCGCCGCGGGCGAGGCGCGGACGGTGGACGTGCCGGAGAACTCCATCGGCGGCCGGTTCCTCGAGCGAAGGCCTTGCCCGGCGCGCCGGGGCGTGCGAACGGGCAGGCCTGAGCTACACCACGGCCCGCACCGGCGCGGAAGGCCCGCCGCGGCCTTTTCACCAGCCCGCGCCCCGCCGGCCCCGCCCGAGGAGACCCGCCGATGGCGCGCGCGAAGGCCGAGGCCACCGTCCAGATCGACAGCCCCCGCGTGCGCGTCACCCGCTACCGCTTCCCGCCCGGCAGCGAGACCGGCCACCACGTCCATGCCCTCGACTACGTGGTGGTGCCCGTGGTGCCCGGCCGCCTCACGATGGTGGCCGACGACGGGACCGAGACGGCGGCGGACCTGTCCCTCGGCGAGAGCTACCACCGCCCCGCCGGCGTCTCCCACAACGTCGTCAACGACACCGACGCGGAGGTCGCCTTCGTGGAGATCGAACTGAAGCCCTGAGGCGTCCGCACGCCACCGGTCCGACTATGACCCGCCACGCCGACCCGTCCGCGCCGCCGCTCGCCGTCCTCGCCGCCACGGCGTGGGACGACCACGCCCTCATCGACAGCGGCGACGGGGAGAAGCTGGAGCGCTACGGCGCCGTCACCGTGGTCCGTCCGGAGCCCCAGGCCATCTGGCGCCGGTCCGATCCGGCCCTCTGGGCGGCGGCCGACGCCGTCTTTTCCGGGGAGGAGGACGAGGAGGCCGGCCGCTGGCGCTTGGCGGACGGCCGGCGGGTGCCGGAGGAGTGGCCCGTGCGGGTCGGGCCGGTGACGATGGCCTGCCGCCTCACCCGCTTCCGCCACCTCGGCCTCTTCCCCGAGCAGCGCCCCCACTGGGACGAGATGGTGGAGCGCACCCGCGCCCGGGTCGCCGCCGGCCGCCCGCCGGAGGTCCTCAACCTGTTCGGCTACACGGGCGCGGCGAGCCTCCTCCTCGCCGAGGCGGAGGCGCGGGTCACCCACGTGGACGCCTCGAAGAAGGCGATCGCCTGGGCGCGGGAGAACCAGGAGGCGTCGGGGCTTTCGGACCGGCCGGTGCGCTGGATCTGCGAGGACGCGGCGAAGTTCGCCGCCCGCGAGGTGCGGCGCGGCAAGCGCTACGACGGCATCCTCCTCGACCCGCCCAAGTTCGGCCGCGGCCCGAAGAACGAGACGTGGAACCTCGTCCCGGACCTGCCGCCGCTGATGGCCGACGTCGCCCGCCTCCTCGATCGCGACAGCGACTTCCTCGTCCTCACCGCCTACGCGATCCGCCTGTCGGCGCTCGCGCTCGAGCGCCTCGCGGCCGAGGCCCTCGGCCAGCTGCCGGGCGCCGTCGACGCGGGCGAGCTGGCCCTGCGGGAGGAGGCGACGGGCCGCCTCCTGCCCACCTCCCTGTTCGCCCGCTGGAGGGCCGACCGTTGAGCGAGGGCAAGCCGCGGCGCGTGGCCGGCGAGGTGAAGCGGGTGGACAGCCCCGCCAACCCGATCGTGAAGGAGATCCGCTCCCTCGCCCTGCGCAAGTTCCGCGACCGGTCGGGCCTGTTCGTGGCGGAGGGCCACAAGCTCGCCCGCGACGCCCTCGAGGCGGGCTGGCAGGTGGAGACGCTGGTCCTGTCCACCAGCGCGCCCGACGCCGCGCGCGAGACGGCCGCGAAGGCCCGGGCGCGGGGGGCGCGGATCGTGGAGGCGGGGCCGGCGGTGATGGAGAAGATCGCCCGGCGGGAGAACGCCCAGCCGGTGATCGGCGTCTACCGCCA
The DNA here is from genome assembly GCA_964547415.1 of uncultured Hyphomicrobiales bacterium. Classification (GTDB taxonomy): domain Bacteria; phylum Pseudomonadota; class Alphaproteobacteria; order Rhizobiales; family Amorphaceae; genus CAZJNX01. The sequence continues at coordinate 2,137 of CAZJNX010000202.1, forward strand.
GGCCTTCCGCCCCTTCACGCCCGAGGCGATCCTTCCGAGCGACCTGTGGGTGGCGCTGGAGGGGCCGCGGGACCCGGGGAACGTCGGCACCATCATCCGCACGGCGGACGGGCTCGGCGTCGCGGGCGTCGTGCTGGTGGGCCCGTCGGTGGATCCGTTCGGGGTCGAGGCGGTTTGGGCGACGATGGGCTCGATCTTCCACGTGCCCCTCGCCCGCCTGTCCCTCGAGGCGTTCGCGTCGGTGCGCGCGGCGTTCGGCGGCCGCGTCTACGGCACCCACCTCGCCGGCACCCTCGACCTGCGCGGCTTCCGCCCGGAGCGGCCGGCGATCGTGCTGATGGGCACCGAGCGGGCCGGCCTCACCGGCGCGGCGGCGGACCTGTGCGACGCCCTCGTGCGGATCCCGATGGCGGGCAGCGCCGACAGCTTCAACCTCGCCGTCGCCACCGCCCTCGTCCTGTTCGAGGCCCAGCGCGACCGGCTGCCGGGCGCGTGAGCCGCCGGACGGCACCCGCCCATCGGGCTTCGCGACGGCCCCCGGCGAGCGGCGTCCTGACCCTGCCATCCGCCCCGCTCCGTCCGGACCTGACGCACCGATGGCCGACAACCCGGTGCGTGTCCGGCGGACGAGGGGCGCAGGAGGAGAACGATGCACGGGACGGAAGATCGCGACGACGCGGCGGCGGGGCCGGACGGGCGCGGCGGCGACAACCCGACGCGGCCGGGCGTCGACGACGGGGTGGTCCTGTCGCGCGCCCGGGGCTGCCTCGTCGGGCTTCTGGCGGGCGATGCGCTGGGGTCGGCTGTGGAGTTCGAGCCGGCCGAGACCATCGCCCGCAACCATCCGGACGGCGTCACGCGCCTTGCCGACGGCGGGACGTGGAACCTTCTGGCGGGCCAGCCGACCGACGACGGCGAGATGGCGCTTGCCATGGCCCGGGCGATCGTCCGCACCGGCGGCTATGACGTCGCGGCGGTGGGTGCGGCCTACGTCGCATGGCGCCGGTCCGGCCCGTTCGACATCGGCCGCGCCACGGCGAAGGGAATCGAGGCCATCGCGGCGGGACGGCGCGCCACCAGCGACACGCCCTCGAACGGCGCCCTGATGCGTGCCGCGCCCATCGGCATCCTGGCGGCCGGCGATCCGGACCGGGCGGCGGCGCTCGCGGAGGCCGACGCCCGTCTCACGCACCCCTCGCCCGTCGCCGTCGCGGCGAACCGGGCCTTCTGCGCCGCCCTTGCGGTGGCGATCGCCGGTGCGGACCGCGAGCAGGCCATCGGGGCGGCGGCGGACGCGGCAGGCGAGGGCGAGGCGGGCGAGGCGGTGCGCGCGCGGCTCCTCGCCGCGCGGACCGGCCTGCCGGACGACTTCTTCCACCAGATGGGATGGGTCCTGACCGCCCTCCAGAACGCCTTCTTCGAGTTCGCCCGCGGCGCCACGCCCTTCGAGGGGGTGGTCGCGACCGTGGCCCGCGGCGGCGACACGGACACCAACGGTGCCGTCTGCGGCGCTCTCCTCGGTGCGCTCCACGGCCTCGACGCGATTCCCGCCCAGTGGCGCGAGGCGGTGCTTTCCTGCCGTCCGACCCGGGAGGCCGGGGCGGTGCACCCGCGCCCGCCGGCGTACTGGCCCGCGGACGCGCTCGACCTTGCACACGATCTCCTCGGCGCGGGCCGCGGCGGGTCGGTGACGACCCGCGATCCGTGAGGACGCTGCGGCCGGGCGGCTCGCCGCCGCGCCGTCAGACGGCGTGGCGGCGGGCGTCGGCCCCGTAATAGTTGATGTAGCGGGACGAGATCGCCGAGACGGGCAGGATGATGAGGATGTCGGTGGTGCCGAACTGGCGGTCCACCACCGCCCCGTCCGCCACGAAGCCGCCGAGCCTCAGGTACCCCTTGACGAGGGGCGGCAGCGCGCGCAGCGCCGTCTTCGGGTCGACCGCGTCGGCGGCGAGGCGGTTCATCTCCGTCCGCCGGTGGGGGAGGGCGGCGACCCGCCATTCCTCGGGCGCCAGGTGGTTGTGGTAGAGGTAGGATAGCGGCGTCGCCAGCTTGTCCGGGTCCGTGCCCTCGAGGCTCGCGCAGCCGATCATCACGTCGACGCCGTAGGTGAGCACGTAGGACCAGACCCCGTGCCACAGGAGCTCCACCGTGCGCTTGTTGCGGTAGGGGCTGAGGACGCACGAGCGGCCGAGCTCCAGGAACTTCAGCCCCGGGTTGGCCGACACGAGGGGGCGCACGTCGAACTCCCCCTCGCTGTAGAAGCCGCCGAACATGTCGGCGATCTCCTGCCGCAGGAGGCGGTAGGTGCCCACGATCCGCGGCTTGCCGCGGCCGAAGCCGGGCTCGCGCGTGTCGTGGTCGACGACCACCATGTGGTCGCAGATCGGATCGAACCGGTCCCGGTCCCGGCGGGTGGCGAGGGTGAACGGATCGGCCTGGGCCGACATCTCCTCGTAGAAGACGTGGTAGCGCAGCTGCTGGCAGCGCTTCACCTCGTGGCCGGAGCGGGCGAGGCGCACCTCGAGCGGCCCGATCCGGCCGAGGGGCGGGGCGCGGCGGTCCCGCGGCTGGAGGCCGACGGCGAACCGCGGCGCGGGAAGCCACCGCCGCTGGAGACCACGGCGGTCGGGGCCGCGGCCGCCGCGGGGCACGAGGCCCCGCATCATCATGGCGGGCCGGAAGCGGCGTGGCGTTCCTGAAGTGTCTTCTCGCATCGAGGCGGATCGTCTCGCTGTCTCGTCGCCGTCCGTCGACCCGCGGCGCGGGGGCGGAACGGCGGTGCGGGTGACATAAGGGTTACGCGGCACGACAACAACGTGTCGCGCCGCGCGCGCTCGTCAGCCGATCAGCTCGCGCACGGCGCGGCGCGGGTCCGCGTCGAGGCGGAAGGCGGGCGCGCCCTCCGCCACGGCGGGAAAGAGGCTCGTCACCAGCGGGTCGTGCCCGGGAATGACGTGGTCCGCCGACGGCGCGAGGGAAAGGAGCCGGGCGTAGCCGCGGAAGACGTCCTCCGGGTCGGCCAGCACCGGGAACATCTTGCCCGTCAGCAGGTGCTCCCACACGTGGGCGGCGTCCGAGGCGAGGACCACGGGCCCGCGGCGCGTCATCACCCGCACCGATTGGAGGCCCCGGGAGTGGCCGCCGATCCTGTGGACGGTGACGCCCGGGGCGACCTCGGCGTCCCCCTCGTGGAAGATCACCCGGCCGGAATAGACGTGCTCGACCATCCGCGTGACGTGGGAGACGGTGAAGGCCGTCCGCATGGTCGGGTTGCACATGCACGGGCCCGTGGCGAAGGCCATCTCCGCCGCCTGCAGGTGGAAGGTGGCGGCCGGAAAGGCGTCGAGCCCGCCCGCGTGGTCGAAGTGGAGGTGGGAGACGATCACCGTGTCGATCGCCTCGGGCGCGAAGCCCTGGGCGGCGAGGACGGCGGCGGGCTCGGCGCCGAGGGTGCGGCCGCGGCGGGCCGCCTCCGTGCCCTCGAACCCGGTGTCCACCACGATGGTGCGCGCCCCGTTCGTCACCACCCACACGAAGTAGTCGATCGGGAAGGGCGTGGCGTGGTCGTCCTCCAGCAGGAAGGCCTGGGCGCGGGTTCGGCTGTGGTGCTCGGCGTACTTGAGCGCGAACACCTCGTAGACGTCGTCCATGGGGTTTCCTCGTGCCGTGCGCGGTCTTGTCGCCGCGCTTCCCTACGCTTAGCGCGGATCGGCGCGAAGATCGACCGGGCGCCGCCGGTAGGTGAGGAAGGTGAAGGGATATTCGTCCCGCGGGTCGGGCTCGGGCCGCTCGCGCGCCACCTCCTCGAAGGCGGCTTCGTCGAACGGGGGGAAGAGCGTGTCGCCGTCCGGGCGGGCGTGGACGCGGGTGATCTCCAGCCGGTCGGCGAGGAGGAGGGCGGCGGCGTAGACCTGCGCGCCGCCCGCGATCATCACCTCGTCCGCCCCGCTCTCCCCCGCGACCTCGTCGGCGAGGGTGAGGGCCGCGGGAAGGTCCGGCGCGACGAGGACGCCGTCCTGCGCCAGCGTCGGGTCGGAGCCGACGACGACCGTGGTGCGCTCCGGCAGCGGCCGCCCGATGGACAGGTAGGTGAGGCGGCCCATGACGACCGGCTTGCCCACCGTCAGGCGGCGGAAGCGCTTCAGGTCGCCCGGCAGGCGGAAGGGAAGCCCGCCCGCCCGGCCGATCACCCCGTTCTCGGCGACCGCCGCCACGATCACCCGCGCGGGCCGTTCAGCCATCCGCCCGGCCCCCGTCCGCGAGAGCGAGGAGGGCAGGGCCCGTCATGCGCATGGTGGTCCAGCCCTCCACCGGCCGCGCCCCCATCTGCCCGTAGAAGGCGAGGGCGGGCGCATTCCAGTCGAGGACGGACCATTCCAGCCGGCCGAGGCCCTCGCGCGCGGCGATCCCGGCCAGGTGCCGGAAGGCGGCCCGGGCGAGGCCCCGCCGGCGGAAGGCGGGGCGGACGTAGAGGTCCTCCAGCCAGATCCCGTGCCGGCCGAGGAAGGTGGAGAAGGTGTGGAACCACAGGGCGAGGCCCGCGTCCGCCCCGTCCACCGACAGGATCTCGGCGAACACCCGCGGGTCGGGACGGAACAGGGCCGCGGCGAGGTCCGCCTCCGTCGCCTCTACGGCGTGACCGAGGCGCTCGTATTCGGCGAGCTCCACGACGAGGGTGTGGACGAGGGCCGCGTCGGCCGGACCCGCCCGGCGGATGGCGATGGCGCCCGTCACACGGCCACCGGCGCGCGGATCGCCGGGTGCGGGTCGTAGCCCTCGACCGCGATGTGCTCGGGCCGGAAGGCGAAGAGGTCGGTGACCGACGCCTCGAGGGCGAGGCGCGGCAGCGGGCGCGGTGCGCGGGAGAGCTGCTCGCGGGCCTGATCCAGGTGGTTTAGGTAAAGGTGCGCGTCGCCGAGGGTGTGGACGAAGTCGCCCGGCTCGAGGCCCGTCACCTGGGCCACCATGTGGGTGAGGAGGGCGTAGGAGGCGATGTTGAACGGCACGCCGAGAAACACGTCCGCCGAGCGCTGGTACAGCTGGCAGGACAGGCGCCCGTCCGTCACGTCGAACTGGAACAGGAGATGGCAGGGCGGCAGGGCCATGTCGGGAAGGTCGGCCGGGTTCCAGGCCGTCACCACGTGGCGGCGGGAGTGGGGGGCCGTGCGGATCCCCTCCACCACCGCGGCGAGCTGGTCGATGGTCTCGCCCGAGGGCGTGGCCCAGGACCGCCACTGCCGCCCGTAGACCGGGCCGAGGTCGCCGTCCGGGCCCGCCCACTCGTCCCAGATGGTGACGCCGGCGGCCTGGAGGGTGCGCACGTTGGTGTCGCCGGCGACGAACCACAGGAGCTCGTGGATCACCGACTTCAGGTGCACCCTCTTGGTGGTGACGAGGGGGAAGCCATCGGCGAGGGGAAAGCGCATCTGGTGGCCGAACACGGACAGGGTCCCGGTTCCGGTCCGGTCCGCCTTGGGTGCGCCCTCCTCGAGGATGCGGCGCATCAGCGCGTGGTACTGTTCCATGGGTCCTCCCCGTGGTGCCGCCGGGGGACCTTGGTCGGCCCGCGCCCGCGCCCGCGCAAGACGGCCGGTGCGGTTTTGCCCGCAATTTCCGGGCCCGGCGGGCGCCGCGCCCCGCTCAGTCGTCGGGGAAGCTCCTCAGGACCTGCTGGGAGGGCCAGTCGGCGACGGGCTCGCGGGCGTAGCGGGCGTCCCCGCCCGTGCCGGTGGACGCGCAGCCCGCTGCGGCGAGCGCGCCTACGAGAAGGGCGGTCGCGGCCGCCCGGCGTGCGATGAGACCCATGGTCGCCTCCGCTGTGATGGCGGGCGCTCCGCCCGCCGGTCCACGGGCGCAACGTCCGCCCGTCCGGGCCGTTCGCGCGGCGGGTGCGGCGGATCGGCCCCCTGCGCCTGCCCGGCCCTCGCCTTTCGCGCGCCCGGGGGGTTTCGCTCCGCGCCCGTGCCCTCTATATTCCGCCTGTCGGCGACGGCCGACTATGGCGATAAACGTTCGGCGTAATATGCTCATCGGACCCGGGGGCAGTACCCGGCGCCTCCACCCAAGCCCGCCGCGGCGGGTTTCGGCGGGGGCGAAACAGGATCGACGAGAGTCTAAAGGCCGAATTTTCGCCCGGCATGGTACCGCCGTTATCGGGCCACCAAAGTAGTTGCGAA
>CAZJNX010000203.1:0-8299 GCA_964547415.1 uncultured Hyphomicrobiales bacterium
GCCGGGCTGCCGCCGCCCCGTCCGGGCAGGGGTCACCCGGCGAGGGCCTCGCGGCGGAGGCCGCGGGACGGCCGCTCCGCCCGTCGCGCGCGGAAGGTCGGTGCCCGTCCGGGGGCACCGCCTGCGCCTCCCCGACACGAGCGACGGGGACGGGGAGGGACCGCCCGCTCCGGTCCGTCGGCACGGGCAGGGCGGAGCGGGTGCCGTCCGCGGGCGGCCCGGCATCCCCCCGCGCTGGCGGCGACGCCGCCGCGGCGGCGTCGCCGGCTGCCGGTGGCGCCGCGGCTTCCGCGGGCGCCGCTCGCCGCGGCGCGCGGCCCCGCGCCATCGCCTTCCCGTCGGAACGCCCGTCGCCGGGCCGGAACCTCGCCTCTGTCATCGGCCGCCTACTCCTTACGCCATGCAACACGACGCGCGGCCGGCCGAACGCATGCGGCCGGGCAACACGCAAGAATTGAACGTCATCCGGCTTGCGCGAGGGTTAACGACCGCTCGCGCGCCGCGTCCGGGCGCTTCTCGCCCGGGGCGGGGACCGTCCAGTCGGCCTCCCGCGTGGCGACCCGATCCGCGGGCGCCGGAAGGTCCGTCAGGGGCCGCCTCGACCCGCCGCCCCCTCGAGGCGCGCCGCGAGGGTCCCGATGGCGCGGGCCGCCTCCGCGAAGGGCCGCGCCGGGTCGGGCGGATGGCCCGCGCGCCAGGCGGCGAGCCCGCGGGTGCCGAAGGCCCCCTTCACGATGTCCGCCACCCAGGCCCGCTGCTGGGCGAGGCGGCGGCGGGCGAGGGCGTCGATGCCGGTCGCCTCGAACGCGGCCGCGAGCGCGCCGAGGAGGGCGGCGACGTCCCCCTCCGCCGCCGACACCGAGACGACGGCCGGCCGGCGCGGCGGCCCTTCCCCCTCCCGCCCCGCGAGGGTGCGGGCCAGCGACATGCCGACGGCCGCCTCCAGCTCGTGGCGGGCGCGGCTCGCCTCCCGCGACAGGTCCGCCTTGGTCACCACGAAGATGTCCGGCAGCTCCATGATGCCGGCCTTCATGAACTGCAGCGTGTCGCCCGCGCCGGGCTGGACGCACAGGACCACCACGTCCGCGATGAGGCCGATGTCCGCCTCCGACTGGCCGATCCCGACGGTTTCCACGATCACCACGTCGAAGGCCGCCCGCATGAGGACGGCCGCGGCCACCGCCGTGTCCGACAGGCCGCCGAGCCGGTCCCGCGCCGCGGCGGAGCGCACGAACAGCCCGCCGTCGTCGGGGTCGGAGCGGAAGCGGGTCCGGTCGCCGAGCAGCGCGCCGCCGGTGAAGGCGGACGAGGGATCGACGGCGAGGACGCCGACGGTCCGCCCCTCCGCCCGGAAGGCGCGGATGAGGGCGGCGATCAGCGTCGACTTGCCGACGCCCGGCGGGCCCGTGAGGCCGACGACCCGCCCGCGCGCGGCCGCCGTCGCCGCGTCGAGGAGGGCGGCGTGGCGCTCCGTCCCGCCGGCCGATTCGATCCGCGCGAGCGCGCGGGCGAGACCCGCCTTGCCGCCCGCGAGGATCGCCGGGAGCTCGCTTCCGTCAGCGTCCGTCATCGGCCCGTCGCGCGGTGCACCGCCCGAAGCGCTCCGCCTGGCCGGTGCGGGCTCAGCCCGCCTTCCCCGCGGCGAGCGCGGCCTGGGCCGCGGCGAGGCGGGCGATCGGCACGCGGAAGGGCGAGCAGGACACGTAGTCGAGCCCCACCGCCTCGCAGAAGCGGATCGAGGCCGGGTCGCCCCCGTGCTCGCCGCAGATGCCGAGCTTGAGGTCGGGCTTGACCTTGCGCCCCTCCTCCGTCGCGATCCGGACGAGCGCGCCGACACCCTCCACGTCGAGGGAGACGAACGGGTCCACCTCGATGATGTTGCGGGTGAGGTACGTGTTGAGGAACTGGCCCGCGTCGTCCCGCGAGATGCCGAAGGTGGTCTGCGTCAGGTCGTTGGTGCCGAAGGAGAAGAACTCGGCCGTCTCGGCGATCGAGGCGGCGTTGAGCGCCGCGCGCGGCAGCTCCACCATGGTGCCCACGTCGTACTCGAGGGTCTTGCCGGTCTCGTCCATGACGGCGCGGGCGACGGCGTCGATGCGCGCCTTCACGAAGTCGAGCTCGGTCCGGAGGCCGACGAGGGGGACCATCACCTCCGGCCGCACCGGCGCGCCGGTCTTCTGCGCGGCGGCGATCGCCGCTTCGAAGATGGCGCGGGCCTGCATCTCGGCGATCTCCGGGTAGGAGATCGCGAGGCGGCAGCCCCGGTGGCCGAGCATCGGGTTGAACTCGGCGAGCGCCTGGGCGCGTTCGGCGAGCTTTTCCGCCGCGACGCCGAGGGCGCCCGCCACTTCCGCGATCTCCTCCGCCCCGTGGGGGATGAACTCGTGCAGCGGCGGGTCGAGGAGGCGGATGGTGACCGGCAGGCCCGCCATGATCTCGAACAGGTCCGTGAAGTCCTCCCGCTGCATGGGCAGGAGCTTCTCGAGCGCCGTCCGCCGCCCGTCCTCGGTGTCGGCGAGGATCATCTCGCGCATGGCGTTGATCCGGGCCGAATCGAAGAACATGTGCTCGGTGCGGCACAGCCCGATGCCCTCCGCCCCGAACTCGCGGGCGGCGCGGGCGTCGTGCGGGGTGTCGGCGTTGGTGCGCACCTTCATGCGCCGCGCCCCGTCGGCCCAGTCCATGATGCGCTGGAAGTCGCCCGAGAGCTCGGGCTTCAGCATGGGCACCTCGCCGACGAGGACCTCGCCCGTCGCCCCGTCGATGGTGATGGTGTCGCCCGCCTTCAGGACGACCCCGCCGGAGGACATGGTGCCTGCCTGATAGTCGATGCGGATCGTGCCCGCGCCCGACACGCAGGGCTTGCCCATCCCGCGGGCGACGACGGCGGCGTGGCTCGTCATGCCGCCGCGGGTGGTGAGGACGCCCGAGGCGGCGTGCATGCCGTGGATGTCCTCCGGGCTCGTCTCCACGCGGCACAGGATCGCCCGCTTGCCCGCGCTCGCGAGGCGCTCCGCCTCCTCCGAGGCGAACACGATCTGCCCGCTCGCCGCGCCCGGCGAGGCGGGAAGGCCGCGGGCGAACAGCTCCTTCTCGCCGTCGGGGTCGATCGTCGGGTGGAGGAGCTGGTCGAGGGAATTGGGCTCGATCCGCGCCACCGCCTCCTCCGGCGTGATCAGCCCCTCGTCCACCATGTCGACGGCGATCTTGATGGCCGCCCGCGCCGTGCGCTTGCCCGAGCGGGTCTGCAGCATCCACAATTTGCCGCGCTCGATGGTGAACTCGAGGTCCTGCATGTCGCGGTAGTGCCGCTCGAGGCGGACGCAGATCTCGCGGAACTCGGCGAACGCCTCGGGCATCGCCTTCTCGAGGGACGGCTTTTCCGATGCCGCGGCGATCCGCGCCGCCTCGGTGATGTCCTGCGGGGTGCGGATGCCCGCCACCACGTCCTCCCCTTGCGCGTTCACGAGGAACTCGCCGTAAAGGAGGTTCTCGCCGGTGGACGGGTTGCGGGTGAAGGCGACGCCCGTGGCGCTCGTCTCGCCCATGTTGCCGAACACCATGGCCTGCACGTTGACGGCCGTGCCCCAGGCCTCCGGGATCTGGTGGAGGCGGCGGTAGGTGATCGCCCGCTCGTTCTTCCAGGAGCCGAAGACGGCCCCGATCGCGTCCCACAGCTGGGCCCGCGGGTCCTGGGGGAAGGGCCGGTCGAGCCGTTCCGCGACGAGGGCCTTGTACTGCTCGATGAGCGCCCGCCAGTCGTCGGCGGAAAGCTGCGTGTCGAGCTCGACGCCCTTTCGCTCCTTGTAGGCCTCGAGGATCTCCTCGAAGGCGGCGTGGGGGATGCCGAGCACCACGTCGGAGAACATGGTGATGAATCGGCGGTACGAATCGTAGGCGAAGCGCTCGTCGCCCGCGTTCCGCGCGAGCGCCTTCACCGTCTCGTCGTTGAGGCCGAGGTTGAGGACGGTGTCCATCATGCCCGGCATGGAGGCGCGGGCGCCGGAACGGACCGACACGAGGAGCGGCTCGTCCGCGTCGCCGAAGCGGCGGCCGGTGAGCTCGCCCATCCAGTCGAGGGCCGCGTCCACCTCGCCCGCGAGGTCGGGCGGATAGCTGCGCTCGTTGTCGTAGTAGTAGGTGCACACGGCCGTGGTGATCGTCATCCCCGGCGGGACCGGCAGGCCGAGGCTCGCCATCTCGGCGAGGTTGGCGCCCTTGCCGCCGAGGAGGTCGCGCATGTCCGCGCGCCCCTCGGCCTTGCCGTCGCCGAACGTGTAGACCCACTTGCCCATGTATTCTTCTCCCCGGGGGCCGTCGCCCCGATCGTCTCGTTTCCGCGGGACAGTCGCCGCGGGCGCGGCGGCCGCGCGGCCAGCGGGCCCGAATCGCGTCTGCCCGCGACACCGTCGCGCAGGCCCTTCGGGACGGACGCGGGACGCCAGCTTCAGGTTCCGCCCGCGTGCGGCGCGCGGGCCTTCGGGCCACGGGTGTCTAGCGGGGCGGGCGGCCGTGGGCAAGCATGTCCCCGCGGGGGGCGGTGTTCGCGGCATCGGTTGTGCATGGCCCCGCGCTCGGGCATACGTGGCGGTCGGGCGCCGCCGCCGGGCGAGCCACGCCGGCCGCGCCGCCCCCGCCCGGACGATCGGGCGAGCCGCCGCGGGGCAGGCACCGCGCCGCTGGCGGAACGGGCTGGCCGACCGGCCGAAACGGGGTGCGTCGACGACGGGGGGCGGTGCCGGGCGACCGGCCGGTCCCGCGTGCGGGCGAACGATCTGACGGAGCATCGCATGGGATCCGACTGGGCGAGACGGAGCCGGCCCGGGGCCACCTTCCCGGCGCACCCGCGCGGCGCGGGCGCGGGGGCCAGCGGCGGCAAACGCGCATGGGCCGCCGCCGCCGCGCTCGCCACGGCCCTCGTGCTGCCGGCGGGCGGCGGCGCGGCCCGCGCCGACACCGCCTCGCCCGTCGCCCTCGCCCACGGCGGCCTCGGCACACTTTCGGGCGCCTACCTCGCCGCACGCTTCGCCGGCAGCGCCAACGACCTGCCGTCGGCCGCCGCCTTCTACGGCAGCGCGCTGAGGGCCGATCCCGAGAACCCGCTCCTCCTCGACAGGACGGTGCTCCTGAAGGTCGCTTCCGGCGCGGTGGACGAGGGGGCCACCCTCGCCGAACGGCTCGTGGAGATCGACCCGGACAACCAGGTCGCCCTCGTCACGCTGGCGGTCGACCACATGGTGGAGGGGGACCTCGCACGGGCCCGCGCGGCCATCGGCACCTTCGACACGGGCGGCCCCCTGCAGGAGCTGTCCGCCGGCCTCATGAAGGCCTGGGTGACGACGGCGGAGGGCGATCCGGAGCGGGCGATCGAGCAGCTGACCGCCCTCGAGGGCCCCTCCTGGTACGCCGCCTTCACCGAGCTGCACGCCGGCCTCATCGCCGACCACGCGGGCCTGTGCGAGGTCGCGGTGGAGCACCTGGGCGAGGCCTACGCCGCCGACCCCACCGCCCTGCGCGTCATCGACGCCTACGCCCGCGCGCTCGCGCGCGCCGGGGAGGGCGAGCGGGCGCTCAACCTCCTGCAGGACTTCGGCCTCCTCCACGGGGACGACACCTACACCGCACCCCTCGTGAAGGCCCTCCTCGACGGGGAGGAGGTGGGCCCCCAGATCCGCAGCGCCAACGAGGGCACGGCCGAGGCGCTGTTCGGCCTCGGCACCGCCGTCGGCCGCGAGGGCGGGGAGATGTTCGCCGCGGGCTACCTGCAGCTCGCCCGCCACCTCGCCCCCGACAACCCCTTCATCTCCACCTCCCTCGCCTCCCTGATGGAGCGCATGGAGCAGCACGAGGCGGCGATCGCCGTCTACGACGACATCCCCGAGACCTCGCTCCTCCACCGCAAGGCGACGATCCAGACCGCGCTCAACCTCAACGTCCTCGACCGCGAGGACGAGGCGATCGCCCGCCTCACCCCTCTGGTGGAGGCCGATCCGACCGACCTCGAGGCGGTCATCGCCCTCGGCAACATCATGAGGAGCCGCCGGCGCTTCGACGAGGCGGCCGAGATCTATTCCCTCGCCATCGATGCGGTCGACATCCCGGACGCCTACTGGAGCATCTACTACTATCGCGGCATCGCATACGAGCAGACGGACCGCTGGCCCCTTGCCGAGGCCGACTTCCAGCGCGCGCTCGAGATGTATCCGGACCAGCCGCTCGTCCTCAACTATCTCGGCTATTCGTGGATCGACCGGGGCGAAAACCTGGACGTGGCGATCGAGATGGTGCGGAAGGCCGTCGAGCAGCGCCCGGAGGACGGCTACATCGTGGACAGCCTCGGCTGGGCCTACTACCGGCTCGGCGAGTACGAGAAGGCGGTGGAGCACCTGGAGCGGGCCGTGTCGCTGAGGCCGGAGGACCCGGTCATCAACGACCACCTGGGCGACGCCTACTGGAAGGTGGGCCGCCGCCTCGAGGCGATGTTCCAGTGGTCCCACGCCTGCGACCTCGACCCCGAGCCGGAGGAGCTCGAGAAGATCCTCGCCAAGCTCGAGAACGGCCTTCCGGACGAGGACGGCCCCCGCGAGCGCGAGCGCGCCGCCGTCGAGGAGCTGGCCGAGTAGGCGGCCCGCGCCCGCCCGCCGCGCGTGCGATGGCGTCCGCCCCCGCCGCGACCGGTGCGGCCGCCGCCGCGGTCGTGGAGGAGGTCGCACCCGCCAAGGTGAACCTCGCCCTCCACGTGACGGGGCGGCGGGCGGACGGCTACCACCTCCTCGACAGCCTCGTCGTCTTCGCCCGCCCGCCGGCGGCCGACGTGGTGCGGCTCGTGCCGGGCCGGCCCGGGCTCGCCGCCACCGGCCCCTTCGCCCACGCCCTGCCCGCCGCGGGCGACAACATCGCCGCCCGGGCCGTCGCGGCCGTCCTGGGTCCGCAGACGGCGGCATCGGTCGGCATCGAGATCGAGAAGCACCTGCCGGTGGCGGCCGGCATCGGCGGCGGATCGGCCGACGCCGCCGCGGCGCTGCGGGCCGCCATCCGCCTCTCCCCCGACGGCGCGCCCGCGGACCTTGCCGGCATCGCCCTCGCGCTCGGCGCGGACGTGCCGGTGTGCCTCGCCGGCCGCCCGGCGCGGATGGCGGGGATCGGGGAGAGGGTCGCCCCGCTCGCGGCGGGTGCGCTGCCGCCGCTCCCCCTCGTGCTCGCGAACCCGGGCGTGCCGGTGGCGACGGCCGACGTCTTCCGCGCCCTCGTCCGGCGCGACAACGCGCCCCTGCCGCCCGTCCCGCCACGCTTTGCCGGGCCGGACGCGGTCGCCGCCTTCCTCGCCGCCACCCGCAACGACCTGGAGGCGCCCGCCCGCGCCGTCGCCCCGCCGATCGACGCGGCGCTCGCGGCCCTTTCCGCGGCGGGGGCGTCCCTTGCCCGCCTGTCCGGGTCGGGCGCCACCTGCTTCGGCCTGTTCGCCGACCGTGCCGGCGCCGAGGCGGCGGCCCGGCGCATCGCTCGGGAGCGGCCGGACTGGTGGGTGGTGGCGACCGAGACCGGGCCCGCCTGACCCCCTTCACGGGCACCGCCCGTCGGCACTAGAACGGCGCGCCGGCCGCCGGGCCGGACGAGTTCCGAGAGGAAGGCCATGATCCCCCGCTACGCCCGCCCGGAGATGACCGCCGTCTGGTCGCCCGAGCAGAAGTTCCGCATCTGGTTCGAGATCGAGGCCCACGCCGCCGAGGCGATGGCGGAGCTCGGCATCGTGCCGCGGGAGGCCGCCCGGACCATCCGCGAGAAGGGGGATGCGGCCGTCTTCGACGTGGAGCGGATCGACGCCATCGAGCGGGAGACGAAGCACGACGTCATCGCCTTCCTCACCCACCTCGCCGAGCTCGTCGGCCCCGAGGCCCGCTTCGTCCACCAGGGGATGACGTCCTCGGACGTCCTCGACACCACGCTCGCCGTGCAGCTCTCCCGCGCCGCGGACATCCTGATCGCGGACGTGGACGGCCTCCTCGCCGCCCTGCGCCGCCGCGCCGAGGAGCACCGCCTGACGCCGACCATCGGCCGCAGCCACGGCATCCACGCCGAGCCCACCACCTTCGGGCTGAAGCTCGCCTCCCACCATGCCGAGTTCGCCCGCGCCCGCGCCCGCCTCGAGGCCGCCCGCGCCGAGATCGCCACCTGCGCCATCTCCGGGGCCGTCGGCACCTTCGCCAACGTGGACCCGCGGGTGGAGGCCCACGTGGCGGCCAGGATGGGCCTGACGCCGGAGCCCGTCTCCACCCAGGTCATCCCGCGGGACCGGCAC
>CAZJNX010000204.1:0-8296 GCA_964547415.1 uncultured Hyphomicrobiales bacterium
GTGGGACCTCGTGTCGTGCGGCGCGTGCGGGTTCGTGTACCTGCGCAACCCGCCCCCCACGGTGGCGCTCGCCGAGACCTTCGCCTGGGAGAGGACGAGCCGCGCGGAGACCGAGCGGCGGCGCCGGCGAAGCCCCGTCCTGCACCGGCTCGACCGGGCGACGCGCTTTCGCACGCGGATCTTCCGGCCGGACGAGATGCGGCTCTTCCGCCGCCTGTTCGGCGAGGGCGGTGCGGTGCTCGACGTCGGCTGCGGGGCGGGCGGGCGCGTCGACCGGCCGTTCACGCCCTACGGCGTCGAGGTGAGCCGCGGCCTCGCCGCCCAGGCCGACCGCTTCATGCGCGCGCGGGGCGGCCACTGCGTCGAGGCGCCGGCGGTGGAGGGCATCCGCCGCTTCCCGGACCAGCACTTCGCCGGGATCGTCTTGCGCTCCTACCTGGAGCACGAGGCGCGGCCCGTGGAGGTCCTGTCGGCCGCCGCCCAGAAGCTGGCGCCGAACGGGGCGATCTACGTCAAGGTGCCGAACTACGGCTCTGTGAACCGGCGGGTGATGGGCGCGCGCTGGTGCGGCTTCCGCCACCCGGACCACGTGAACTACTTCACCGTCGCCAGCCTCGGGCGCATGATCGGGCGGGTCGGGCTGGCGCTGCGCCTTCTCAACCCGGTCAACCTGCCGCTCGACGACAACATCCACGCCGTGCTCCGGCCCGTCCGGGGCGGCCTTCGCGCGACGGAGGCGGGGGCCTGAACGGGTCCTTCACTGATCGAGACCAACCGCGGACAGCCGGGAGCTGAGATGTCCATTCTCGTCGACAGGAACACGAAGGTCATCGTCCAGGGCCTCACGGGCAAGACCGGGACGTTCCACACCGAGCAGGCCCTCGCCTACCACGGCACGAAGATGGTCGCCGGCGTCCACCCGAAGAAGGGCGGCGAGACCTGGACCGGCATGGTCGACGGCAAGCCCCACGAACTGCCGATCTTCGCCACCGTGGGCGAGGCGAAGGAGGCGACTGGCGCCAACGCCTCGGTCGTCTACGTGCCGCCCGCGGGGGCGGCGGCCGCGATCGAGGAGGCGATCGACGCCGAGATCCCGTTCATCGTGTGCATCACCGAGGGCATCCCGGTGATGGACATGGTGAGGGTGAAGGCGAAGCTCGACCGTTCGTCGAGCCGGCTCCTGGGGCCGAACTGCCCGGGCGTGCTGACGCCCGAGGAGTGCAAGATCGGCATCATGCCGGGCTCGATCTTCCGCAAGGGCTCGGTGGGCGTGGTGTCGCGCTCGGGCACCCTCACCTACGAGGCCGTGTTCCAGACCTCGATGGAGGGCCTCGGCCAGACGACCGCCGTCGGCATCGGCGGGGACCCGGTGAAGGGCACGGAGTTCATCGACGTCCTCGAGATGTTCCTCGCCGACCCCGAGACCCACTCGATCATCATGATCGGCGAGATCGGCGGCTCGGCGGAGGAGGACGCGGCCCGGTTCATCGCCGATGAGCGCAAGCAAGGCCGGGGCAAGCCGATGGTGGGCTTCATCGCGGGTCGCACCGCGCCTCCGGGCCGCACCATGGGCCACGCCGGCGCCATCATCTCCGGCGGCAAGGGCGGCGCCGAGGACAAGATCGCCGCGATGGAGGCGGCCGGCATCAAGGTGTCGCCGTCGCCCGCGCAGCTCGGCCGCACGCTGGCCGAACTTTTGCGCTAGAACGATCGCGGTGCCATGGTGTTGATCCGCAGGACGCGCGCGGGGCCCGGCGACGGCCCTCGCGGATGCGCAATGCGACACCTATCTGGCGGAGGCAGCCGCGGGAGGGCCCCCGGCGCGCCCCCCTCCGCCGCAACGAGAGCCGAAGGAGGGGGCGCCTGCCCCTGAGGACATCATGGCACGACAGAACGCTAACCAGGCGTTTTTGGACACCTCTTTCCTTTACGGTGGCAACGCCGCCTACCTCGAGGAACTCTACGCCCAGTACCAGACGGAGCCGGCCACCCTCGACGATGGCTGGCGCGCCTTCTTCGAGGAGCTGAAGGACGAGCGGGAGCAGGTCCTGCGCGAGGCGCGGGGCGCCCCCTGGCAGCGTCCGGACTGGCCGGTGCCGGCGAACGGCGAGCTCGTCTCCGCCCTCGACGGCGACTGGGGCGAGGTCGGCCGCCACGTCGAGCGGAAGGTGAAGGAGAAGGCGCAGGCAGCGGGGGTGGAGCTCTCCGAGCGGGAGGTCTTCCGCGCCACCCGCGATTCGGTTCGCGCCATCATGATGATCCGCGCCTACCGCATGCGCGGCCACTACCACGCCCGGCTCGACCCGCTCGGCATCGCGGGCTACGAGGCGCAGGACGAGCTCGACCCGGCGAGTTACGGCTTCACGATCGAGGACTGGGACCGGCCCATCTTCATCGACAACATGCTGGGCCTCGAGTTCGCCACCATCCGCGAGATGGTGGGGATCCTGCAGCGCACCTACTGCTCCACCATCGGCATCGAGTTCATGCACATCTCCAACCCGGCCGAAAAGGCCTGGTTGCAGGAGCGCATCGAGGGGCCGGGCAAGGAGATCTCCTTCACCCTCGAGGGCAAGAAGGCCATCCTCAACAAGCTGGTGGAAGCGGAAGGCTTCGAGCGCTTCCTCGGCCTCAAGTACACCGGCACCAAGCGCTTCGGCCTCGACGGCGGCGAGGCGCTCTTGCCCGCGCTCGAGCAGATCATCAAGCGGGGCGGCAACCTCGGCGTGCGCGAGATCGTCATCGGCATGCCCCACCGCGGCCGTCTCAACGTCCTCGCCCAGGTGATGGGCAAGCCCCTGCGCGCCATCTTCCACGAGTTCAAGGGCGGATCCTTCAACCCGGACGACGTGGAGGGCTCGGGCGACGTCAAGTACCATCTCGGTGCCTCGTCCGACCGGGAGTTCGACGGCAACAAGGTCCACCTGTCGCTGACGGCCAACCCGTCGCACCTCGAGATCGTCGACCCCGTCGTTCTCGGCAAGGTCCGCGCCAAGCAGGACCAGTACAACGACACGGAGCGGACGATGATCATGCCGCTCCTCCTCCATGGCGACGCGGCGTTCGCCGGGCAGGGCGTGGTGGCCGAATGCTTCGGCCTGTCGGGCCTCAAGGGCCATCGCACCGGCGGCTCGGTCCACGTCATCGTCAACAACCAGATCGGCTTCACCACCAACCCGCGCTACGCCCGCTCCTCGCCCTATCCCTCGGACGTCGCCAAGGTCGTCGAGAGCCCGATCTTCCACGTCAACGGCGACGACCCGGAGGCCGTGGTCTACGCCGCCAAGGTGGCGACCGAGTACCGGCAGATGTTCCACAAGCCGGTCGTCATCGACATGTTCTGCTATCGCCGCTTCGGCCACAACGAGAGCGACGAGCCCGCCTTCACCCAGCCGCGGATGTACGAGGTCGTCCGCAACCATCCGACCACGCTGAAGATCTACGCCGACAAGCTGGTCGGCGACGGCGTCGTGTCGGACGGCGACGTGGAGGAGATGAAGGACCGCTGGCGCAAGCACCTCGAATCGGAGTTCGAGGCCGGCCAGAGCTACCGGCCCAACAAAGCGGACTGGCTCGACGGCCGCTGGTCCAAGATCAAGCTGGCGAGCTCGGACGACGAGAGCCGCCGCGGCCAGACCGGCGTGGAGATGGACGAGCTGAGGCGGGTCGGCGCCAGGCTCACCGAGGTGCCGGAGGACTTCCGCGTCCACCGCACCATCTCGCGCTTCCTCGCCACCCGCCGCAAGATGATCGAGACCGGCACGGGCATCGACTGGGCGACGGGCGAGGCGCTCGCCTTCGGCTCGCTGCTGACGGAGGGCTACCCGGTCCGCCTGTCGGGCCAGGACGTGGAGCGGGGCACCTTCTCCCAGCGCCACTCGGTGATCTTCGACCAGGAGACGGAGGAGCGCTTCATCCCGCTCAACCACATCTCCGGCAACCAGGCGCGCTACGAGGTCATCAACTCGATGCTCTCGGAGGAGGCGGTCCTCGGCTTCGAGTACGGCTACTCGCTGGCCGAGCCGATGGCGCTCACCTGCTGGGAGGCCCAGTTCGGCGACTTCGTCAACGGCGCCCAGGTGGTGATCGACCAGTTCATCTCCTCGGGCGAGCGCAAGTGGCTCAGGATGTGCGGCCTCGTCATGCTCCTTCCCCACGGCTACGAGGGCCAGGGACCGGAGCATTCCTCCGCACGCCTCGAGCGCTTCCTGCAGATGTGCGCCGAGGACAACATGCAGGTCGTCAACTGCACGACGCCGGCGAACTATTTCCACATCCTGCGTCGCCAGCTGAAGCGGGACTTCCGCAAGCCGCTCGTCCTGATGACGCCGAAGTCGCTGCTGCGTCACAAGCGCTGCGTGTCGGACCTCGCCGACATGGCGGAGGGGACGACCTTCCACCGCGTCCTCAAGGACGACGGCGAGACCGGACGCGTCGGCGCCGCGCCGCTGGCGCCGAACGAGAAGATCCGCCGCGTGGTGGCGTGCTGCGGCAAGGTGTACTACGACCTCCTCGAGGCACGGGAGCAGCGCGGCGTCGACGACGTCTATCTCCTGCGTGTCGAGCAGCTCTACCCGTTCCCGTCCCAGTCGGTGGCGAGCGAACTCAAGCGCTTTCCGAACGCGGACCTCGTGTGGTGCCAGGAGGAGCCCGCCAACATGGGCAGCTGGACCTTCGTCCAGCCCTATCTCGAGTGGGCGCTGCAGCAGGCGTCCATGAAGAACGCGCGGCCGCGCTACGTGGGTCGGCCGGCGGCGGCCTCCACCGCCACGGGCCTCTTGTCGCGCCACCTTCAGCAGCTCGAGGCGATGCTCGAGGAGGCGTTCGCGGCCTGAAGCCGCGCACGCCCGTTCCCATCCGACGGGCCCGGCGCGTTCCGCCGGGCCGAAAGGCCAGAGCCAGGCAGACGATGTCCACCGAAATCCGCGTTCCCAACCTCGGCGAATCCGTCACCGAAGCCACCGTCGCCCAGTGGTTCAAGAAGCCGGGCGACGCGGTCTCCGCCGACGAGCCCCTCGTCGAGCTCGAGACCGACAAGGTGACGGTCGAGGTGCCCGCCCCGTCCGCGGGCAAGCTCGGCGACATCGTCGCGAAGGACGGCGACACGGTCGAGGTGGGCGCCCTCCTCGGCTCCATCGAGGGCGACGGGGCGGCGACCGGCAACGGCGCGGGTGGCCCGGTCGCCTCGGCGCGGCCCCAGCCCGCCGCCACCCCCGAGGCGGCCCCGTCCGGCGGCCGCGAGACCGCACCGAAGGAGGCCGTCGCGGCCCCCGCCGAGGGCGGCGCGGAGGTCGCGATCCTGGTGCCGGCCCTCGGCGAATCGGTGACGGAGGCGACGGTCGCCCGGCTCCACAGGAAGCCGGGCGAGAGCGTCTCGGCCGACGAGCCGCTCGTGGAGCTCGAGACCGACAAGGTGACGGTGGACGTGCCGGCTCCGGCGTCCGGCGTCCTCGCCGAGCTCGACGTGAAGGAGGGGGACACGGTCGCCGTCGGCGCCGTCCTCGGCCGCATCGGCGCGGGCGCCGGCAAGGCGGGCGGGGCGGCGCCGGCGGCCACCGTCTCGCCGCCGGCCGCCTCCGCCTCGCCCCCGGGCGCGGGCCTCACCACCGGCAGCGGGGCCGACGCGGTCGCCGGCTCCCGCGGCACGGACATGCCGCCCTCGCCGGCCGCCCGCAAGCACCTCGAGGAGGCGGGCCTCGCGGCGAACGAGGTGAGCGGCTCCGGCCGCCGCGGCCAGGTCCTGAAGGGCGACGTCCTGTCCGCCGTCGAGGGCGGGGCGGCGAAGAGGGCCGAGGTACCCGCCCGGACCGAGGCGCCGGCCCCGGCCCCGCGGGTCCCGCCGTCGGCGCCCGACGAGGCGCGGGAGGAGCGCATCCGCATGACGCGGCTGCGCCAGACCATCGCCCGCCGCCTCAAGGACGCCCAGAACACCGCCGCCATGCTGACCACGTTCAACGACGTGGACATGCAGGCGGTGATGGACCTGCGCGCCCGATACAAGGACATGTTCGAGAAGAAGCATGGCGTGAAGCTCGGCTTCATGGGGATGTTCGTGAAGGCGTGCGTGCAGGCTCTGAAGGACGTGCCGGCGGTCAACGCGGAGATCGACGGTCAGGACCTCGTCTACAAGAACTACTACCACATCGGTGTCGCCGTCGGGACCGACAAGGGCCTCGTCGTCCCGGTGGTGCGGGACGCGGACGACCTGTCGGTCGCGGGCATCGAGAAGGCCATCGGCGACTTCGGCCGCCGCGCCCGCGACGGCACGCTCAAGCTCGAGGACATGCAGGGCGGCACCTTCACCATCTCCAACGGCGGCGTCTACGGATCGCTCATGTCGACGCCGATCCTGAACGCGCCCCAGTCCGGCATCCTCGGCATGCACCGCATCGAGGAGCGCCCGGTGGTGCGCGGCGGGCAGATCGTCATCCGCCCGATGATGTACCTTGCGCTTTCCTACGACCACCGCATCGTCGACGGGAAGGAGGCCGTCACCTTCCTCGTCCGCGTCAAGGAGGCCATCGAGGATCCGGAGCGCCTCCTCCTCGACCTTTGAGGCGCCGCCCCGTCAGGCGAGGTGCGGGCGCGGGGGCCCGAACCCCGACGGGGGCATGGCAGGCTCCCGACACGGCCGGCAGGGTGCGGCGAACGACCCGTTTTCCCATCCCGCTGGGGCCTCGCCGGGGTCCGGCCCGTCAGCCGAACGCGACGTCGAGGCCGTCGAGCGGGAGCATCTGGACACCTCCGAAAACGATTGATCTCGTGCCGCCGAGGGTGCTCAGCGGCATCTTTTGATTGCGGAGGCGGTTCCTGGGGCGGCTCATCCGGGCGAGGATGGGACCGCAGGACGGAATCCCCTCACGAACTCTTCCGTATCGGTCAGACCACTAGATCAGGACGTTGTCTGGGCCGAGCAGGCGGGCCGCGATGTCCTCGAGGACGAGAACGTCGCCGTCGCCGAGGCGCAGGGTCGTGTCGCCGCCGCGCGGGTCCACCGCCGCGGCGAGCGCGCGGAGACCGTCGAAGCGGAAGGCCGTGAGGTCGACGAGGTCGTCCGGGCCGAAGCCCGTCACCCGGTCGCGGCCGTCGCCAGGCTCGAACACGAGCATGTCCCGGCCGCGGCCGAGATCGACGACATCGTCCTGTTCGCCCGGCGCGACCGTGTCGTCGCCAGCGCCCGCACGGATGCGGTCCGCGCCCGCGCCGCCGAAAAGTTGATCGTCTCCACCGCGCCCAACCAGCCGATCGTTGCCATCGCGCCCTGCCAGTATCTCGTCGCGCTGGCCTCCACGCAGAACATCATTGAATTCTGTTCCACGCACCGCTTCAATGTTTTTCACCCGATCTCAGTCGCCGAAGCCATCGCGAGCGGCACCCTTTCGCAGATCAACGACAACGC
Source organism: uncultured Hyphomicrobiales bacterium (assembly GCA_964547415.1). Lineage (GTDB taxonomy): Bacteria > Pseudomonadota > Alphaproteobacteria > Rhizobiales > Amorphaceae > CAZJNX01. The sequence continues at coordinate 7,400 of CAZJNX010000204.1, forward strand.
CAGCATCCCCACCATACCAAATATCTCGGTCATAGCGCAGCAGATCGAATCCATTTCCACCATTAATTGAATTAGCGCCCGCAAGTCCAACAAAGTCTTGGTAATCCAGATTCCTCTGAGATTGACCGCCAAGAAGACGGTCAGCAAATGCAGTGCCAAAAACACTTTCAATGTCAAGAAGTTGATCGCGATGACCGAAACTATCTTTCGCTATACCGCGATCTAGGTTGACAACGACGCCCTGCGGCCCCTCTTCTAACTCATAACGCACACTATCATCGTCAACTCCACCATTCGGTCGTCCATCAAATAGATCGCGCCCGCGGCCGCCAACGTAATCATTTGCGTCACCACCGCCGACTAAGCGGTCATCCCCCCCCGTCTCCATATAAAAAATCGTTTCCGCGACCGCCGTCTACAAAATCATTTCCGTTATTGCCAAAAAGCGTGTCGTCCCCACTCTGGCCAAATAAACTATCATTCCCTGATAATCCTTGAATTCGGTCGTCACTGGAGGTTCCGCTCAGGCGGTCCTGGCCATTAGTTCCAAGCATGATGCATGTTCCGGCTAATATTCCAATTTCGCGTGCAAGCGTCTCTAGATACCGAAAGATATTCGATGACAATTTTTGCCAATTGACCGGCCTCGAGGCGCTTTCGAAAAGCCGGCATTTCCTCTTTTGGGCCGGCGTATGTACGATAACGCCTCAGACGCAGGACCGCGAGTGAAAATTAAGCCTGCATGGGCGCGAGACGGCGACCAATAGCCCGTTATGAGGGCCAATCAGGAAGGTCGAGCGTTCAACCGAGATCTTCCATGTGGACGCCTCCGGAAACCGGGCTGGCGCTGACGTTGGCGACGTGATTCCGTCCGCTTGAGGCACGGGCAGAGGGATC
>CAZJNX010000205.1:0-3630 GCA_964547415.1 uncultured Hyphomicrobiales bacterium
TGCATGGCCTGCAGCAGGGCGGACTGGGTCCGTGGGCTCGCCCGGTTGATCTCGTCGGCCATCAGGAGCTGGGTGAAGACCGGCCCCCCGATGAAGCGGAAGGCACGCGAGCCGTCGTCCGACTGCTCGAGGATCTCCGATCCCAGGATGTCCGAGGGCATGAGATCCGGCGTGAACTGGACGCGGCGGGCGTCGAGGCCGAGCACGGTGCCGAGCGTCGTCACCAGCTTGGTCTTGGCGAGGCCGGGCACGCCCACGAGCAGGCCGTGGCCGCCCGACAGGATGCACACGAGCGCCTGCTCGACCACCCGGGCCTGGCCGAAGATGACCCGCTCCACCTCCTCCCGCGCCGCGACGACGCGCCCGACGGACGCCTCCGCCTCGGCCACGAGGGCCCGCTCGTCGGTCTCCAGGGGCGTCGTCGTCTCGCTCATCCGGTGGCTTTCCGATTTCTCGCGCTGGTTGCATGCCGCGCCCGGCAACGGACCCCGGGCTGCGCAAAATGGTCGGCCCACGGGCCCGAACCGCAAGGGGACGACCCTGGCCGGGAGCACGCACCCGATCCGTCAAACGGGACCTTGCAGGTTTCGCGCCGACCCTAAGGTCCCTCGCGCAGGGCGCGCAACCCGCACGCGCCCGCTGGCCTTTCCCAATACTGGGGCGCGGCGCGGCCCCTGTCCAGAACCAGCCCGTCGCGCCCCGCGGTGCAAGGCCGTGCCAAATGTGCTTGGAAGGGACGGGGAGCCGACCACGACGCAAGCGACAGGAGAACGCTCCATGACCGCACGGGAGGATCAAATCGGCGTGAGCCACGCGGCGGGCGACCTCGAGGGCCTCATCGCCCGCGCCGTTCCGGACGAGGGCCTGCCCCCGGTCGACAAGTGGAACCCGCCCTATTGCGGCGAGCTCGACATCCGCATCGACCGGGACGGGTTGTGGCACTACCTCGGCACGCCCATCGGCCGCGAGCGGCTGGTGCGGCTCTTCAGCACGGTCCTGCGCCGGGACGGGGACGGCCGATACTACCTGGTGACCCCGGTGGAGAAGATCGGGATCACCGTGGAGGACGTCCCCTTCCTCGCCGTGGAGATGACGGCGAGCGGCGAGGGCAGCGCCCAGACCCTCACCCTGCGCACCAACGTGGGCGACGTTGTCACCGTCGACGGCGAGCATCCCCTGCGCTTCGAGGAGGAGGAGGGGACGGACGGCATCCGGCCGTACGTGCGGGTGCGCGGGCGCCTCGAGGCGCGGCTCGCCCGCCCCCTCCTCTACCAGCTGGTCGACCACGCGGCGACCGAGACCCGCGACGGCGAGGCCTGGTTCGGCGTCTGGTCGGGCGGGGTCTTCTTCGCGATGATGCGCGCGTGCGAGCTCGAAAGGCTCGCCGGCGATGGACGATGAGGCCGCCGCGCCCGCGGGTGGGGAGGCGGCGCCCGCCGCCCCGCCCCTCGACCTCGCGTCGGTGCGGGCGCGGCGCCACCGCCTGTTTCCCCTCGAGGACGACATCGCCGCCCACCCGGAGCCGCGGGGCGACCACCTCATCAACCCGGGCGGCGACGGCCCGCCGGCGGGCCCGCTCAGGGACGCGGCCGTCCTCGTGCCCCTCGTGGACCGGGGGGCGCTGTCCACCATCTTCACCCTGCGCGCCGGACACCTGTCGAGCCACGCGGGCCAGGTCGCCTTCCCGGGCGGCAAGATCGACCCGACGGACCCGCACCCGCTCGCCGCGGCCCTGCGCGAGGCGGAGGAGGAGATCGGCATCTCCCCCGCCCTCGTGGAGCCGATCGGCTACGCCGCGCCCTACCTCACCCGCACCGGCTACCGGATCTTCCCCGTCCTCGGCATCGTCGACCCAGCCGCGCACCCCCACCCGAACCCGGAGGAGGTCGCCGCCGTGTTCGAGGTGCCGTGGGATTTCCTGATGCGTCCGGAGAACCACCTCGCCGCGCGCCGCCCGGTCGCGGGCGGGGAGCGCCGCTACTGGCGCATGCCGTTCGGCGAATGGGTGATCTGGGGCGTGACGGCCGGGATCGTGCGTGGCGTGTGGGAGGAACTCTACCGTTGACGGGAGGCTGCGAGCGGCCGATCACCGCGCTCACTTGCCCGTCCGCCCCCGAACCACGATCTTCCGCCCGCACGGCCTCGTTTCGGCCGCCGTCGAGCCTCACCCGAGGAAACGTCCGCCCCATGCTCAGGGTCTTTCTGCTCCAGCTTCTCCTCTTTCTCCTCCCCTTCATCGGCTACGGCATCTACGTGTGGGTCACCCGCGGGCTCGCCCAGGCCCAGCAGAGCTACAACACCAACCGGGTCGTGTGGCTGGTGCTGGCGGGCTTCGGCTGCGTCGCCCTCGGCCTCGTGGCCCTCGCCGCCTTCGGCGAGCAGGAGGAGGGCGCCTACGTCCCCCTCGAGTACCGGGACGGGGAGCTCGTCCCGGGCGGCTTCCGTGGCGATCCCTGAACGCCTCAGGCCGGGCTGGCTCGTCCGGCCCGATCTCGCGCGCCTGTTCGCAGCGCTCGAGGCGGGCGGGGAGGAGGCGCGGGCGATCGGCGGGGCCGTGCGCAACGAGCTGATGGACCTTCCCATCAAGGACGTGGACGTCGGCACGACGCTGACCCCCGACCGGGTGATGGAGCGGGCGGAGGCCGCCGGCTTCAGGGTGATTCCGACGGGCCTCAGGCACGGCACCGTGACGGTGCTGGTCGGCGGCGAGCCGGTGGAGGTGACCACCCTCAGGAAGGACGTGTCGACGGACGGGCGCCACGCGGAGGTCGCCTTCACCCGCGACTGGGAGGCGGACGCCCGCCGGCGCGACCTCACGGTCAACGCCCTGTCCCTCGCCCCCGACGGCACCCTCCACGACTACGTGGGCGGCGTGGCGGACTGTCGCGCCCGGCGGATCCGGTTCATCGGCGACCCGGCCGAGCGGATCCGGGAGGACTACCTGCGCATCCTGCGCTTCTTCCGCATCCACGCCGCCTACGGCCACGGCCCGCCCGACCCGGACGGCCTCGCCGCGGCGGTGGCCGAGCGGGCGGGGCTCGGGCGCCTGTCGGCCGAGCGCATCGCCCACGAGATGTTTCGCCTGCTCCTGGCGCCCGGCGCCGTCGGGGCGCTCGAGCCGATGGTGACCCACGGCATCCTCGAGGCCGCCGTCGCGGGTCCGTTCGACGTCATCGCCCTCGAGCGGGCGATCCTCGCCCAGACCGCCCTGTCGGCGGCCCTGTCGGCCCACGGCGCGGCGCCGGTCGACGCGCAGAGCCCGGAGATCCGCCTTGCCGCCCTCGCCGCCGCCACCAGCACGGCCCGCACGGACGCCCTCGCCGCGGACCTCAAGCTTTCGCTCGCCGCCCGCAAGCGCATGGCGACGGCGGTGGAGGCGGCGGCGGCGCTGGACCCGACCGCCCCCCGCTCGGTCCGGCGCGCCGTCCACCGCCACGGCCTCGCCGGCGCCCTCGACGGGGCCGTCCTCCTCGTCGCCCGCGGCCGTCCGCCGCAGGAGGCGAGCGCGGCCCTTGCGCCCGCCGTCGCCTTCGACGCCGCCGCCCCGGCCCTTCCCGTGACGGCGCGCACGCTGATCGCCCGGGGCATCGCCCGCCCGGGACCCGCCCTCGGCCGGCTGATGGCGGCCCT
>CAZJNX010000205.1:3640-8216 GCA_964547415.1 uncultured Hyphomicrobiales bacterium
CGGTGGATCGAGAGCGACTTCACCCTCGAGGAGGCCGCCCTCCTCGCCGAAGCGGAGCGCCTCGCCGCCGCGGACGGCGACTGACGGGGAGCGGACGCGGCGGGGGCGTCAGTTGACGAGCTGGCGGGCGTTCGGAAGGTCGAGGGAGAAGGCGGGGATCGTCACGTTGAAGCGCTCGCGGTCCGCCCGCTCCATCTCGTAGTGCCCTTCCATGAAGCCCGAAGGGGTCCTGAGGGGGCAGCCGGACGTGTAGGTGAAGCTCTCGCCGGGCGCGAGGGTGGGCTGCTTGCCCACGACACCGGGCCCGCGCACCTCCTCCACGCGCCCGAGGGCGTCCGTGATCCGCCAGTAGCGCGCCCTGAGCCGCACCGTGTCCTCGCTCCGGTTGCGGATCTCGACCGTGTAGGCCCAGGTGTAGCGCCCCTCGTCCGGCACGGACTGCTCCTCGAGGAATCGCGGCTCCACAGTCACTTCGATCCCGTGGGTCGTGGAACGGTACATGGATGGCCTTCCGCAGGGGTCTTTAGGCTGGCGTGGCGCATGGCCGATGGAGGGGTCGAAGGCGCCGATTCGCCCGCCGTTGCCGGCTAACGACCGTCGCGGCTCTACAAACCGCTTCAGGCGTCGGCGGTCAACATCCCGTGCGCGGCGAGCGGGCCTTCGCCCGTCGCGGGGCGTGCGGGAGGCCGCCGCCGACCCCGCGGCGCTGGTCGCGCCTACCGCCCGGCCCGATGGCGCGGTCCATGGCGGCCGCGTGCGGCCGGCCCCCCTACCCGTCCCTCGGCAAGGCCGCGCGCCCGCCCGCTCGCCGCGGCAGGACACGGCGGCGGACGGGCGACGGCACGCACGAGGCGATCCGGCGGCCCGCCGCCCGAGGGGGCGACCATTCGGGCCGGACGTGGCGCCTGTTCCCGCTTCGCAGCCGGGCGCGACACCCGACCGGCCGATCCGCTCGCGAGCGGGACCGCCGGCGATCCCGCCCCCGTCACGGCAACGCCCGCCGAAGGCCGCGCCGTCCGGTGGACGCCCGCGAAGGGTCGCCGTCGGCGGAGCGGGGCGAGCGGTCGTCAGCGTCCGGGCCGTCCCGCGGCGCCACGCTCTCCGTCGCGGGCCGCGCCTCGATCGGCGGCCGCCCGGGGGCCGGAGGGTGCGCGCGCCCGCGAACGAGGATCCCGCGGCCGGGCGAAGACGACGGCCGGGCGCGCACGCGCGGGCGGAACGGCCGTCGGGAGGACCGTCGCCGTCCACGGTCGCGGTCCGCCGGCGCCGTCCACGGTGGCGGTCCGCCGGCTCGATCCGTGGGGAAGGCCGGTGGATGCCAGGCGTGTCCGGCGGCCGACAGCCCGACGGTCCAAAAAGGATCCCGTCCGCGCGGACGGGATCGGCAGCCGCATCCCGTTCCGCTCGCCGTCCACGCGCATCGCCCGCGTCCGGCGTGGCGGCAACCGGCCGGAACGGGCGTTCCGGGAGCAGCGGCGCCGTCGGCGGGCCCGGGCCTTGATCGAGGGCAAGGCGCCCCCCTATCGCGCCGGGTAATCCTCGCGCCCTCATCGGGGCCAGCAGGCCCGTCGTGCGCCGAAGGAGGGAGACAGGACGAGATGACCGTGAACGTCGCCACCGCCGCAACGCCGGACGCCCTGCCGGACGTCGCCGGCCTCGAGCGCCTGCCGGTGCTTTCGGTCGAGCACTACACGGACAGCCTCTTTTCCTTCTCCCTCGCCCGGCCGCCGGGCCTGCGCTTCCGCTCGGGCGAGTTCGTCATGCTCGGCCTGCCGGCGGACGGCAAGCCGCTCCTGCGCGCCTACTCCATCGCCAGCCCCTCCTGGGACGACCGGCTGGAGTTCTACTCCATCAAGGTGCCGGACGGGCCGCTCACGAGCCGCCTGCAGACCATCTCGCCGGGCGACGGTGTCTACCTGCGCCCGCGCCCGACGGGCACCCTCGTCCTCGACGCCCTCGAGCCGGGGCGGCGCCTCGTGTGCCTCGCCACCGGCACCGGGATCGCCCCGTTCGCCAGCATCGTCCGGGACCCGGAGACCTACGAGCGCTTCGAGGAGGTGGTCCTCGTGGAGACGTGCCGGCAGAAGGCGGACCTCGCCTACGGGGAGGACCTTTTCGCCTCCATCGGCGCCGACCCGCTCCTGTCGGAGATCGTGGGCGAGAGCCTCACCTTCGTCACGACGCTGACCCGCGCGCCCCACCCGGTGGAGGGACGCATCACCACCCTCATCGAGGAGGGGCGCTTCGCGGACGTCGCCGGCACGCCCCTCGACCCGGCGTCGGACCGGGTGATGCTGTGCGGCTCGAGCGCCTTCCTCGCGGACGTCGCCCACCTCCTGAAGGCGCGCGGCTTCGTGGAGGGGGCCAACAACCGCCCGGCGAGCTACGTGATCGAGAAGGCCTTCGTCGGTTGACCGGCACGGCGGCCGACGCCCTCGACGCCGCCGACCGGGACCTTCTCGAGGCCGCCCGCCGGGCCGGTGAGCGCGCCTTCGCCCCCTACTCCGGCTTCCTGGTCGGCGCGGCCGCCCGCACCTCCGACGGGGTGATCCATCCGGGGGCGAACCTCGAGAACGCGTCCTATGGCCTGTCCCTGTGCGCGGAGGTCCAGGCGCTGATGGCGGCGAGCTTTTCCGGCGGGTCGGTGGTCGCGATCGCCGTGACCGGCCGCGGGCGGGACGCCGCGCCGCCGTGGCCCGTCGTCACCCCGTGCGGGCGCTGCCGGCAGCTGATCGCCGAGGCCGCGGCCCGCGGCGCCCACGACGTCCGCGTGATCGCGGCCGCCCACGATTTCTCGTCCGTCCTGGTGCGGCCGATCTCCGCGCTCCTGCCGGACGGCTTCGGCCGAAAGACCCTCGGCCCGCGCTGAGGTCGCTCAGCGCGCCGGGCGCGGGGACGGGCGGAAGCGGGTGCCGAACACCCAGTCCCAGAACGGGCTGGTGACGCCGAAGTTGACCGTCTCGTCCCGGTGGTGGTGGATCGCGTGGTGCTGGCGGATGCGCCGCCCGAGAAAGGAGCGCATGGGCAGCTGGTGGCAGGCGAAGTGGACGAACTCGTAGGCCGCGTAGCCGGCCGTGCCCCCCGCCGTCGCGGCGAAGGCGAAGTCGAGGGGAAAGCCGAGGGCCATCATCCCGAGGAAGCACAGGAAGGCGACGGCGAGCCCCACGTAGTGCTTCATGTTGACGACGTCGTCCGGGTCGAACGGGTCGTTGTGGTGGCTGCGGTGGCCCGGCAGGAGGCGGCGCACGCGCTTCCACAGGGGCGTCTTCGGCTCCCAGTGCAGAATCCAGCGGTGGAAGACGTACTCGATGAACGTCCACCAGGCGAAGCCGTAGACGAGGGCGAGCGGGACGAGCCACAGCCGCCCGAGCCCACCGACCACCGCCGCCGCGAGGACGAGCGCCAACGACACGCCGCCGAAGATCGCGATGACCTCCCGCACCGTCGGGTAGAACAGCGCCTTCGCCACCGTGAACCGCGGGGTCCCGTCCGCCGCCGCGCCCGTCTCCGCCGCCGTGTCCGCCACGTCCCGGCTCCTCGCGTCCGCTCCTCCGACCGGCCCGTCCGCCGGCGGGCTGGTCTTAGCAGATCCCGTGCCGCGATGGGAGCGGGGGGCGCGCATGGCGCGGAAAGGGAACCGGCGGGCGGCGCTGACAGGGCGGACGGGCCGTGCTAGGGGCTCGCCTCGCCCGCGCCCGGGCGCCTGCCGCGCCGCGGGCCGTCCGTGCCTCGCCCCGCCCCGAGACCCGAGCGTCATGACCCGTCCAGTGCCCCGCCGCCGGCTTCGCCGGCTCCCTTCCGTCCCGCTCCTCGTCCTTGCCGGCCTCGCGCCGGTTCTCGCCGCCTGCCAGGCGGGCGTGTCCGCCGGCACCTTCACGACCGAGACCTACGTGACGATCGACGACGACGGCGCGGGCACAGTCGACGCCACCACCCGTTACGGCACGGCGAGCCTCCAGGCCGCCCTGCCGGAGGCGGAGATCCGCACGATCCGGACCGCCGTCGAGGACCGCACCGTGTCGACCCTCGCCGCCTTCGAGGACGGGGTGCAGGTCGTCCAGTTCTACCGCGGGCCGGGCGGCACGGTGGAGGAGATCCACGGCGTCACCCATCGCCTGCGCGGGCCCAACGGGGAGCGGATCGGCATGTCCATGGCCGAGGCGGGCGTCTCCCGCGCCGACTGCCGCGTCGGGCGGAACCTGTGGCGGGGGATGGCCGTCTGTCCGGCACGGCGGGCGGACCGCGTCTTCCTCGTGTTCGCGATCCCGGGCTACACGGGACCGTTCGACGAGCTGCCCTCCGCGGAGGACCTGTCGCGCGCGGAGCTGCAGCGCATCGTCTGGCGCGCCTGAGCGCGGACCCGGAGGCCGGATGCCGCCGCCCGAACCCGACCCGGACGACCTCGCCCGCCGCCTCCTCGGGGGCGAGCGAACCGCGCTCGCCCGGGCGATCACCCTCATCGAATCGCGCAAGGCGAGCCACCGGCCGCTCGCCCGCCAGCTCCTGCAGGCCGTCCTGCCGGAGACGGGAAAGGCCGTCCGCGTCGGCATCACCGGCGTGCCGGGCGTCGGCAAGT
>CAZJNX010000206.1:0-8037 GCA_964547415.1 uncultured Hyphomicrobiales bacterium
TCAACGTGGCGGGCGCCCACGCCCACGACGTCGCCACCATCCTCGACCGGGAGGGGGTGGCGGTGCGCGCGGGCACCCACTGCACCGAACCGTTGTGGACGCGCTTCGGCACCACGTCCACCTGCCGCGCCTCGTTCGGGCTGTACAACACCCGGGAGGACGTGGACCGCCTTGCGGCGGCCATCGAGAAGGCCCATAGATTCTTCGGGTAAGGAGGAGCGGATGCAGGACGACGCAGCCATCGCGGCGCGCCGGACCGAGGAGGCCACGGACACGCCCGCGGACGGCGCGGCAGCGGCGGACGCCGCCGCGGGCGAGGGGTCGGCGATCCCGGAGGAGGAGCTCGAGCGCCTCACCCGGGACATCGTGGCGGCGCTGAAGAGCGTGTACGACCCGGAGATCCCGGCCGACATCTACGAACTCGGCCTCATCTACCGCGTCGACATCGACGACGAGCGCACGGTCCGCATCGACATGACGCTGACGGCGCCGGGCTGCCCGGTGGCCGGCGAGATGCCGGGCTGGGTGGAGAACGCCGTCGCTACGGTCGAGGGCGTCGGCAACGTCATCGTCAACATGACGTTCGACCCGCCCTGGGACCAGAGCCGCATGTCCGACGAGGCCCGCACGGCGCTCGACTTCTTCTATTGAGCGGCCGACGCACGACCATCAGCTGGAGGGCGAACCGATGACGCAGCCCGCACGACCGAAGCCCACCGTGATGACCCTGAGCGAAGCGGCCGCCAGCCGCGTCCGCGCGCTCGTCGAGGGGTCGAACCCGCCCGCCCTCGGCCTGCGGGTCGGCATCAAGAAGGGCGGCTGCGCGGGCATGGAGTACACCATGGACCTCGTCCACGAGGCGAACCCGCGCGACGAGGTGGTGGAATCGGGCGGTGCCCGCCTCTACGTGGACCCGGCGGCGGTCCTCTTCCTGCTCGGCACGGAAATGGACGTGGAGACCACCCGCTTCCGCTCCGGCTTCACCTTCCGCAACCCGAATCAAGTCTCCGCCTGCGGCTGCGGCGAATCCGTCGAGCTGAAGCCGGCCGAGGCCGTCTGAAGGCGGCGGCGACCGCGCCTGCCCTCAGGCACGGTCCCGCCCCTCCGCCGACCCGTTCGTCGTCGCGTCCCCGGCGGACATCGAGGAACCAACGGCGGCCGGACGACGGCGATTACGCGCAAGGGCTGGCCCCGTCGGCCATGGCTTGGTCTTGACGCTGCCGGGCTTGCCGGCCCTCGCCGGTCCGTCACCCTGGCGCCGCCAACCCCCGCCGCGCCGTCACGCAGGCACCCTCCCTCCTCGACAGGCCGCCGCCGACCGCCGACGGCGGTGCGTCGCGGACGACCCTAGCCCCCCGCGCCGGCGACTTCCCGGCCCGGACCGTCCTGGTCGAGGCCGGCGGCGACGGCGAGCTTCTTCGTGCGCGCCCGGTATTCCGGCGTGATGAGGCCCGCCGACACCACGAGCTTCGCCGCGTCCTCCACGCTCATCTCCAGGATCGTCACGTCCGAGCGCGGCACGAACAGGAGAAAGCCGGAGGTCGGGTTCGGCGTCGTCGGCAGAAACACCGACATGATGTCGTCCTCGGGCGGCAACTTGTGGGAGATCTCGCCCCGCGCCTCGGTCGCGATGAAGACGATCGCCCACAGGCCCCGCCGCGGATACTCGATGAGCCCGGCCCGGCGGAACGTGGTCGACCGCTCCGACAGCGCGGTCTCGAAGATCTGCTTCAACGCCTTGTAGAGGTTGCGGACCAGCGGCATCCGGTCCAGCAAGTGCTCGCCGATGGACAGGATCGTCCGCCCGAAGATGTTGGCGGTGAGGAAGCCGAGCAGCGTCAAGGCGACCAGCGCGACGACGAGCCCGAAACCCGGCAAGGGAAAGTCGACGTAGCTTTCCGGGTTGTAGCGCGCCGGGATCCACGGCTTGACCCAGCTGTCGACCCAGTTGATGAATGTCCAGACAAGGAAGACCGTGATCGTCAGCGGCGCAGCGAAGACGACACCGGTCAGAAAATAGTTCCGCAAGCGACCGAACAGGCCGGTATGGCGGCGACCTCCCGAACCGGATCTTTGACGGTCCGGTGCTTCTTCATCCATTCCAGGCTGGCTCCTCGAGGGTGCGGCCCCGGCAGGCCGTCACGTGACTGGGCCGGATCGGCGCCCGGCCCGGATGAAGGCTCCCCGCAAGGCGAACGCCTGGGCCGCCGGGCCATCCGCAGTATATTACGCCGGGCGCCCGCCCGTTCCAGCCCTTTCGCCCGGGGCGAGGCCGACGCTGGCGCATGGCTTGCCGCGGCGAGGTCGCAAGCCTCGCAGGCAAGATGCGGGCCAGCCGCCCCTCGAACCCGCCGAGCACCCGGGAGAGTCAGGCCTCCGGCAGGATGAAGTCCAGGAGGGCGGCGGTGTCGAAGCGGGTGTCGAGGGCACCGTAGGTGGCCCGGCCCGTCCCCTCCAGGCGGCTGTCGAGGAAGGCGTCGGAGACCACCCGCGGCAGGTCGCGCCGAAGCGCCGCAGCGGCCGCGACGAAGGCGAGCTGCTCCACGAAGCGGCGCGCGCCCGCAAGGTCCGAGGCGGCGCGGTCGGCCGCGTCCACGAGACGGTCGCGCAAGGGTCCCTCCGCCTCGCGAAGGTCCGGGGCGAGGGTGGCGAGGGCGTCGTCGAGGAGGGAGGGATCGCGCTCCACGAGCCGCGCCGTCTCGAGCGCGAGTTCGTTGCCCGTGCCCTGCCAGACCGACAGGAGCGGCGCGTCCCGGTAAAGGCGCGCGAGCGGATGGGCCCCGACGAGGGCGAAGTTGCCCACGCACTCGACGGCCTCGGCGAGGAGGCGCGGGGCGGCCTTGCCGGCGAAGTACTTGGCGGTGGGCGTCAGCAGCCGCGCGAGGGCGAACTCCGCGTCGCTGTCGAAGGCCGCGTCGTAGGCGGCGGCGACGCGCATGGAAAGGGCGGTCGCCGCGGCGCAGTCGAGGGCGAGGTCCGCCACCACCGTGCGCATGAGCGGGGCGTCGGCGAGCCGCTCGCCCCTCACCGTGCGGGCCCTCAGGTGCCGCACCGCGTTGGTGGCGCCCGCCCGCATCACCGCGGCCGCCCGCACCGCCCCGTCGAGGCGCAGGAGCGTCAGCGTGTCACGGACGACCGCGAGACCGCGGCCAGCCTCGCCCACGAGCACGCCGTCCGCGCCCGCGAATTCCACCTCGGCGACGGCGAGGGCGTCGAAGCCCACCTTGTCCTTCAGCCGGGAGAGGTGGATACGGTTCGGCACGCCGTCCGGCAGCACCCGCGGCACGAGGAGGCAGGAAACCCCCTCGCCGGTGCGGGCGAGGGTGAGGTAGACGTCGGCCATCGGATGGGAGACGAACCACTTGTGTCCGCTCACCGCGTAAAGGTCGCCCCCCGCCGGCGCCGCCCGGCACGCGACGGCCGACAGGTCGCCGCCCGCATCGCGCTCCGTGAGGGCGAGGGCGAGGGTCGCGCCGTCCTTTTCCGCCACCGGCAGGATGCGCCGGTCGTGCCGCCGGCTCGACAGGGGCGGGAACAGCTCCGCCTCGAGGTCCGGCGCGGCGGCGAGGGCGGCGATGCCGGCATGGGTGAGGCAGGCCGGCTCCACGTGGGCGGGCTCGAAGGCGGCCGCGAGATAGAGCGTCGCCGCGCGCAGCCGGTGCTGCCGGCGCACGCCCGACCCGTCCTCCTCCCAGGCGGAGGAGGAAAGGCCCGCGCCGATCGACCGGTTGAGGAGGGCGTGCCAGGCCGGGTGATGCTCCACCTCGTCGACCCGTTCGCCCCAGGCGTCGAGGGCGCGAAGGCGCGGCGGATTTTCCGACGCGAGCCGCGCCACCTCCTCCGCGTCCGGCGAGCCCCACCAGGCGCCGAGGGCGGACAGGGTCTCGGCCGCCTCGCCGTCGGCGCACGCGTCGAGGGCGGCGGACAACACCGGGTCCGCCTCGCAAAGGTTGAAGCCGGCGGACAGGGGCGGGAGGTTCGGCGCGGCCGCCCCGCCGGTCGCCGCCCCGCCGACCGCCTCGACGCCGGCTTCCCCGGGCGTCCGTTCGATCGGCTTGTGCAACCGGTCGGCTCCCCGCGTGCGCGTCGCTCGTCTCATTGCGCGTTCTATCGACGGGACGTCGCGGAAGCAACGACCGCACGGCAAGGGCGAGGAGCGGCGGCCGCCATGGACGGGAACGAACGGGCGGGCGCGGGGGGCGCGGCGCGATGACGGACGCCTTCCCCCACTCCCACCTCCTCGGCATCGAGGACCTTCGGCCCCACGAGATCGCCCACCTCGTGGACCTTGCCGAGCGCACCGCCGCGGAAGGGCTCACCCGGAAAAAGCGCGCCACCTTGCGCGGGCGCACCCTCGTCAACCTCTTCTTCGAGCCCTCGACGCGGACCCAGGCCTCCTTCGAGCTCGCCGGCAAGCGCCTCGGGGCGGACGTGATGAACATGGCCGTCGCACGCTCGTCCCTGTCGAAGGGCGAGACGATCGTGGACACGGCCGCCACCCTCAACGCCATGGGCCCGGACATCATCGTGATCCGCCACCACGCGGCGGGCGCTGTCGCCCTCATCGCCCGCAAGGTGGACTGCGCGGTCGTCAACGCGGGCGACGGCGCCCACGAGCACCCGACCCAGGCCCTCCTCGACGCCGTCACCATCCGCCGCCGCAAGGGCCGGATCGAGGGGCTGACGGTGGCGATCTGCGGCGACGTCCTCCACTCACGCGTCGCCCGCTCCAACGTGATCCTCCTGTCGGCCCTCGGCGCCCGCGTCCGCCTCGCCGGGCCCTCGACGCTCATGCCCGCCGGCATCGACCGGCTCGGCGTCGCGGTCCTCGACGACATGGACGCAGCGGTGACGGACGCGGACGTCGTCATGATGCTGCGCCTGCAGCGCGAGCGGATGGACGGCGGCTTCGTGCCGTCGGTGCGCGAATACTTCCATTTCTGGGGCCTCGACGGGGCGCGCCTCGCCCGCGCCCGGCCGGACGCCCTCGTCATGCACCCGGGCCCCATGAACCGCGGGGTGGAGATCGACCCGCTCGTGGCCGACGGGCCGCAGAGCGTGATCGACGAGCAGGTGGAGATGGGCGTGGCGGTCAGGATGGCGGTGCTCGAGGCGCTGGCGGCGAACCTCGCCGCCCCGGCCGGGGAGGTCGGCTGATGGCGTCCGTCGCGACCGGTCCGCACGGCCCGCGCCCCCTCCTCCTCGCCAACGCCCGCGTGGTGGACCCGGACCGGCGGCTCGACGAGCCGGGCGCGGTGGCGATCGCCGGCGGGCGGATCCTCGGCGCGGGGCGGGCGGCGTCGAACCAGGGCGCGCCGGACGGAGCCGAGGTGGTGGACTGCGCGGGCGCCGTCGTCGCGCCCGGCCTCGTCGACATGCGCGTGTTCGTGGGCGAGCCGGGCATGGCCCACCGGGAGACGCTGGCGAGCGCGGCACAGGCCGCCGCCCGCGGGGGCGTCACCACCATCGTCACCATGCCCGACACCGCGCCGCCCATCGACGACCCCGCCCTCGTCGACTACCTCATGCGCCGCGCGCGGGACGTCGCCGGCGTCGCCGTCAGGCCCATGGCCGCACTCACCAAGGGCCTTGCGGGGACCGAGCTCGCCGAGATGGGCCTCCTCGCCGCGGAGGGCGCGGTCGCCGTCTCCAACGGGCGGCGGGCGGTGCGCGATGCCCGCGTCCTGCGCCGCGCCCTCGCCTACGCCGCCGACTACGGCCTCCTCGTCGACCACCTGCCGGAGGACCCGGACCTTGCGGCCGGCGGCGTCATGAACGAGGGCGAGACGGCGACCCGCCTCGGCCTGCCCGGCATCCCCCACGAGGCCGAGCACGTGATCCTGGAGCGGGACGTGCGGCTCGCCCGCCTCGCCCGCGCGCGGCTCCACGCGGCGGCCGTCTCGTCGGCGGGCTCGCTCCCGATCCTCGCCCGGGCGCGGGAGGCGGGAGCGGACGTCACCGCCGCCGTCCCCGTCACCCACGTGACGCTCAACGAGCTCGACGTGGTCGGCTACCGCACCTTCCTGAAGCTGAAGCCGCCTCTCCGGGAAGAGGAGAACCGCCTCGCCCTCGTGGCGGGCCTCGCGGACGGCACCATCGACATTCTCGTGTCCGGCCACGACCCGATGGACGTGGAGGTGAAGCGGGTGCCCTTCGCCGAGGCGGCGGACGGGGCCGTCGGCCTCGAGACGCTGCTTCCCGCGGCGCTCCGCCTCGTCCACGGCGGAGACCTTTCGCTCCTGCGCCTGTTCGAGGCGGCCGCCCTCGCCCCGGCCCGCCGCCTCGGCCTTCCCGTGGGCCGCCTGTCGCCCGGTGCGCCCGCGGACGTGATCGTCCTCGATCCGGACGCGCCGTTCGTGGTGGACCGGGACGCGCTCGTCTCGCGATCGAAGAACACCCCGTTCGAGGGGGCGCTCCTGTCGGGCGTGGTGCGGCGGACGGTCGTGGCCGGCCGCACCGTCCTTCCCTGACGGCCCCTTGCGGGTCGTTGCCGGGCGGGCGCCCTTTGCCTAAAGGGTCGGGGAAGAAACGGCCGGAGGTTGTCGCGTGCCCGATCCCATCAGCTGGCAGCTCGCCCTTCCGTGGTACGCGGCGGCGGCGGCGCTCGGCTATCTCCTCGGCTCGATCCCGTTCGGGGTGCTGTTGACGCGCCTTGCCGGCACGGGGGACCTGCGCAAGATCGGCTCGGGCAACATCGGGGCGACCAACGTCCTGAGGACCGGGCGGAAGGATCTCGCCGCCCTCACCCTCCTCGGCGACGCACTGAAGGGCACGGCCGCCGTCCTGATCGGGGGCATGTGGGGGCCCGACACGGCGGTGATCGCCGGCGTCTTCGCCTTCCTCGGCCACCTGTTCCCGGTTTGGCTCGGCTTTCGCGGGGGGAAGGGCGTCGCCACCTTCCTCGGCGTCGTCGCCGCCCTCGACCTCGCCGCCGGGCTGATCTTCGCGGCCGTGTGGCTCGCGACGGCGTTCCTCACCCGCTACTCCTCCCTGTCGGCGCTCCTCGCCTCGCTGTCGGTGCCGCTGTTCCTGTTCTGGGCGGGCGGCTTCCAACTGGCCGAGGCGACGGGCCTCCTTGCCCTCCTGTTGTGGGTGAAGCACGGGGCCAACATCCGCCGCCTCCTGTCCGGCCGGGAAAGCCGGATCGGCGCGAAGGGCTGAGGCGGGTGGAGGCGCCGCCGTTCGCCGAGCGGGTGGCGCTCCTGCGCCTCGCCCGCTCGGACAACGTGGGACCCGCCACGGTGCGGGACCTCCTCGCCCACTTCCGCACCGCCGAGGCCGCGCTCGAGGCGATCCCGGCGCTCGCCGCCCGCGGGGGCCGGCGCGGCGCCATCCGCCTCGCCTCCCGCGAGGCGGCCGAAGCGGAGCTCGACGCCCTCGAGGACCTGGGCGGCACCCTCCTCACCCTCGCCGACCCGGCCTATCCCCGCCGCCTCGCCGCCATCGAGGGGGCGCCGACGGTCCTGTCGGTCGCGGGCGACGTTTCCGCCCTGTCGCGTCCGGCGGTCGCCATCGTCGGCTCGCGCAACGCCTCCCTGTCGGGCCGCAAGACCGCCGAGGCGCTGGCGCGGGACCTCGGCCGGGCGGGCCTCCTCGTCGTGTCCGGCCTCGCCCGGGGGATCGACGGGGCGGCCCACGAGGTGGCCCTTGCGACGGGCACGGTGGCGGTGATGGCGGGCGGGCTCGACCGGGTCTATCCGCCCGAGCACGCGGACCTCGCCGCGCGGATGGTGGAGGCGGGCGGGGCGGTCGCGACGGAGATGCCGCTCGGCTGGCAGGCGCGCTCGGTGGACTTTCCCCGCCGCAACCGCATCGTCTCGGGCCTGTCGCTGGCGGTGGTGGTGGTGGAGGCGGCGCGCCGCTCCGGCACCGTCCACACGGCGCGCCACGCCCTCGACCAGGGGCGGGACGTGTTCGCCGTTCCGGGCTCCCCGCGGGACCCGCGGGCGGAGGGCTGCAACGCGCTCATCAAGGAAGGCGCGGGCCTGGTGACGGAGGCGGCCGACGTCCTGTCGGCCCTCGACTGGCAGGACGGGG
>CAZJNX010000207.1:0-2483 GCA_964547415.1 uncultured Hyphomicrobiales bacterium
CCGCCAGCCCCGCCCGCCGCCACCGGGAGGTCGTCACGTCCATGGCCTCGACGCACCGCGCCGCCATCACGTCGCGGCCGAAGGTCGGCGGCTACCCGGCCGGGCCGCCCATGGCGGTCCTGTCCGACGCCACGCGCCCTTCCGGAGAGGTCGTCGCCACCCTTCCCGGCGGCGTTGCCGGGCGCCGCGCCGCGCGGCCGTTGCCGATGCCCGCGGGTGCCATGATTGACACCGTCGTCCCCGCCAGCCCCGCCCGCCGCCACCGGGAGGTCTTCGCATCCATGGCCTCGACGCACCGCGCCGCCATCACGTCGCGGCCGAAGGCCGGCGGCCGCCCGCCAGGACAGAAGCCCGTTGCGATCCTGCCCCACGCCACGCGTCCTTCCGGGAAGGTCGTCGCCCCCCTCCCCGGCGGCCTCGCCGGGCGGCGCGCCGGGCGGCCATTACCGATGCCAGCGGGTGCCATGATTGGCATCTTCGTCCGCGCCGACCCCGCCCGCCGCCACCGGGAGGTCGTCACGTCCATGGCCGCGACGCATCCCGCCGCCATCGCCCTTCGGCCAAACGCCGGCCGCTGCCCGCCCTGGCAGCCCGTGGCGGTCCTCCCCGACACCACGCGCCCTTCCGGACAGGTCGTCGCCACCCTGCCCGGCGGCGTTGCCGGGCGCCGCGCCGCGCGGCCGTTGCCGATGCCCGCGGGCGCCACGATCGACACCGTCGTCCCCGCCAGCCCCGCCCGCCGCCACCGGGAGGTCGTCACGTCCATGGCCTCGACGCATCCCGCCGCCATCACCTCGCGGCCGAAGACAAGCGGCCGCCCGCCCCGACAGCCCGGGGCGGTCCTCGACGACGCCAACCTCGCCTCCCGGGAGGTCGTCGCCGCCCTCCCCGGCGACGTCGCCGGGCGCCGCGCCGCGCGGCCGCTGCCGATGCCCGCGGTTGCCATGACGGGCACCTTCGTCCCCGCCAGCCCCGCCCGCCGCCACCGGGAGGTCGTCACGTCCATGGCCTCGATGCACCGCACCGCCATCACCTCGCGGCCGAATGTCGGCGGCTACCCACCCGGGCAGCCCGTGGCGGTCCTCCCCGACGCCACACTCCCCTCCCGGCAGGTCGTCACATCCATGGCCTCGACGCACCGCGCCGCCATCACCCCTCGGCCCCGGGCCCGCGGCCGCCCACCCGGGCAGCCCGTGGCAATCATCGCCGACGCGACGCGTCCCTCAGGCGAGGGCGTCGCCGCCCTCCCCGGCGGCGTTGCCGGGCGCCGCGCCGCGCGGCCGCTGCCGATGCCCGCGCTGATCCGCCGCGCGCCGGCCATCCCGACCGGCCTCGACCGGTTCGCGGGCGCGCGCGCACGCGGCCCCCTCGGCTGAGGCCCGCCGTGGACGGCGCCCGTGGCCTCGTCCTCGCCGCACCCGCCTCGGGCAGCGGCAAGACGCTGCTGGCGACGGCGCTTCTCGCCGCGTTCGCCGCCGACGGCCTCGCCGTCGCCGCCGCCAAGGCGGGGCCGGACTACATCGACCCGCGCTTCCACGCCGCCGCCACCGGCCGCCCCTCGGTCAACCTCGACCCGTGGGCCATGGGCGAGACGGGCGTCGCCGCCCTCGCCGCCCGGGTCGCGGCGGGCGCCGACCTCCTCATCGTCGAGGGCGTCATGGGCCTGTTCGACGGGGCGGCGGGCGGCGGCGGCTCCACCGCTGCGCTCGCCACGGCCCTCGGGCTGCCCGTCGTCCTCGTGGTGGATGCGAGCCGCCAGAGCCGGTCCGTCGCCGCCCTCGTCCACGGCTTCGCCACCTTCGACCCGTCGGTGGAGGTGGCGGGCGTTCTCCTGACGCGGGTGGCGAGCGACCGCCACGAGGCGCTCCTGAGGGACGCCCTCGCCGAGGGCCGCGTGCCCTGCCTCGGCGCGGTGCGGGCCGACCCGGCCCTCACCCTCGCCTCCCGCCACCTGGGCCTCGTCCAGGCGATGGAGGTGGAGGGCCTGCCCGCCCTCGTGGCACGCGCGGCCGCCGCCGCCCGCGCCGGGGTGGACCTCGCCGCCTTCGCCGCCCTCGCCCGCCCGGTCGCCGCGGCGCCCGCCGCCCCGGCCCTTCCTCCCCTCGGCCAGCGCATCGCGGTCGCCTCGGACGTCGCCTTCGCCTTCGCCTATCCTCACCTCCTCGAGGGCTGGCGGGACGCGGGCGCGACGATCCTGCCCTTCTCCCCCCTCGCCGACGAGGCGCCCGCGGCAGAGGCGGACGCCGTCTTCCTGCCCGGCGGCTACCCGGAGCTCCACGCGGGCCGCCTCGCCGCCGCGGACGGCTTCCGGGCGGGCATGGCGCGGGCGGCGGCGGGCGGCGCCCTCGTCTACGGCGAGTGCGGCGGCTTCATGGTGCTCGGGGAGGGCCTCGTGGACGCGGACGGCGAGCGCCACCCGATGCTCGGCCTCCTCGGCCACGCCACCTCGTTCGCCGCGCCCCGCCGGACCCTCGGTTACCGCC
>CAZJNX010000207.1:2493-7987 GCA_964547415.1 uncultured Hyphomicrobiales bacterium
GCCTCGTCCACGAGGGCCCCCTGCCCTTCCCGCCGTGCCTCGCGGGCCACGAATTCCACTACGCCGTCGCCCTCGACGCGCCGGACCCGCCGCTCTTCCGCGCGCACGACGCGGCGGGGACGGACCGCGGGGTCACCGGCGGCCGGCGCGGCCAGGTCGCCGGCGCCTTTCCCCACGTGATCGCGCCCGCCCCCTCACCCGCCTGAGCCGCCCGAGCCGCCATCGCCGTCGAACACCGCCCCGCCCGACAGGAAGACGAGGGCGACGACGAGGGCGAACGTCCCGGCCCAGACCGCGACCTGCACCGCCCGGCTCTCCCGGTAGCGCTCGAGGAGCCGCTCCGCCCGCTCCCCGAGGAGGGAGACCAGGAGCGCGATCCCGAAATAGCGGACCGCCCGCGTCGCCCCGAGGACGGCGATGAACAAAAGGACGTTCATGCCCCCGGCCCCGGCCCCGATGGCCGCGACCACGAGGGGGATCGGCGTGATGGAGATGGCCGCCACCGCGAGCGGCCCGTCCTCTTCCATGTATTGCCGGAAGCTCTCGTAGGCGTCCTGCCAGCCGAAGGTCTCCACCAGCGGCCGCCCCACCGTCTCGAACAGGAGAAAGCCGACGCCGTACATGGCGAGCGAACCGGCGATGCAGCCGAGGAAGACGGCGGAGGCGAACACCCAGTTGCGGGCGCGGTCGGCCACCATCATCGGCGTCATGACGAGCTCGATCGGAACGGGCACGAGGGTGCTCTCGGCCACCGAGGCGAGGAACAGCGCGACCGGCGAGCGGCGGGACCGGGTGAAGTCAATGAACCTGTCCAGCATCCGCCCGCGCTTCTTTGGTGCCCGCCCTCGCCGCAAGGTCGGGCGGCGCCGCGCGCTTTCAAGGCCGGATCGCGCGGCGGGGCCAGCCCGGGGCAAGCATGATGTCGGACAGTGCGGCCGTCCGTGCGGTGCGCTCCCTCCCGCCGTCCCTTCCGGTGGACGGGCGCGGCCGCCTTTCGACCCTGCGGGCTCCACCAGGGCCCGACCGCATTGGAGCTTTTCATGGTCACGCGCTTTCCCGTTCTCCGCCTCGGCCTCGGCGCGGCCGCGGCCGTCCTCGCCGCCGCCACACCCGCCGCCGCCAACGAGTTCGCCCCGCAGATGAAGGCCGCCTTCGAGGAGATGGTGAGCCCGTGGCTCTCCGACCCGGTGCTGGTCGAGGCCATCCGCGCCCAGAACGCGGCCCACGCCGACCTCTCCGAGGCGCAGGTCGACGCCCTCGACGCCACCTGGCGGGAGGAGGCGGCGGCCGGCGGCGGCCCCCTCGTCGTCAAGGTCACCACGGGCGCGGCGGCTGAGCTCCTGAAGGAGAAGGCGCGGGCCTCCCGCGGCGTCCTGACCGAGGTGTTCGTGATGGACAACCGTGGCCTCAACGTCGCCTCCAACGTCGTCACCTCCGACTACATGCAGGGCGACGAGGCGAAATGGCAGGAGACCTTCCCCGCCGGTGCGGGCGGCGTCCACGTGGGCGAGATCGAGTTCGACGCCTCCACGGAGACCTTCCAGGCCCAATACAGCGCCACCGTGGTGGACCCCGACAACGGCGAGGCGATCGGCGCGATCACCGTCGGCATGAAGGTGGAAGAGCTCCTCTGAGGGCGTGGCGGCCGTCGGCGGCCGCGGCGCGGCGCCGACCGGGGATGATGGCCACCGTCCGCGCCGCCTCCCTCGGCGCCTGCGCGCCGCAAGCTCCAGGAAAGGTGCAGTCGTGCGGATCATCCACAGGATCGGCTTGGGTTTCGGGCTCGTGCTCGCGATCACGCTCGCGGGCGGCGTCATGGGGTGGATCAGCCTTGAGCGGCTGACCAGCGCCTACGAGCGCAGCGAGGCGACGGCGGCGCTCGCCGATCACCTGTCCGAGGCGCGGGCGAACGAGATGATGTTCCGCGAGACCCGGGCCAGCGCCGCCGTGCCGGCCGCGCGCGAGGCCGCGACGGAGCTTGCCGCGGCCGCAGCCGATCTGCGTCGCGACTGGCCAGCCGGCGCGGACCTCCTCGACAGCGTCGAGGCCTCCCTCGAGGACTACCGGGCCGCCTTCGACCGCTTCGTCGCCGCGAGCGACGCCAAGCAGCGCACCATGGCGGACATGGCCCGGGTGAGCCGGACCCTCCAGGAGCGCGCCCTTTCGGTGGAAGAGGCGCAGCTCGCCGCCGCGGAGGCCCTGTCCGCCGAGGCGAGCGCCGCGGAGGACGCGGCGGCCCGCCTTCGCGCGGTCGTCGCGCGGGCGGACGAGGTGGCCAGCGCGAGCAACACATCGGCCCGCGCCCAGGCCGCCTTCGTCCTCGAGCCCGGCCCGGTCACCCGCGCCGAGGCCGAGAAAGCGCTCGAGCGGCTGTTCGCTACAACGCTCCGCCTCAAGGCGACGACCCGGGGCACCGACGAGGCGGTCTACGTGGACGAGATGTTCGAGGCCCTCAACGTGAACCGCGGTCACCTGTCGGCCCTGGTCGAGGCGGTGGCCGACAGCGCCGAGGCGGAACGCACGCGCGCGGACGGAACGGGCGCGCTGCAGGACGCCCTCGAGACCTTCCGCGCCGACATCGGCGCGCTCGAGGCCTTCCAGGAGGACAGCGCCGCGCGCGCCGCCCGGCAGGAGGAGAACGGCCTCGCCCTCGTGCGGCTCAACGCGGTGGTGGACCAGAACGCCCTCCTCGCCGAGCTCCTGAGCCTCGGCCTCGAGGCGGGGCTCGCGACCGAGCGATACCTGCGCCGTGGCTGGCCCACGGACAGGATGGCGGTGAACGAGGCGGTCACCCGCAGCTTCACGGTCGCGCTGAAGCTGAAGGTGGCGCTGCAGGGGCCGCAGGCGGACCGCCTCGTGACCCGTCTCGCCGCTGGCATGGCCGCCTTCCGGACGGCCTTCGAAGACGTGGTCGACGCGACCGCCCGCTTGCGTGCCGCGCGCATCTCGCGAGACGCCAGCGCCCGCGACCTCGATGCCACCGCGCGCCGGATCGACATCCTCTCCCGGGAGATCGCCGGGCGCCTCACGGACGGTTACGAGGCGGCCGGGCAGCGGGCGGCCGTCCGCCGCCAGGAGGCGCAGTCGGCCCTCGCCCTTGCCGAGAAGGCGGTACACGTCGCTCTGGCGGCGGCGAACACGGCGACGCGGACGGCCGAGTTCATGCGGACCGAGAACCTCGTGCGGGACGCCAACCTGGCGCGGCTCGCGGTCTCGGACCTGCGCGGGGCCACCCTCGCCCTCGTCGAGGCGACGGACGGGCGGGACACCGGCCTCGGAAGCCGGGACCTTGATGATTTCGTCTCCGCCTACGCCGGCGACCTCGAGGCCGTCATCCGCACGATCCAGGACGAGAAGGCGGCGGTCGCGGCCATGGACGAGAGTGCCGGCGGCGTCTCGACCGCGGTCGCGGACGCGCTCGCCGGCCAGGATCTGGCGCGCGATACCGAGCGGCGGCTCGTGACGGCCCTCCTCGGTGGCGGCGCCGCGTTCGCGCTCTTGTTCGGGGCGGGCATCGCGGTGGTGCTCGGGCGGCGGATCAGCCGGCCGATCGTGGAGATCACCGAGACGATGCAGCGCCTGTCGGCGAACGAGCTCGACGTGGAGGTGAAGGGCAGCGAGCGGGCGGACGAGATCGGCCGCATGGCCGAGGCGGTCCTCGTCTTCAAGGAGAACGCCCTGGCACGGCGGAAACTGGAGGCCGAACAGGAGAAGGCCCGGGCCGAGCGGGAGGCCCGGCTGAAGGAGATCGAGGGGGCGATCGGCGACTTCCAGGGCGCGATGACGGCCATGATCGATCGGCTCGGTCGCGCCTCCGGCGAGATGCGCACCAACGCCCACGCCCTTACCACGACCGCGGAGACGACGAGCACGAACGCGGGCGTGGTGGCGGCCGCCGCGGAAGAGACGTCCGTCAACATGCAGGCGGTCGCCGGCGCCACGGAGGAGATGAACCGCACCATCGGCAGCGTCTCGGAGCAGGTCCAGCGCTCCCGCGAGGTGGCGGGCACCGCCAGCAGCCAGGCCGCCTCGACGGCGACGACCGTCGACGGCCTCGCCCAGTCCGCCGAGCGGATCGGCGAGGTGGTCGAACTCATCAACACCATCGCCGAGCAGACGAACCTCCTCGCCCTCAACGCCACCATCGAGGCCGCCCGGGCGGGAAGCGCCGGCAAGGGCTTCGCCGTGGTCGCCACCGAGGTCAAGCACCTCGCCGGCCGCACGGCCAAGGCCACGGAGGAGATCCAGGATCAGATCTCCGCCGTCCAGCACGAGACCCGGTCCGCCGTCGAGGCGATCGGCTCCATCAATGGCACGATCGGCCAGATCGGCGAGATGACGGATGCGATCGTTCGCGCGGTGGACGAGCAGTCGCGGGCGACCCACGAGATCTCCCGGAACGTCACCGAGGCCGCCCGCGGCGCCCGGGACGTGGCGGAGAACATCGAGGGCGTGCGCAGCGGGACGGACAGGACGAGCGAGGCGGCGCAGGCCGTCCTCCAGGTCGCGGACGGCCTGGCGGACGACGCGAGCGCCCTCAAGAGCGAGGTGGACCGGTTCCTTGCGAGGATCAGAACGGACGAGCGGAGGGATGACCGCCACGGCGAATCGGCCGAGGTCCGACAGCTCGCCGACCGTCACGGTCGATCGACGCAAACGCGCCCCCCGTTCGGCCGCAAGGCCGCCTAGGAGGCACGCAAGCGCCGCCCGCCCCCGGCTGCGCCGCCCAAGGGACCTGTACCCGTCGCCGGGATTCCCGCCGATGGACGATTGTGGTTCAGGTTCCCGATCAGGCAAAACTCCAGCATGGCACGTCACCATCCGAGCGGCGTGGAGAGCTGTGGCGGAAAGCGGGTGATGGGGGCCGAGGAGGGCGATCTATCGAGGCGGGTGAGAAGCCCGCCGGAACCTCCCGGGGGCGATGGGGTGGTTGCCGCCCTCCCCGGACGGCCGCGCAACGTGCCAGCATGGCGATGGACAAAACAATCGGAGGACAGCACGAACAGGGACACGATGCTAGGTGCGGACCTGCCCACGGGTTTTTCAGGTCCGCGGCGCAACCATGCAAGGCAACGTAGAGTTTCGCCGCAAGTCGGCGCGAGCCAAATTCCAAATCTTCATGGCGGCGCAGGCGCCAGTGGTGGTCGCATTCGATGCTGGCGGCGGTGCGAATCTCTAGCAGGCTGTTGAAGAAGGCGGCGCGGTCGTGCGTCTGGCCTGTTCCTCTCGCGGGAGGCGATTCGGGAGGTCAGGGTGCGCGGGACGAGCGGACGGATGAGCTGGTCAGCTACGTGAGCCTCGAGGCGCGTGTGCGGGCCGATCATCCGCTCAGGACCATCCGGGCGGTGGCGAACGCGGCGCTGGCGGCGATCGCGCCGGACCTGGGGGCGCCCTATGCCGGCATCGGCCGCCCCTCGATCCCGCCGGAGCGGCTGCTCGAGGGCCATGCTTCTCCAGGCGTTCCATTCGATCCGTTCGGAACGGCAGCTGATGG
>CAZJNX010000208.1:0-7983 GCA_964547415.1 uncultured Hyphomicrobiales bacterium
ACCGGCCGGTTGCCGGGCGCCGCGGGGCTGGCCGGTGCGCCGCGGCGGGCCCGCGCGCCCGTCCCGCCGTGACCGGCGACGGGCCGCCGCCGGCGCGCCCCGGCGGCCTTCTCGCCCGTGTCCTCGGCGGCGCCGCCGCGGTCGCCCTCGTCCTCCTCGTCGCGGCGCTCGCGGCCAACATCGTGGGCAGGACCCTGTTCGGGGCCTCCCTCGTCTGGGCGCCGTCGTTCGCGACCTGGTGCTTCCTCGCGATCGTCTTTCTCGGCATGCCCCTGCAGGTCCTCGCCGCCGCGCCCGCGCGGGCCCAGCCCGCCGGACCTGCCGGCCGCGCCTGTGCCGTCGCGGCCTCTGCCGTCGCCGCATTCGCCTTCGCCGCCCTCGCGTTCGCCGGCCCCCGGGCGATGGCGGCCGTCGGCGGCACCGATCCGGCCCTCGGCGTCCCCTCGGGCCTGCGCTTCGCGCCGATGGCGCCGCTCGCCGCCCTCGCCGCGGTGCTGGTGGTGACGGGCGGCGGGGTCGGCGCCCGCCACGCCCCCGACCGGCGCCTCGCCGGCCTCGGCGTCCTCCTCGGAGCCGGGGCGGCGGCGGTGCTCGCCCTCGCGCCCACGGCGGCGGAAGCCCTCCTCGCCGGGCGGCTCCCGGTGCCGGCGGTGCTCGGGGGCGGCTTCGGTCTCGCGCTCGTCCTCGCCGTGCCGGTCCCGGTCGCGCTCCTGTTCGCCGTCGCCGTCGCGATTCCGGCCGGCGCCCTCATGCCGCTGCCGGCCCTCGCCCAGACCATGGCGAACGGGGCGACGAGCCCGCTCATCCTGGCCGTTCCCCTGTTCGTCGCCGCCGCCGGGCTGATGGTGGCCGCCGGCATCGCCGGGCGCATGGTGCGCGTGGCCGCGCGCCTCGCCGGACGCGGCCGGGCGGCCGTTGCGCGGGTCAACGTGCTCGCGAGCCTCATGATGGCGGGCCTCACCGGCTCGAGCTACGCGGACGCGGCCGCCGGCGCGCGCCTCCTCGTGCCGGCGATGCGCGCGCGCGGCTACGGCGCGGGGTACGCGACCGCGGTCACCGCCGCCGCCGCCCTGATGCCGAACCTCGTCCCGCCGTCCGTCGCGCTCCTGCTCCTCGCCGCGGCGGCGGACCTGTCCGTGGCGCGCCTGTGGCTCGCCGGCATCCTGCCCGGTCTCGTGGTGGCCCTCGCGCTCCTAGGGGCCGTCACCCTCCTCGCCCGCCTGCCGGGACGCGGCGAGGGTCCCGCCGCGCCGGCCGCACCCGCGCGCGACAGGGAGGGGAGCGGCGTCTTCGGCGACATCCTCGTGACGCTCGCCTTCGCCGCGGGGCTCGTCGGCGGGGTGCGGCTCGGCGTCCTCACCGTCACGGAGGCGGGCGTCGCCGCGATCGCCCTGTCGGTCCTGTTCGGCGTCCTCCTCTACCGGACGCTCCGGGCGAGGACCCTCGCCCGCGCCCTGTCGGACGCGGCGGGGGAGGCGGCGCGGATCGGCTTCCTCATCGCGGCGGCCGCGCCCTTCTCCTTCGTGCTGCTGACGGAGGGGGTGCCCCAGGACGCCGTCGCCCTCGCCGCACGCATCGGCGACCCGGTGCTCCTCCTCCTCGCCCTCAACGTCATGCTCCTCGCCTTCGGCATGATCCTCGACATCGGGGCGGCGCTCCTCGTCCTCGGGCCGCTCGCCATCGCCCTCGCCGGCCCGCTCGGCATGGACCCCGTCCACCTCGCGGTGGTCGTGACGCTGAACCTCCTGATCGGCGGGCTGACGCCCCCCGTCGGCATGATCGCGCTGGTGGCGGCCGAGGCGGCGGGCGTGGCGCCCCGCCGCGTGTTCCTCGCGATCCTGCCGCTCCTTCTCGCCCTTCTCCTCGCGCTCGCCGTCGTCGCTCTCGTCCCGGCGCTGACCCTCTGGCCGGCCATGACTTGACGGCACGCCCGCCGTGCCTTTCGCTTTCGGCAAACAGCGAAGGGAGCCGAGACCATGACCATCCGGACGACATCGCTCCGTGCCGTCGCCGCCCTGTCGGTCGGCCTCGCCGTCCTCGCCGGCGGAGGGGCGGCGGCCGCGCCCGTCGTGCTCACCGTCTCGTCCCAGTACGGGCCGGACAAGCCCCAGTCGATGGTCTGGCGCTTCATCGAGCGCCGCCTGGAGGAGGAGATGCCCGGCGCCTTCGACGTGCGCCTCGTCACCTCCGGCGCCCTCGGCGGGGAGAAGGAGGAGGCCGAGGGCGTGCGCCTCGGCTCCATCCAGGGCGCCATGTCGACGCTCGCCAACCTCACCACCTGGGTGCCGGAGGGGGCGCTGTTCGACATGCCCTTCCTGTTCCGCGACCGGGCGCACATCGCGGCGGTGACGGCGGGGCCGGTGGGGGACGACCTGCGGGAGGCCTACGCGCAGGAGGGCTTCCACGTCCTCGGCTTCGTCGTGTTCGGCGCGCGCCACCTTATCGGCCACCAGCCCTTCGCGACGCCCGACACCGTCGCGGGCAAGACCATGCGCGTCCTGCAGAGCGAACTGCACATCGACCTGTGGGACAGCCTCGGCGCGGATCCGACGGCGCTGCCCATCACCGAGGCCTACAACGCCCTCGCCACCGGCCTCGTCGACATGATGGACATGACGAAGTCCGGCTTCCACGCCCTGCGTCTCTACGAGGTGGCGCCGCGCCTCACCGAGACCGGTCACATCTGGGCCGTCGGGGTGATCTACGTGGGGACCGACCTGTGGGCGCGCCTCACGGAGGAGGAGCGGACCGTCCTCGCCGCCGTCGGGGGGGAGGCGGCGGACGAGTTCGACGCGGCCGCCGCCGCCGAGCAGGCGCGGGCCCTCGAGGAGGCGGTGGAGGGCGGCGCCGCCGTCCACGAGGCGGACCTTTCCGCCTGGCGCGCGGCCATGGAGCCGGTCTGGCGGGACTGGGCGGACCGGGTCGGAGGGATGGAGCGGATCGAGGCGATCGCCTCGGGCGGCGCGGGCGGCTGATCCGCCCGCGGCCGCGGCCCTACTCCTTCGGCTTGACGGTGTAGTTGAGGGGAAGGCGCCCTCCGTCGGCGTAGATGGTCTGGCCCGTCACGTAGCTCGCGTCCTCCGAGGCGAGGAAGGCGACGATCGCGGCGATCTCCTCCGGCTGGCCGGCCCGGCCCATGGGCGTGCGGGAGAGCATGGCCCGCTTCGCCTCCGGGTTCTGCAGCACCTTCTCCAGCATCTCCGTGGCGATGGAACCGGGCCCGACCGCGTTGACCCGGATCCCGTAGGGCGCCAGCGACACGGCGGCGACCCGCGTGAGCTGGGCGAGCCCGCCCTTGGAGATCGAATAGGGCACCTGGTTGGGCAGGCCGAAGATGGCGTTGACGCTCGACATGTTGACGATGGAGCCGGGCGGGGCGCCCTCCTCCACCCGGGCCACCATGTGCTTCGCCGCCTGCTGGGACAGCAGGAACGCCCCCTTGAGGTTCACCCTGAGGACCCGATCGAAGTCCTCCTCCGTCACCTCCAGGAAGTCCGCCGTCGCCACGATGCCCGCGTTGTTGACCACGATCTGGAGGTCCCCGTAGGCGTCGAGGGTGGCGGCGATCAGGTTGCGCACGTCGAGCCGCTCGCCCACGTCGCAATACTCGTAGCGAATGTCCCCGTAGGTCTCGAGCTCCTTCGCGGTCGCCTCGCCCGCGTCGTCGGAGACGTCGGCGATCACCACCTTCGCCCCTTCCTCGAGGAGGCGGCGGGCCACCGCCTTGCCGATCCCGCGGGCGCCCCCCGACACGATCGCAACCCGTCCATCAAGACGCATCGGGCGTCCCTCCCTTCCGGATCCTGGTCACTCCCCGCTCGCCTCAGGCGCCGACGCGGCCGGCCGCGCCGATGTGGCGGCTCGCCACCACCTCGGCGATCTCCTCCAGGCAGGCGGGGTCCTCGATGGTGGCCGGCGCCTGCACCGCCTCCCGATCGACGATCTGCCGCATGGTCTTGCGCAGGATCTTGCCGGAGCGGGTCTTCGGCAGGCGCGCCACCGTCACCACCAGCTTGAAGGCGGCGACCGGGCCGATCTCCTCGCGCACGCGAGCGACGAGCTCCCGCTCGACCGCCTCCGGCGGACGGTCGACGCCCGCCTTCAGCACCACGAACCCGCACGGCACCTGGCCCTTGAGCTCGTCCGCGATGCCGATCACCGCGCACTCGGCGACGTCCGGATGGCCGGACAGCACCTCCTCCATGGCGCCCGTGGACAGGCGGTGGCCGGCCACGTTGATGATGTCGTCGGTGCGCGACATGATGAAGAGGTAGCCGTCCTCGTCCACGTAGCCCGCGTCGGACGTGTTGTAGTAGCCCGGGAAACGCTCGAGGTACCCCGCGCGGAAGCGCGGCTCGTTGCCCCAAAGCGTCGGCAGGTTGCCGGGCGGCAGCGGCAGGCGCACGGCGAGGTTGCCCAGTTCCCCCGGCCCCAGCGGCTCGCCCGCGTCCGACAGGACGGCCATGTCGTAGCCCGGCATCGGCACGGTGGGCGAGCCCACCTTTACCGGCAGGCGTTCGAGGCCCACGGGGTTCCCGGCGATCGCCCAGCCCGTCTCGGTCTGCCACCAGTGGTCGATCACCGGGACGCCGAGGAGGTCGGCCGCCCAGTTGACCGAATCGGGGTCCGCCCGCTCGCCCGCGAGGAACAGGGTGCGAAAGGAGGGCATGGCCGTCGCCTTCGCGAAGGCGCCCTTCGGGTCCTCCTTCTTGATGGCCCGCAGCGCCGTCGGCGCGGTGAACAGGGCGACGACCCCGTGCTCGGCGATGGTGCGCCAGTAGATGCCGGCGTCCGGCGTTCCGACCGGCTTGCCCTCGAAGACGATGCTGGTCGCCCCGCGGATCAGCGGCCCGTAGACGATGTAGGAGTGGCCCACCACCCAGCCGACGTCCGACGCGGTGAAGAATGTCTCCCCCGGCGCCACGCCGTAGAGGTTCTCCATGGTCCAGGCGAGGGCGACCATGTGGCCCCCGTTGTCGCGCACGACGCCCTTGGGCGTCCCCGTCGTCCCGGACGTGTAGAGGATGTAGAGCGGGTCCGTCGCCGCCACCGGGGTGCAGGGAACGGTGCGGCCGGCCGCGAGCGCCGCCTCGTGGAGGGCGCCGAGGTCCTTGTCGCCCGCCTTGTCGAGGGCGGCCTCCACCTGGGGGCGCTGCAGGACGAGGGTGGCGGGATCGCAGGCCGCCTGGCGCTTCGCCTCGTCCACCAGCGGCTTGTAGGGGACGATCCGCCCCGGCTCGATGCCGCAGGAGGCCGTCACGATCAGCTTCGGCGAGCAGTCGTCGATGCGGGTGGCGAGCTCGTGCGCGGCGAAGCCCCCGAACACGACCGAGTGGACCGCCCCGAGGCGGGCGCAGGCCAGCATGACCACCACCGTCTCCGGGATCATCGGCATGTAGACGACGACCCGGTCGCCCTTCTCCACCCCCTCGTCGGCGAGGACGGCGGCCATGGCGTTCACCATGGAAAGGAGCTCGCCATAGGTGATGGTCCGCGTGGTGTCGGTGACCGGCGAGACGTGGATGAGCGCCTTGCGGTCCGGCGTGTCGCGGGCGTGGCGGTCGACGGCGTTGTGGCAGGTGTTGCAGACGGCGTCCGGGAACCAGCGGCCGTAGACGCCCATGTCCGCGTCGAAGACGCGGCGGGGCGGCTCGACCCACTCGACGGCCTCGGCGGCCGTCCGCCAGAAGCCCTCCGGGTCGCTCTTCCAGCCCTCGTAGACCTCCCGGTATCCCTTCCCCATGGCGTTTCTCCCGCGTTTGGCCGCGCACTCGATCGCCCGAGTCAGTAACGCCGATGGGCGGCGGGCGGAAGGGCACACGAAAGACGTGGGAAAGGCGTTGCGGTCTCGCCGCGCCGGTTGACCGGCCACGCCGGCGGACCGACGGTTCGCCCATGACCCGTTCCGACACCCCCGATGGAGCGACCGCGCCGGACGGTCCCGGCAAGGTCGCGACCCTTTCCGTCGTCCTCGACGTCGTGGACCCGCCGGTGGAGCGCCGCCTCGCGGTGCCGCTCGACCTTCGGCTCGACGCTGCACCTCGTCATCCAGGCCGCCATGGGATGGACCGACAGCCATCTGTGGAGCATCGAGACGGCGGATGCCGCCTACGGGCCGAAGCTTCCCTTCGACGATGCCGACTGGATCGACGCGAAGAAGGCGACGCTCGCCGGCGTGGTGGACGGAGCGGGCGGCGAGCCGCTCCTCTACACCTACGACTTCGGCGACGGCTGGGAGCACCTCGTCACCGTGGAGATGATCGCGGACGGCGAGCCCGGCGTTCTCTATCCGCGCCTGTTGGCCGCCACCGGTGCCTGCCCGCCGGAGGACGTGGGTGGACCGCCCGGCTTTGCCGCGTTCATCGAGGCGCTCGCCGATCCCGGTCACGAGCGCCACGAGGAATTCATGGAGTGGTGGGGCGAGCCGTTCGATCCGGCCGTGGTGGACACCGCCGCGATCGAGGTCGAGCTCGGTCGCCTCGCCCGCCGATGGAACCGGAAGCCACCACGCCGGAAGGTCCGGGCCGAGGGCGGCGCGGCCGCCTGACGTCCGGCCTCGCGCGGCGCAGCAGCGCCGTCGCCCGTCAGCCCGCCTCGCGGACGATGCGGGCGCCGTCCGCCATCGCCTTCATCTTGCCGAAGGCGGTGGCGCGGGGGAGATACTTCATGCCGCAGTCCGGGGCGACGACGACCCGCTCCCGGTCCACGTGGGCAAGGGCGCGGCGGATCCGCTCGGCCGCGGTCTCCGCCGTCTCCACCTCCGGGTCCGACAGGTCGATGACGCCGAGGATGATCGTCTTGTCGGGGAGCGTCTCGAGGATGGTGGTGTCGAGGTGGGACTGGGCGGTCTCCACCGAGACCTGCTTGACGGCGGTCCGGGCGAGCTCGGGCAGGAACGAGTAGCCCTCGGGCCGCTCGTGGATGATCGCCGCGTAGCCGAAGCAGATGTGGAGCGCCGTCGTCCCCTCGATCCCCTCGAGCGCCCGGTTGACGGCGGCCACGCCGTATTCCCGCGCCCGCTCGGGCCGGGCCTGCATGTAGGGCTCGTCGATCTGGACGATGTCGGCGCCGGCCGCGAACAGGTCCCGGATCTCCTCGTTGACGGCGGCGGCGTAGTCGAGGGCGAGGTCGCCCTGCTTGTCGTAGGCGTCGTTCTGGGCCTGCTCCGACATGGTGAACGGGCCGGGCACGGTCACCTTCACCAGGCGGTCGGTGTTCGCCTTCAGGAACTTCACCGCGTCCACCTCCACCGGCGCCTTGCGGCGGACCTTGCCGACGACGCGGGAGACCGGGTTCGGGTGGCCCGACCGGTCGAGCGCGGTGCCCGGGTTGTCGAGGTCGATGCCCTCGAGCGCGTTGGCGAAGCGGTTGGAGTAGCTCTCCCGCCGCATCTCCCCGTCGGTCACGATGTCGAGGCCAGCCCGCTCCTGGTCGCGGATCGCAAGGAGCGTCGCGTCGTTCTGCGCCTCCTCCAGGAACGTCGGGTCGATCCGCCACAGCTCGGCCGCGCGGGTGCGCGGGGGGAAGCGCCCGGCCAGCTTCTTGCGGTCGATCAGCCAGTCGGGCTGGGCGTAGGAGCCGACGAGGGAAGTCGGGAAGAGGTGCATCGCGGGTGGTCCTTTCTTGTGTGTTGCGCCGCGGCCCGTCAGCGGTAGAGGGCCTCGACGAGGAACATCGGGATCGCCTCGACGTAGGTGCACAGGAGGAGCACGAAGAGGAGCACGGCCACGAAGCCGATGTTCGCCCGGGACACGTCCCAGATGTTGGCGCGCGCGATGGCGCAGGCCGTGATGAGGACGCTCGCGACCGGCGGCGTCTGCTGCCCGATGGCGAGGTTGAGCGTCACGATCAGGCCGAAGTGGACCGGGTCGATCCCCATCTGCGCGATGAGCGGGATCACGATCGGCACCACCAGGATGATCGCCGCCGCCGAGTGCAGGAAGAAGCCGATCACCAGGAAGAAGAAGTTGAGGATGAGAAGGA
>CAZJNX010000209.1:0-7902 GCA_964547415.1 uncultured Hyphomicrobiales bacterium
CGCCCGCTCGCCGCGTCGCCGGATCCCGCCGGACCGTGCACCGCCCCGCCGACCGCCGCAGACCGGCTCCCCGCGTCGCCGAGCGCCCCATGCCCGCGCGCCGCGCCGCCGTCCGCCGCCGAACCGCTCGCCGTGCCGCCGGGCGCCGTCCGCCCGCTTGCCGTGCCGACGGATGTCGCCGTGGCGCGCGCCACCTCGCCGAGCGCTGCAGACGTGCTCGCCACGCCACTGGGCGGCCCATGGTCGCTGCCCGTGCCGCCGGATCCCGCCGAGCCGCGCGCCGCCACGCCGGCCGCCGACGACCCGATCGCGCCGACGCCGGGTCGGCCGTGGTCCGTTGCCGTGCCGCCGGCCGCCGCCGACCCGCTCGCCCCGACGCCGGGCGCCGTGCGCCCGTTTGCCGGGGCGGGGGCGACCGGCCGCCCGCTCCCGCCGCCGCCGCACGCCGACACACCGCTCGTCGTGGCTCCGGACGAGGCCGGCGCGCTCACCGTGTCGCCGATCGCCACGGCGGCCGGTCCGGGGTCGGATGCCGCAGCGGCACGCGCGCAGCCCGTCGGCGCCCGGCCGGACACGCGCGCTTCCAGCGCGGGCGCGGCGACCGGTCGGCGGCCGGTGGCGGTCGCCCGGTCCGCTGGCCCCGCATCGGGCGCGGCGCCTGCGCGGTCGCGCGGCCGGGTGGGCACGAACGTTTCCCGAGGGAGGGGCGGGAACCAGGTCCCGCGGGCGACGGCTTCGGGCGCGGCGTCGCCGATGGCGGCCGGCACGAACGGGCTGGACGACGGAAAACGCACCGGGACCGGGCGCACGTCCGGGCTGGCCGGGGGTGCGGACCAGCGCCCGCTCTCGTCGAGCCCGCCCGCCGCCGCCCGCTCGACCGCGGCGAGAAGGCCGACCGAAGCGATCGACGCCCGGACGAGGGCGGCGGACCGCCAGCGAAGAATCTCGCCGAACGCCCGTTGCCCGCTCGACATCACCTCTCCCCGTCCGGGGCGCGGCGCCCCGCCTGTCCGTCGGCGAGATGGTCGCCCCGAGGGTGCGGAGGGGAGTCCCTCACCCCAAGGGTCGCCAGCCCGGTGGGGAGCGAGGGTCGCCTGCGCGTCGCCCGGAACCCCGACCGGTTGCCCGGACCCGCCGGTCCCGTGGCCATGGACCGGCCACCCATATGCCACGCACCGCCATCGGTTGCGACCTCTCGCCTGCCGTTCCGGACCGCCACGGCCCGCCGAACGCCCGATCGGGACGACAGCAGGGTCGGGGTCGTCGATGCCGGGGAGCACGATCCGGCCGCCCGGGTGAACGACGACGAGGGCCGCCCCGCCGTCCGCCTGCCGGATCGACGGATCCGCCGGGGCGATCCCGCAGGCCGTGAGATCGAGGGCGTCCCCGGCCGGGGAAAATCCCCGCGACGGTGTCCGCGTCCGTCCGCCCCTCGAAGACGAAGACGTCCGGCCCGGAACCGCCGGTCGCGTCCCGGGGGCCGGACGATCCGGCCGCGCTCGCCGCCCGGGTCGCGTCCCTCGGGCCGGACGCCCGCGTCGTCTTCGGGGCGCCTGGTGGCTCCCACGGTCCCCCGACCGCCGCCCGCGCCGAGCGCGGCCTCGCCTGCTCGCGGACCGCCGGAGCCCCCGGCGCCCTCGCCAGGGCGGACCGTCTCGATGCCCGCGTGCCCGCGTGGATCGGGCTGGTCCGCGACCTTGCGATCACCGTTCCCGAGAGCCCGGCACCCCGCAGGTCGTCCGCCTCCCCCGGGGCGGCGCAGGCCGGCGGTCGAGACCCGCGGGGCCGACAAGCCCGCCGCCGAGGCGCCGGGCGGGACGCCATCGCCGCGCAGATCGCATCGACGACCGGCCTCCCGACGCGCCGGATCGTCGAGCCGGATTGCCATCGCCCGGATCGTCGGGGCGGAGCGCTCCGCTCGTACGCCCGCCTCCCCGGCACCGTTGCGGGGATCGGCCCGACGGCCCGCGCCCCGTCGCGGCGGACGCCCGGACCCCGGCCCGCGCGATCATCGCCCCATCGCCTCGCTCGCCGGCCCCGCGCCCGGCGGGAGAGAGAGCGGCCAGTGGCGCGGCGCCCGTCGCATCCGGGGCGCACGCGGCACGATCCGCGATACCGTCGCCGCCCGCACCGCCTCACGCCCCATCGCGAGCCGCGCCTCCATGCGCGATCGGCTGCGGCGGAAGGGCGATGCGCGTGGGATCATCCCGATCGCCGCCGCCTGGCAGCTCCTCGTCATCCTCGAGGCCAAGCCGCGCTCCGGCCCCCACTCACCCGGTGAGCCGACGGCACGGTCGCCGCCCGGGGGAACCGCGGGCCGCCGGTCGCGCCCCCGCAGCGGCGCCGTGGCGAGCGCGGCGAGGGGTGGAGCCCCGACCGGGCCGCACCGTCCTCCGCCTTTCTCCGGGCGGACGATGCACGTCCGCACCCGCCGCCGGCCAACGCCCGGCCCAAGGGATCCGGCCGGTGCGACGGCGTGACCTGAGCCGCGGATGCGTTCGGGGCAGGCGGCATGCCACCGCGACCGGCGCGCGCGAGGCGCACCGGCCCACGAAGGGTGGCTCCGGCGGCCGCCGGGCGCGGCCGCCCGGCCGGCGGGCAGCGCGCGGGCGGGCCCCCTGAAGGCCGGGCCGCGTCGCTGGCGGCCGCCGCACGGACCGGTGCGCCGCAGCCGGCAGGGCGCTGCGGGACGACCAGCCACCATCGGGCAGGGCGCGCCCCGTGCCGCCCGCGGGTCCGGCCTCCGGCACAATCCGGGCGGAGCGTGCGACGACCCGGTTCGCCCTCGAGTCCGCGACGGGCGAGGAACCGTCGCCGGGCACGGCGGAAGTTCCGGGCCCTCCCCGCGCCGCGGTTCCGCGAAGGCGGCCATCGGGAAGCCGGCACGGCAGGGGGCACGGCGCCCCGCGGCCCGCCGGCGGGGCACGGACCCGGCGCTGCGGCCGCGCGGTTCCCGGAACGGCCCGGCGACGGCCGCCCGCGGACGCGGACACGACGGCCCCGCGGCCGATCGGCACGAGTCTTGCCGGGCGCGGCGGGTTCGCACGCGGCTTCAAACGGGGGGCGGCGGTTGCTAGTCTCCGTGACCGGACGGGAGAGCCATCCTTCATGAGCGCATCCGAAACGGCCGCCGGCGCCGCCGGGCACGGCCCCTTCGACGAGATGAGCGGCGACCCGGCGGGCTGCCGCCCCGCCTACCGCCTCGTGCAGGACTGGCTCGCCCACCAGCCCCCCGAAGCCCTCGCCGCCCGCGCCCGGGAGGCCGAGCTCCTGTTCCGCCGCATCGGCATCACCTTCGCCGTCTACGGCGACAAGGACGCCGAGGAGCGGATCATCCCGTTCGACATCGTCCCCCGCGTCCTCACCACGGCGGAGTGGCAGCTCCTCGCCCGCGGGCTCGAGCAGCGCATCAAGGCCCTCAACGCCTTCCTGGGCGACGTCTACCACGAGGGGGAGATCCTCAAGGCGGGCGCCGTCCCCGCCGACCTCGTCCTGAAGAACCCCCAGTTCCGCCCGGAGATGATGGGCGTGCGCGTCCCCCACGGCATCTACGTGCCGATCGCGGGCATCGACATCGTCCGGACGGACGCGGAGACCTTCCACGTCCTGGAGGACAACGCGCGCACACCCTCGGGCGTGTCCTACATGCTGGAGAACCGGGAGGTGATGATGCGCCTCTTCCCGGACCTGTTCGGCGAGCACCGGATCGCGCCGGTCGAGAACTACCCGGACGAGCTCCTCACCACGCTCAGGACCCTCGCCCCGCCGCGCAGCCGCACCGCCGACCCCACCGTCGTCATCCTGACGCCGGGGCAGTTCAACTCGGCCTACTACGAGCACTCCTTCCTCGCCGACCGCCTCGGCATCGAGCTCGTCGAGGGGCGCGACCTGTTCGTGAAGGACGGGGAAGTGTTCATGCGCACCACCTGCGGGCCCCAGCGGGTGGACGTCATCTACCGCCGCATCGACGACGACTTCCTCGACCCGCTCGTCTTCAACCCGGACTCCGCCCTCGGCATCCCGGGGGTGATGACCGCCTACCGCGCGGGCAACGTGACCCTCGCCAACGCCGTCGGCACGGGCGTCGCCGACGACAAGGCGGTCTACACCTACATGCCGGAGATCGTCCGGTTCTACCTCGGCGAGGAGCCGATCCTGAAGAACGTGCCCACCTGGCGCTGCCGCGAGCCGGACGCCCTCGCCTACGTGCTCGACCACCTTCCCGAGCTCGTGGTGAAGGAGGTGGCGGGCTCGGGCGGCTACGGGATGCTGGTCGGGCCGAAGGCGGACCGGGAGACGATCGAGACCTTCCGCGAGAAGCTCAAGGCGCGCCCGGCCGACTTCATCGCCCAGCCGACGCTCGCGCTCTCCACCTGCCCCACCTTCGTGGGCGAGGGGGTGGCGCCGCGCCACGTGGACCTGCGCCCGTTCGTGCTGTCGGGGTCGGACCGGGTGCGGATCGTGCCCGGCGGCCTCACCCGCGTCGCGCTCAAGGAGGGATCGCTTGTCGTCAACTCGAGCCAGGGCGGCGGCACCAAGGACACCTGGGTGCTCGACGGCTAGGCCGTCCGCCCCCGCGCCCGCCCGGAAGGCCGCCCCATGCTCCTGAGCCGCACCGCCGCCAACCTCTACTGGCTCGCCCGCTACGTCGAGCGCGCGGAGAACACCGCCCGCATCCTCGACGCCGCCGCGCGCCTCGCCTCCCTGCCCTCCACCTACGGGGGCACGTCCAACGAGTGGGAATCGGCCGTCATCGCCACCGGCGGGCACGACCTGTTCAAGAGCCTCTACGACGGCGCCGACGCCACCAGCGTCATCGACTTCCTCGGCTTCTCGCCGGAGAACCCGTCGAGCATCCGCTCGTGTCTGGAGATCGCCCGGCGCAACGCCCGCGCGGTGAGGACGGCCATCACCATCGAGATGTGGGAGGCGATCAACTCCGCCTGGCTGGAGCAGAAGCGCTTCGACGCGAGCACCATGAACCGCCAGCGCCTCGGCGAGTTCCTGACCTTCGTGCGGGAGGCCTCGCTGCGCTTCGACGGCTCGGCCTACCGCACCATGCTGAGGACCGACGCCTATTCCTTCTTCCGCCTCGGGGTCTACGTGGAGCGGGCCGATTCCACCTCCCGCATCCTCGACGTGAAGTACCACGTGCTGCTGCCCGAGGGGGAGCGGGTGGGCGGCGGCGTCGACTACTTCCAGTGGTCCTCGATCCTGCGGTCGGTCTCCGCGCTCAACGCCTACCACTGGGTCTACCGGACGAGCCTGCAGCCCTGGCTCGTCGCCGACCTCCTGCTTCTCAGGCCGGAGATGCCGCGCTCCCTCGTCAGCTGCCACGAGAACATCGCCCGGTTCCTGGAACAGCTCGCCGAGGAGTACGGCCGGCAGGGGCCGGCCCAGCGCACCGCCCGGGCGATCCTCGCGAGCCTCCAGGACCTGTCCATCGACGAGGTCTTCCGCCGCGGGCTCCACGAGTTTCTCGTGGAGATGATCGCCGACAACAACCGCCTCGGCACGCGCATCAGCGAGCAGTACCTCGACTAGACCTCGAGCCCAGGGGACCGGCGATGCGCGTCAGGATCGTCCACGACATCCACTTCACCTACGCCGAGCCCGCGGCCGGGCTGATCGCCCTTGTGCGCCTCACCCCGCGCAACCACGCCGGCCAGTTCGTCCACGACTGGCGGATCGACCTGTCGACGGACGCGGCGATCCAGCGCTTCTTCGATCCGTTCGGGAACGCGGTCCACACCTTCACCCTCGACGGGCCGATCGACGAGCTCACCGTCACCGCCACCGGCACCGTGGAGACGGGGGAGACCGACGGCGTCGTGGGCGACCTCGGCGAGCGGATGCAGCCCGCGGTCTTCCTGCGCGAGACCCGCCTCACCGCCCACGACGGCCCCGTCGCCGCCTTCGCGGCCGAGGTGGCGGCGGACGCGGCGCCCGGCGACAGCC
Source organism: uncultured Hyphomicrobiales bacterium (assembly GCA_964547415.1). Classification (GTDB taxonomy): domain Bacteria; phylum Pseudomonadota; class Alphaproteobacteria; order Rhizobiales; family Amorphaceae; genus CAZJNX01. The sequence goes on from CAZJNX010000209.1 coordinate 5,959, forward strand.
TAGACCTGTGCCACCGGCTCAACGTGGCGATCGGCGCCCGCGTCGGCGCCGCGGCCGAGCCGGCGGACGAGCTCGTGGCGCCCGCCGCCGCGCTTGAGGCGGGCGAGGGGTCCCGCGCGGACCGCGCGCACCTGTTCGTCGCCGCCTGCCGGGCGCGGGACGTGCCGGCCCGGGTCGTCACCGGCTACCGGGGCGTCGCGGAGGGGGAGGAGGCGCGCGAGGCGTCCGACCACGTCTGGGGCGAGGCGCTGATCCCGCGGCTCGGCTGGGTGGGCTTCGACCCGGGCCTCGGCCTGTCGGTGACGGAGGCCTACGTGCGGGTGGCGAGCGGGCCGGACTTCCTCGCCGCCGCGCCCGTCCGCAGCTTCCACCGGGGCGGGGCGGGCGAGCGCATCGCGACCGCCATCCGCCTGCGCTCGGGCCTCGGCGGCCAGCGCCTGCGCCCGCCCGCGCCCGGAAGCGGCCGCGCCCCCGCCCCGGCGGAGCCACCCGCCCCGCCGCCCCCCGCCGGCGGCCGGCAGCAGCAGAGCCAGTGACGGACGGCGCTTCCATCCGCCGCCCGTCCGTGGTCTTCAGTGGGGGCGGACCGGCGGCCTTGCCACGGCCGCCTGCCGGAGGGGCGCCATGACCTACTGCGTCGGTATCCTCACCCGCGAGGGCCTCGCGATGATCGCCGACACGCGCACCAACGCGGGCCTCGACAACATCTCCACCTATCGCAAGCTCCACGTCTACGAGACGCCGGGCGAGCGGGCGGTCATGGTGGCGACCGCCGGCAACCTCGCCGTCACCCAGGCGATCCTGAGCCTCGTCTCGGAGGGCCTGCCCGCCCCCGACGGGACGACGACCACCATCTGGACCACCACGTCCATGTTCCGCACCGCCCAGTTCGTGGGCGAGGCGGTCCGGGAGGTCCACCGGCTGGACGGGCCGGCCCTCGCCGCCGACGGATCGGCCTTCGACGTCGCCCTCCTCGTGGGCGGTCAGATCGCCGGCGGACGGCTGCGCCTGTTCATGATCTACCGCGCGGGCAACTTCATTGAGGCGAGCGAGGACACCCCGTATCTGCAGATCGGCGAGCACAAGTACGGCAAGCCGATCCTCGACCGGGCGGTCTCCTACAACACGGACCTCAGGGACGCCCTCAAGCTCGGCCTCATCTCCATGGATTCCACCATGCGCTCCAACCTCGGCGTCGGGATGCCGGTCGACATCGCCGTCATGGAGCGGGACGCGATCGCCCTGTCCGTGCGCCGCCGCGTGGACGAGGACGAGCCTTACTTCGCCGACCTCAGGACGCGCTGGTCGACGGCGCTCCGCCAGGCCCACAAGGCGATCCCCTCTCCGCCCTACGAGGGAACGGCCGACGAGATGTGGCATGCCCGCGGCATCCCCCAGGACGAGCTCGCCCGGCCGGACGAGGAGGCCTCGTCCGCCCCCGCCTCGGGCCGCACCGTCGCGTCGGTGATGGGCCCGGCCGCCGTCGGCCAGGCCGGCGGCTTCCCGAGCGGCGGACGCCGCCAGCCCGGCTGAGCGCTCCGGGCGCGGCATCCGCCGGACGGCGGCCCCGGGAAGACGATATCCGGACGGGGGACATCCGGAAGGACAAGCTCTCCTTCAACAAGGGCTAAATCACCCCACCGAGACCGCGCGCCATCGACGATCGCCCGACCGCATCGACGGCGGCTTCGGCGACGACCGGACCGACGGCCGCAGCGGTCGCGACGGCCTGGGCGGCGACGACACCATCGACGGTGGCGGCGGCCGGGACCTCGTCCGCGGCGGGGCGGGACGCGATCACCTGTCGGGCGGCGACGGCCGTGACGCGATCGACGGCGGGCCGGGCGCGGACCGGATCGAGGGCGGCGGGGGCGACGACCGTGTCATATCACCGCGCCTAATTAATGACCCTCTCGATCCATGGCTGAAGGCATAGCGAGCGGA
>CAZJNX010000210.1:0-7793 GCA_964547415.1 uncultured Hyphomicrobiales bacterium
GGGGCGCGGGCGCGAGGTAGGGCGCGTCCGTCTCCACGAGGAGACGGTCCAAGGGCACCGCCGCCGCCACGTCCCGCACACCTTCGGCGTTCCGGAACGTCAGGATCCCGGAGAAGGACACGTAGTGGCCGAGCGACAGCCCCGTCTCGGCGAGCCCCATGCCGGACGAGAAGCAGTGGAGCACCGCCTTGAACGGACCGCCCGCCTCCGTCTCCTCCGTCAGGATCGCCGCGATGTCCTCGTCCGCCTCGCGCGCGTGGATCACGAGGGGCAGCCCGGTCCGCCGCGCCGCGCGGACGTGGCGGCGAAAACCTTCCGCCTGGGCGTCCCGCGGGGACGTGTCGTAGTGGTAGTCGAGGCCCGCCTCGCCGATCGCCACCACCTTCGGGTGGCGCGCGGCCTCCACGAGGTCCTCCACCGTCACGTCCGTCTCCTCGCCCGCGTTGTGGGGGTGGGTGCCGACGGAACAGAAGACGTCCGGGTAGGCCTCGGCGACGGCCGCGATCTCGGGGAAACGGCGAACGCGGGTGCAGATGGTGACGATGCGCTCGATGCCCGCCGTGCGGGCGCGCTCGACGACGGCGTCGCGCCCCTCCGCGAAGTCGGGAAAGTCGAGGTGGCAGTGGCTGTCGACGAGCATCAGGCCGCCCCGCCCTCCCCCGCGGGCTCGGCCTCCTCGAAGCGCGGGAAGACGGGAACGGGCCGCGGCAGCTCGGTCCCCGGCGCGAGCGTCCGGTCCCCCGCGAGGTCGGCGAAGGTGCGCGCCTCCGGCGGCACGGCGAGGCTGTCGAGGAGGCGGGCGATGCTGTCCGGCATGAACGGCTGCAGGAGGATCGCGACGCGACGGATCACCTCCGCCGTGGTCCACAGGACCGTGCCCATGCGCTCCGGGTCGGTCTTGCGCAGGGCCCAGGGCTCGGCGGCGGCGAAGTAGCGGTTCGCCTCGGCCACGACGGCGAACACGTCGGCGAGCACCAGGTGGACCGCGAGATCCTCCATCGCCGCCCGCGTCCTGTCGGGGAGCGCGGCCGCGGCGTCGAGGATCGCCCGGTCAGCGTCCGCCAGGGGCCCGGGCGCGGGCACCCTCCCCCCGCAATTCTTGGCGATCATGGAGAGCGAGCGCTGCGCCAGGTTCCCGAGGTCGTTGGCGAGGTCCGCGTTGATCCGCCCGACGATCGCCTCGTGGCTGTAGTTGCCGTCCTGCCCGAACGGCACCTCCCGCATCAGGAAGTATCGCAGCTGGTCGACGCCATAGACGTTGGCGAGCGCGAACGGGTCCACGACGTTGCCGACCGACTTCGACATCTTCTCGCCGCGGTTGAACAGGAAGCCGTGGGCGAACACCTTCCTCGGCACCGCCACCCCGGCCGACATCAGGAAGGCCGGCCAGTAGACGGTGTGGAAGCGCACGATGTCCTTGCCGATCACGTGGACGTCGGCCGGCCACCAGCGCCACGGCTCGCCGTCCACGTCCGGGTAGCCGAGGGCGGTGATGTAGTTGGTGAGCGCGTCGATCCACACGTACATGACGTGGCGCGGATCGCCCGGCACCGGGATCCCCCAGTCGAGCGTGGTGCGCGAGACCGACAGGTCCTTCAGCCCCGACTTGACGAACGAGACCACCTCGTTGCGCCGGCCCTCGGGACGGATGAAGTCCGGCACCCGCTCGTAGAGGTCGAGGAGCTTGTCCTGGTAGGCGGACAGGCGAAAGAAGTAGCTTTCCTCCTCCATCCACTCCACCGGCGTTCCGGTCGGCCCGCGGCGCACACCGTCCTCGCCGACCACCGTCTCGCTCTCGCCGTAGAAGGCCTCGTCCCGGACGGAGTACCAGCCGCCGTACTGGCCGAGGTAGATGTCGCCCGCCGCCGCGATCTTCTCCCACAGCGCCTTGCAGGCGGCGTGGTGGCGCGGCTCGCGCGTGGAGATGAAGTCGTCGTTGGAGGCGGCGAGGCGTTCGGCCATTGCGCGGAAGACCGGCACGTTGCGGTCCGCGAGCTCGGCCGCCGTCATGCCCTCCTTGCGAGCGGTCTCCACCATCTTCTGGCCGTGCTCGTCCGTGCCCGTGAGGAAGCGGACGTCGTAGCCGTCGAGCCGCTTGAAGCGGGCGATGGCGTCGGTCGCGATCAGCTCGTACGCGTGCCCGATGTGCGGGCGCCCGTTCGGGTAGGAGATCGCGGTGGTGATGTAGAAGGCCGGTCCTCGCTCCATGGCGGAGGGCATGGTGCGCGCCCGCCTCCCTGTCAAGATCGCCCGGAGCCGCCCTCCCATGCCCCCTCAGGCGGGGCGTTTCGCCGCGGCGAGCGCGGCCTCCTTCGCCACCGGGTCGGCGGCGACGGCGGCGAGGAGGTCGAGGACGTACTGCCGCCGGTCGAGGTTCAGGACCTCGAGGCTGCGCCGCCGCTCCTCGAAGGAAGCCCAGGTGCCCGAAAGCGCCGCGAGCGCCGCGACGGGCGCACCGGCGGCCGCGCCGGCGTGCACGAGCGCGCGGACCTTGTCGGAGATCACGTCGAGGGCGAGGGCGAATGTCTCCTCCCCGCCCCGCCCGCCCGCGATCCGGTCGGCGAGGGCATGGTGGGCGGCCCGGTCGAACAGCGCCGGCCCGGAGAAGAGACGGTCGACCTCGCGCGCCGCCTCGACCGCGCTCGTCACCAGCATCAGCATCGCCCGCCGCGGGCTCCCGCCCGACAGGCGCGCCGCGTCCGCGAGCGCGGCCGGCTCGAGGTCCGCCGTCGCCGGCGTCTCCTCCAGCACGGACCTGACGCCCGCCTCCGTCAGGGGCCGCAGGGCCAGCGTCCGGCAGCGGGAGCGGATGGTCGGCAGGAGCCGCCCCGGCGCATGGGCGAGGACGAGGAAGACCGTGCGGCGCGGCGGCTCCTCCAGCTGCTTCAGGATGGCGTTGGCGGCGGCCGGGTTCATGTCGTCGGCCGTGTCCACCACCACGACGCGCCGTCCGCCCCCCGCCGCCGTCTCGCCGAGGAACGGCACGAGGCGGCGCACCTCGTCGACGGTGAGGTGGGCGCGGAAGCGCTTGGCCTTGTCGTCCCACGGCCGGTGGAGGTGGAGGAGCGCCGGGTGGACGCCACCCGCCACCAGCCGGTCGATGCGCTCATCGCCCCCCTCCCCTTCGGCGAGGAGGCGGCGGGCCACGGTGAAGGCGAACGTCGCCTTGCCGATCCCCGGCGGACCGGTGACGAGCCAGGCGTGGTGGACCCGCCCGGAGGCGAGCGCCCCGAGGACGGCGTCGAGCGCCTCCCCGTGCTCCACGAGGCGGGTCCGCTCCCGCGGAAGCGGCACGCCCTCGAGGGCGTCCGCCTCCGTCGGCGGGCCCTCCTCGGCCTTGCGGCGGGCGGCCACGGCTCAGGCGGCCCCGCGCATCCGGCAGGCGGAGCGGTCGGCGACGGCGGCGAGGGGCTGCAGCCGCTCGACCGTCGCGCGCCAGATGCGCTCGGCGAGCGCGGACGAGGGCGCGAGGGCGCGCACGACGACACAACGCTCCGGCTCGCGCGAGGCGATGGCGAGGAAGGCCTGCCGCCGCCGCCGGTGGACGGGCAACTTGTCTCCCTCGAACCGGTCCGCGGCCCCCGCTCCCGGCCCGCGGCGGGCGGCGCGCGCGAGGCCGATCCGGGGGGGAATGTCGAGGAGGAAGGTGAGGTCCGGCATCACGCCGTCGACGGCGATCCGTTCGAGCTCGTCCACCAGCCCGTCGCCGACCCCCGTCCCGCCCTGGTAGGCGCGGGTGGAATCGACGAACCGGTCCGAGATCACCCAGACGCCCTCGGCGAGCGCCGGGCGGATCAACCGGTCCACGTGGTCCGCCCGGGCGGCGGCGAACAGCAGCGCCTCTCCCTCCATGCCGTAGCGGCGGGCGGCACCCGACAGGAGGACGTCGCGCACCGCCTCGGCGCCGGCGGTGCCGCCGGGCTCGCGCGTGAGGAGGACGGGCAGCCCGCAGTCCATCAGGCGGTGGGCGAGCGCCCGGGCCTGGGTGGACTTGCCGGCCCCCTCCCCGCCCTCGAAGCTGATGAAGCGTCCGCGGCCGATCATGCCCCGCATCCTGCCCCACGGCCGTCGATCCCGGGCGCCGTTCGCGCCCATTCGCCCGCGCCCCGTTCGCGACGGGACCCGCCGGCTGACGGCTGCCTCGAAACGGCGATGCCGCCGGACCGGTCCCCGGTCGGCGCGCGCACCGCTTTCAGACCGTGGACGGGTTCCCGTTCCCACGCGGCGGCGGGCGACGTCAACGGCAGCGCCGGACGGCGGCGCCGCGGATCGCGATGGGCAGCCCCTCGCGGCAAGGCGCGGGCGCAACGCCCGCCCGTCTCCAGGACGCGCGCAAGCGCCGGGTGGAGCCGGCGCGCTCGCCAGCCGGCAGGGTCCGGCCGGGCGCTGCGACGGGGTGCGCCGTCACGACCCATCCTTGCCAGCGGCCCGCACGAGGGTGAGCGCGTCGAGCTCGGGCGAGGCGGAAAGGCCCGCGCCGGTCGCCTCGAAGGCGGCGTGGGCCTGGCCGACCCGATCCGTCGCCGGTTCGTCGTCCGCGACGGAGGCGACAGGCTCTGGTGGCGCGGCGGTCTCGCCCGTGGCGTCCGCCTCGCCGCTCATGAGGATGAGGGCGTCGAGGGCGTCGGCCCCCTCCCCTTCGGCCTCCGCCGGCGCCTTGCTCGCCGCGGGCGCGGGTGCTGGAGGCGGCGCGGCAGCCGTCGACCGGTCGGGCCGGCTCGCGGCGGTCTCCGCACGCGGTGCCGACGATCCGCTGCCGCCCGACGCCGCCGGATCCGGGCGCTTGTCGCCGAAGGGCAGGAAGCCGTGGATGGGCGAGCCGCTGCGCCGGTCCGAATCGATCCCCTCGCGCGCCGGGCGGGCGGGCCGGGAGGCGATCAGCACGCTGCGCGCGGGCGACATGTCGGGGCCGCGCCGCCGCTCGTCCTCGCGGATGCCCTCCTTCCCGCGGGCGGGCGGCGCCTTGCCGCCCCGCCGGAAGCTCGCGAGCAGGTAGGAGTGGTCCGTGGGGTTCATCTTCGCGGGGCCGACGTACTCCACCTTCACCTTCGCCGTGCCGGCCCGCTTGAAGTCGAGGAGCTCGGCCGCCCTCGCCGACACGTCCACGATCCGCGAGCGAGAGAACGGCCCGCGGTCGTTGATGCGGATGACGACCGAGTGGTCGTTCTTGAGGTTGGTCACGCGCACGTACGAGGGAAGCGGCAAGGTCGGGTGCGCCCCCGTCAGGCTGTGCATGTCGAAGACCTCGCCGTTGGCGGTGCGGCGGCCGTGGAAGGCCTTGCCGTACCAGGAGGCCTCGCCCGTCGCCTCGTAGTCCTCGTCCTCCCGCGGATGGTACCAGCGCCCGCCCACCTTGTAGGGCTTGCCGACCTTCCGCACGCCCCCGCCCGCGGGGATGGGCTTGCCGCTGCCGATCAGCTTCGGGCTCGGCACGACGCCGAGGTCCGGGTCGACGGCCGCGGTCCGGGCGTTGCAGCCCGCCAGCGCGAGGCCTGCGATCCCGAGCGCTGCGAGCGCGCCGCGCCGCGCCAGCGACCGAAGCTTCGCCCGTGGTCTCATGCGATCCATCACCGCTCCTGTCGGTCCGCCGGCACCGGGGGCCCTTTGGGGAAGCCGCGGTCCTCTCGGCCGATACGGTCTCGCAGCAGTCCTACCACCGGCCGCGACGGCTTGTCCGGCCTGCCGATCGACGGCGTTGCCGGGCGGTTAATCCACACCGTTAACGCAAGGCGCGGCGGAGCCACTATGGCGCAGCTGCAACAGGCGCCGGGGAAAGCGCCCGGGCAGGCCCGGTGCCGGCCGCGTCCTGCGGGGATCGGCTATCCTCGGCCCCGGAGCCGCGCGACGATGTGGGGGTCTAGCGGAGGTGACCATGCGCGTTCTCGTGGTGGGCGCCGGGCCGACCGGGCTCACGGCCGCCGTGGAGCTGGCGAGGCGGGGCGTCGACGTCGCCGTCGTCGACCGGAAGGACGCCCCGTCCCGGCTATCCCGCGCCGTCGGCATCACCCCCGCAAGCCTCGGGATCCTGGAGCCGTCGGGCGTAACGGAGCGTCTCCTCGCCGAAGGGGTCCGCTACCGCGCCGTCCTCTTCCATCTCGGCGCCCGACCGGTCGCCATGGTCCCGCTCGCCGAGGGGAGCGGCGCCTTTCCCTTCATCCTGGGCCTGCCCCAGGACCGCACGGAGAGGCACCTTGCCGACGTCGCCGTCGCCGCCGGGACCCGCATCGCCTACGGGCGCACCCTCGAGGGCCTGTCGCAACGGGCCGGCGGCGTCCGCGCCGTCTTCGCGGACGGCTCGGAGGAACGGTGCGACCTTCTCCTCGGGGCCGACGGGGTGCGCTCGACAGTTGGCGCGGCGTCGGGCCTCCCGTGCGAGGGCCACGACCTGCCGGAGACCTGGTCGATCGCGGACGTGGAGGCGGACGGCTGGCCCCATCGCGAGGCCTTCTGCGTCTTCCGCTGCACGGCGGGCGAGGTCGCGGTGGTCGCGCCCCTGTCCACGACGCGCGTGCGCGTGATCTCCAACACCCCGGACGCGATCGCCACGCTGCCGGTGCCGCTGGCGGTCACGCGCACCCACCGGGCCGGCACGTTCGCGATCTCGGTCCGGCAGGCCCCGCGCTACCGGGACGGCCGGGTCTTTCTCGCGGGGGACGCCGCCCACTGCCATTCGCCCGTGGGCGGGCGGGGCATGAACCTCGGGATCGCGGACGCGGCCGACTTCGCCCGTCGCGTGTCGCATGGCGAGGCCCGGGGCTATGGGCCGGAGCGCCACCGCCAGGGGGCCCGCACCATCGCCGCCAGCGAGCGCGCCCGCCGCGCGATGACCGCGACCAGCGCCCCCGCGCGCGCCGGCGTCGCCGCCCTCCTCCACGCGGTCGGCGCCCTTCCCCCGTTGCAGGCCCGCCTCGCCCGCGTCCTCCTCCATGCGTGACGCCGCAAGCCGAGCCCGTCCCGGCCGTGCCGGCCCGCGGCACCTTGCGGGTGACACCGCCGGCGAACATCTCTAAAGGGACGCCCAAGCCTCAAGCCGAAGACGGTTCCATGGAAACGGTCATCATCGTCATCCACCTCATGGTGGTGCTGGCGCTCATTGCCCTCATCCTCGTGCAGCGCTCCGAAGGCGGCGCGCTCGGGATCGGCGGCGGGGGCGGCGGCAACATGTTCTCGAGCCGCGGGACGGCGAACCTCCTCACCCGCACGACGACGATCCTCGCCATCGTCTTCTTCGCCACCACGCTCGCCCTCACCATCCTCGCCCGGCAGGAGGCGTCCGCGCCTTCGATCCTCGACGCCACCGGCGACGGCACGGGGCCGGCCGTCCCCCTCGGGGACGACGCGACCCGCGGCACCGGCGAGGGCATCCTCGACGCCCTGCCCCCCTCCCCCGCCCTCCAGGACGACGCGGCGCCCGTGCCCGTCCCGGGCGGCGCGGACGGCGGGACGACGGGCGGCGCGCCGCGGGTGCCGGTCACCGAATGACGCGGCGGCCGGCGTCCGCCGGCCGCGCGGCATAGAGGTCGGCGAAGAACCGCCGGGGCGCCAGGGCGCTCCGGCGCGACCCTCTGGACAATGGCCAGCCATGCCACGCTACGTCTTCATCACCGGCGGCGTCGTGTCCTCCCTCGGCAAGGGGCTCGCCTCGGCCGCCCTCGGCGCGCTGCTCCAGGCGCGCGGCTACCGCACGCGCCTACGCAAGCTCGACCCCTACCTCAACGTGGATCCGGGCACGATGTCGCCCTACCAGCACGGCGAGGTGTTCGTGACCGACGACGGGGCGGAGACCGACCTCG
>CAZJNX010000211.1:0-7787 GCA_964547415.1 uncultured Hyphomicrobiales bacterium
GCGCCGACGGAGCCTGCGAAGGCCGACGGCCGGGGCGCGGGCGCCGCGGCGACCGAACGGCCCACGGCCCCGCCCCCCGACCAACCCGTGGAGGCCAGCGGCCCGGACCCGGGCGCCGCGGCGACGGCGGAGCCTCCGGCACGGTCCGCCGACCAGTGCGCGCCGGCCAACGGCCGGAGCACGACCGCGGCGGCGGCGGCACGGCCCCCGATCCTCCCTGCCGGCCACCCCGCCCCGTCCGAAGACCGGGACGCAGGCGCTGCGGCGCCGACGGAGCCTGCGAAGGCCGACGGCCGGGGCGCGGGCGCCGCGGCGACCGCACGGCCCACGGCCCCGCCCCCTGACCGATCCGCGGAGGCCATCGGCCGGAGCGCGAGCGACGCGGCGACCGCACGGCCCACGGCCCCGCCGCCCCCAGACCGATCCTCGGCGGCCAGCGGCCGGGGCGCGGGCGCCGCGGCGACCGCACGGCCCACGGCCCCGCCGCCCCCCGACCGATCCGCGGCGGCCAGCGGCCGGAGCGCGGGTGCCGCGGCGAACGAACAGCACCCTGCCCCGCCGGCCGGCCGCTCCGCGCAGGCCAAAGGCGGGGGCGCGGCCACCGCGGCGACGGCACGGCCTCCGGCCGGGCCCGCCGGCCCGCCTCGGCAGGCGGACGGTCGGAGCGCCGGCGCCGCGGAGGCGGCCTGGCCGCGGGGGCTGTCGGGCGGGCCGCCCCCCCGGGCCGGCGGTCAAGACGCGGCCGCAACGCAGACGGCCGTCGAGGCTCCCGGCCACGACCGCGCCGTTCCGCGCCCGTCCGCCGTCCCCGCCCGCCGGCCGGGCGCGGAGGCGGACGGGCCGGAGCCCCTCGCCATCGTCGGCATGGCCGGTGCGTTTCCCGGCGCGCCGGACCTTCCCGCCCTTTGGCGCCTCCTCGCCGCGGGCGGGGATGCGGTCGGCGAGGTGCCGGCGGGCCGCTGGACGCAGGCGGAGTTCCGCGCGGAGGGGGCGCCGCCCGATGGCGAGCCGCGGCACCGCAAGGGTGGCTTCCTCGCGCAGGCGGAGGCGTTCGACGCCGCCTTTTTCGGGATCTCGCCCCGGGAGGCGATCCTGATGGACCCGCAGCAGCGCCTCCTCCTGGAACAGGGGTGGCTGGCGCTCGCCGACGCGGGCCTTCCCGTGGGGCACGGCGCCGACCCGCCGTCACGCACCGGCGTCTACGTGGGCGCGAGCGCCTCCGACTATGCCCGCAAGGCCCTCATGCTGGGCCATGCGCCCGACCGGCCGTCGCTGCTCGCCGAGATGCCGTCCTCCCACGCCGCGCGCCTTGCCTACCGGTTCGACCTGAAGGGTCCGGCGCTCACGGTCGATCTCGGCTGCGCGTCGGCCGTGGCGGCGATCAAGCTGGCGGCGGACGCGCTCCGGGCGGGCGAGGTGGACGTGGCGCTCGCCGCCGCCGTCGCCGTCCAGGCGACGCCCCACCTCGCCCTGATGGCGGACCGGGCCGGGATCCTCTCCCCGGACGGCCGCTGCCGGCCCTACGCGGCGGACGCGGCGGGTCTCGGCCTGTCGGAGGGCGTCGGCGCCGTGGTGCTGAAGCGCCTGTCCGACGCCCGCGCCGCCGGCGACGTCGTCCACGCCGTCGTCCGCGCGGTCGCCGTCGGCCAGAACGGGGCGACCAACGGGATGGGCGCCCCGTCCGTCAGCGCCCAGATCGCCCTCGCCCGGGCGGCCTTCGCCGAGGCCGGCCTCGCGCCGGCGGACGTCGGCGTCGTCGAGGGCCACGGCGTCGGCACGCCGGCCGGGGACGCGGCGGAGGTGGCCGCCCTCGCGGAGATCTTCGGCGCGGGCGAGCCGCTCCCCCTCGGCTCGGTGAAGGGGAACCTCGGCCACACCCTCGCCGCGGCGGGCATGGCCAGCCTCTTCAAGGTGGTCCTGCAGCTTCGCCACGGCCTCATCGCCCCCTCCATCCACGCGGACGGCGGCGTCCTCCCCGCGCTCGAGGGCACGCGCCTCAGGGTCGCCACCCGCCTCGCGGACTGGCCGGCGCCGGCCGAGGGGCCGCGCCGCGCCGCCCTCAACGCCTTCGCCATCAACGGCGGCAACGGCTTCGCGCTGATCGAGGAGGCGTCGCCCGGCGCCGGCCCCCGTCCGGCGGTGGCGCCGGCATGGGTCCTCGTGCGCGTCGCCGCCGGGAGCGAGGCGGCGCTCGCGGCCCGCCTCGCAGACCTCGCGGGCCGCGGCGCGGGCCCCTCCCGCCTCGCCGCCCTCGCCGAGGCGGACCCGGGCCGCGGCCCGTGGCGGGCCGCGTTCGTCGCCCGGGACGCCGCGGAGATCGCCGGCCAGCTCCGGAGCGCGGCGGAGGGGATCGTCCCGCCCGGCGGCTGCCGCGGCCGGGCGCGGGACGGCGGTCCGGCCGCCGCCGTCTTCGCCGAGACGGCGCGCCGCCTGTGCGCGGAGGCGGCGAGCGCCCCTGCCGACGCGGGCGAGGCGAAGCTCCTCGCGGCCGCGCAGCTGTTCGTGGACGGCGCCGACTTCGCCCTCCACGACGCCGCGTCCGCGTTGCCCGACGGGCCCGAGCCGCGGCACCGCTTCGCGCGCCGCCGCTTCTGGCCCGGCGAGGCACCCGCGGGCGAGCCGGGGACGGAGCGGGAGACGGCGGAGGACCCGCGGGTTGCCGCCCTCGCCCGTGCCGCCGCGCGGGTCCTGCGCCTTCCCGCCGGGGAGGTGACGGGCGCCTCGATCCTGTCCCGGATCGGCCTCGACTCCCTCCTCGCCTTCGAGCTCCGCGGCGAGATCGCCCGCGTCTTCGGCGTCGCACCCGAGCCAGCGGCCCTCCTCGCCGACCGCCCCCTCGCCGAGGTCGCCGCCGCGCTCCCGGCACCCGGCGCGCCGGCCGCCGCCCCCGCCGTCGCCGACGCGGCGGGCCGCTTCGAGCCCTTCCCCCTCACCGACATCCAGACGGCCTACTGGCTCGGCCGGGGCGGGAGCTTCGCCCTTTCCGGCCCCTGCCACGTCTACTGGGAGTTCTCCGGCCCGCCGGACCGGGACGCGGACCGGCTGGAGGACGCCCTGAACCGCCTCGTCGGCATCCACGACATGCTGCGCGCGGTGGTGGACGCGGACGGCATGCAGCGCGTCCTCCCCGAGGTCCCGCGCTACCGGATCGTCCGGCACGACCTGCGCGACGCGCCGGACGCGGCGGCCCGCCTCGAGGCGATCCGGGCCGAGATGGCCGAGGAGGTGTACGATCCGGCCACCTGGCCCCTCTTCCGCGTCGCCGTCAGCCGGGACGCCGCCGCCTCCCGCATCCACCTCGGCATCGACCTCCTCGTCGTCGACCTGCCGAGCCTCGCCGTCATCCTCGAGGAGTGGGCGCGCCTCGAGCGGGACCCGGGGGCGCCGATCCGCCCGCCGGCCGTCTCATTCCGCGACTACGTCCTTCACCAGCGGCGGGCCGAGGGCGGGGAGCGCTTCGCTAAGGCGCGGGCCTACTGGGCCGAGCGCGGCCCGGCCCTGCCGCCGCCCCCGCGCCTTCCCGGCATGAAGTCGCTCGATGCGCGCGAGCGCTGGGCCTGGCGCCGCCACCGGGGCGAAATCGACGCCGCCGACTGGGCGAGGCTGAAGGACCGGGCGCGGGCCGCCGGCGTGACGCCCGTCGCCGTCCTCGTCACCGCCTTCGGGGAGGTGCTCGCCCGCTGGGCGCAGGAGCGGCGCTTCACCCTCAACCTCACCGTCAACGACCGGGAGCCGATCCACCCGGACGTTCCGCGCGTCGTGGGCGACTTCACCTCCACCGTCCTCCTCGGCTTCGACCTGTCGGCGCCGCGCCCGTTCGCGGACGCCGCACGCACGGCGGCCGCCGACCTCGCGGACCACCTCGGCCACACGGCGTTTCCGGGCGTGCGCGTCCTGCAGGAGCGGCGGCGGGCGGGGGAGGCCGTCCTGATGCCGGTGGTCTTCACCAGCATGCTCGGCTACGGCGCGCTGTCGGGCCCGCTCGGCCGGCTCGACCACGGCGCCACCCGCACCCCGCAGGTCTGGCTCGACGTGCAGGTGATGGAGGACGAGGGCCGCCTCGTCGCCACCTGGGACGCCATCGACGGCCTCTTCCCCGACGGCCTCCTCGCCTGCCTGTTCGCCGCCTGGATCGACGCGCTCGCCGCCCTCGCCGCCGACGAGGCCGCCTGGCGCCGCCCCCTCGCAGAGGCGATCGCTGGGGCGGAGCGGGCGCGGCGGGCGCGGGCGAACGCGACGGACAACCCGATCGCCGACGACCTCCTGCACGAGCCGTTCCTGCGCCGCGCGCTCGCCGCGCCGGACGGCACCGCCGTGATCGCCGCGGACGGGACCGTCACCTACCGGGAGCTGCTGGCGAGGGCGGCGGCGGTGGCGGACGCCCTCGGGCCGATGGCGCCGGACCGGCTCGTCGCGGTCGCGATCCCGAAGGGCTGGCGGCAGGTGGCGGCGGCGATCGGCGTCCTGATGGCCGGCGGCGCCTACCTGCCGGTGGAGACCTCCCTGCCGCCCGCCCGCCAGCGCCACCTCATCGCCCGGGGCGAGGCGGCCACCGTCCTCACCGTCAGCGAGGTGCCGGTGGCCGCGCCCGAGGGCGTCACCGCCGTCGCGGTGGACCGCCTTCCGCCGGTCGACCCGCCCGCGGCGATGCCGGAGCGGCGCGCCCGGCCGGACCATCTCGCCTACGTGATCTTCACGTCCGGCTCCACGGGCGAGCCGAAGGGCGTGATGATCGAGCACCGCGCCGCCCTCAACACCGTCCTCGACATGAACGACCGCTTCGCCGTCGGGCCGGGGGACCGGGCGCTCGGCCTGTCCACCCTCGCCTTCGACCTGTCGGTCTTCGACCTGTTCGGGCTCCTCGGCGCGGGCGGCGCCGTGGTCCTGCCCGACCCGCGCTCGGCGAACGACCCGGCCCACCTCGCCGCGCTGGTGAGGACGCACCGGGTGACGATCTGGAACTCCGTGCCGACGTTCGTCGCGCTCTTCCTGGAAGGGGAGGGGGCTCGGGCCGCGCTTTCCTCCCTCCGCCTCGTGATGATGAGCGGCGACTGGATCCCGCTCGCCCTCCCGGGCCGTCTTTATCGGGCGAACCCGTCCCTTCAGGTGGTGAGCCTCGGCGGGGCGACCGAGGCGTCCATCTGGTCGATCGCCCACGAGGTCCCGAACCGGCCGCCCGACCCGGCCTGGGCCAGCGTCCCCTACGGCCGGCCCTTGCGGAACCAGCGCTTCCACGTCCTCGACGCGGCGCTCGAGCCGGTACCGGACGGCATCGCGGGCGAGCTGTTCATCGCCGGCGCGGGCCTTGCCCGGGGCTACTTCAACGACCCGGCGCAGACGGCGGCGCGGTTCGTCGTCCACCCGCGGACGGGCGAGCGGCTCTACCGGACGGGCGACCTCGGCCGCTACCGGGAGGACGGACTCATCGAGTTCCTCGGCCGGGAGGACGCCCAGGTGAAGGTGGGCGGCTACCGGATCGAGCTCGGCGAGGTGGAGGCTGCGCTCGAGCGCCACGGGGGCGTCGACCGGGCGGCCGTCGTCGTGAAGACGGACGGGGCCGGCCACCGCTCCCTCGCGGCCTTCTTCGTCTCCCGCGCGGCGGACGCCCCGGGCGCGGCGGCGCTCCGCCGGCACCTCGCCGACGTCCTGCCGGCCTACATGGTGCCCGCCGCCATCGAGCGCCTCGACGCGCTTCCCCTCAACGCCAACGACAAGGTGGACCGCAAGGCCCTCGTCGCGCGCGCGAACGGGACGGAGGTGGTGGAGGACATCCGCCCCGCATCGGCGGCGGGGGACGGGCCGGCCGCGCCCCGTCGCGACGGGGCGGACCTCGAGGCGGGCATCCTCGGCATCTGGCGGGACATCCTCGCCGACCCGCTCCTCGACGCCGACGCCAAGCTCTTCGAGCACGGCGCCAACTCCTTCCAGGCGGTGGAGGCGAGCGCCCGCATCAACCGCGCCCACGGGGCGGGCTGCACGGTCACCGACATCTTCGAGTTCGCCACCGTCCGCGCCCTCGCCGCGGCCCTCGCCGCGCGGGCGGGAGAGGCGGCTCCCGCGTGCGCCGCCCCGGCCGGCGCTGCCCCGCCGGCGGACGACGCTCCGCCCGCACAGGCCCCGGCGCCGCTCGCGCGCCACCAACGTCGGCGGCGGTTCCGTGCCGCCCTCACGGCCTGAGGGGAGGGGCGGATGGCGCCGCACGACGCGGATCCGGCCGGCGACGGGGTCGCCATCATCGGCATGGCCGTGCGCCTGCCGGGCGCTGCGGACGTCGACGCGTTCTGGCGCAAGCTCGTCGGCGGCGTCCCGGCGATCCGCCGCGCGGACGACGCGGCCCTGCGCGCCGCCGGCTTCTCCGACGAGGCGCTGGCGGACCCGGACCTCGTGCGCGCCTTCGGCTGGCTCGACGACGTGGACGCCTTCGACGCCGGCTTCTTCGGCTACCCGCCCGCCCGCGCGGCGGGGCTCGACCCCCAGCAGCGCCTCCTCCTCGAGCTCGCCTGGCAAGCCATGGAGCACGCGGGCCACGCCCCCGGCACCGTCGCGGGCACCGTCGGCACCTACCTCGCGATCACCGAGAGCAGCTATCGCCCGGCCGTCGCGGACGGGCTCGAGGACGCCGTCTTCGCCCTCACCGCCCGGGACAAGGACTACGCGGCCTCCCGCATCGCCTACAAGCTCGACCTCACGGGCCCGAGCCTGATGATCCAGTCCGCCTCCTCCGGCTCGCTCGCGGCCGTCCACGCGGCGGTGGAGGGGATCGTGAGCGGCCAGTGCGACATGGCGCTCGCGGGCGGGGCGTCCGTCACCCTGCCCCAGGGCGCCTACCGCCACGCCCCCGGCCTGATGCTGTCGCCCTCCGGCACCTGCCGCGCCTTCGACGCGCGGGCCGACGGCGCGGCGCCCGGCAACGGCGTCGGCGTCGTGGTGCTGAAGCCGCTCGCCCGGGCGATCGAGGACCAGGACACGGTCTACGCGGTGATCCGCGGCTCGGCCCTCGCCAACGACGGGGCGGACAAGTCCGACTACCTGGCGCCGAGCGTCACCGGCCAGGCGCGGGTGGTGGGCGAGGCGCTCGCCGTCGCGGGCATCGACCCTGCCACAGTCGGCTACGTGGAGACCCACGGGACCGGCACGCCCATCGGCGATCCCATCGAGGTGCGGGCGCTCGCCCGGGTGTTCCGCCGCGAGGCCTTCGGCGAGCGCCGCCTCGCCCTCGGCACGCTGAAGCCCGCCATCGGGCACCTGCACGTGGCGAGCGGGGTGGCCGGTCTCGTCAAGGCGGCGCTCGCCGTCCACCACGGGCTGATCCCGCCGAGCCTCGGCTTCGACGAGCCGAACCCGGAGGCTGGCCTCGAGGCGACGCCCTTCTTCGTCAACACCGCGCTCAGCGGCTGGCCGGTCGAGGGGCCGCGCCGGGCCGGCGTGAGCGCCTTCGGTCTCGGCGGCACCAACGTCCACGTGGTGCTGGAGGAAGCGCCGCCCCTGGCCCCCGCCGCCACGGCCGCCGCCGGCCCGCTCCCGGTCCTCGTGAGCGCCCGCACGGCCGAGGCGCTGGAGCGGGCGAAGGCGTCCCTCGCCCGGCACCTCCACACCCTCGGCCCCGGGGACCTTGCGAGCGCCGCCTTCACCCTCGCCGCGGGCCGCCGCGCCTTCGAGCACCGCGCCGCCGTCCTCGCCGCGACGCCGGCCGAGGCCACCGATGCCCTCGCGGGCGGCGCCTCCATCGCCCCCGACGCGCCCGGCGAGCTGGCGGCCCGCCCCCGCCGCTGGCTCGCTGGCGAAGC
>CAZJNX010000212.1:0-7719 GCA_964547415.1 uncultured Hyphomicrobiales bacterium
CCAACAAGATGCTGATCGACGCGGCCCACCCGGAAGAGACCCGGGTCGTGGTCGTCCGGGGCCGCCGGGTCGAGGACTTCGACTTCGAGGCAGCCAGCCGCAAGCCGCTGCGCGGTAACATCTATCTCGCCAAGGTCACGCGCGTCGAACCCTCGCTGCAGGCTGCCTTCGTCGATTACGGCGGCAACCGCCACGGGTTCCTCGCCTTCAGCGAGATCCACCCCGACTACTACCAGATCCCCTACGCCGACCGGCAGGCGCTGATCGCCGACGAGGAGGCCGAGGCCGACGAGGCCGAGCGGTCGAACGGCAACGGCAACGGCAACGGCGGCAAGGGCGCGAAGGCCGACGCCGACGGGGAGGACGGCGAGGACGCGGACGACCGGGAGGCCGACGAGGTTGTCGAACAGGCCGGTGCCGACGACGCCCTCGAGGAGGTCCGCGCCCGCCGCTCGAAGCGCAGCCAGCGGCGGACCTACAAGATCCAGGAAGTGATCAAGCGCCGGCAGATCCTGCTCGTCCAGGTGGTCAAGGAGGAGCGGGGCACCAAGGGCGCGGCGCTCACCACCTACCTGTCGCTGGCGGGCCGGTACTGCGTGCTCATGCCCAACACCAGCCGCGGCGGCGGCATCAGCCGCAAGATCACCGACGGGACGGACCGCAAGCGGCTGAAGGAGATCGTCGGCGACCTGCAGGTGCCCGAAGGCATGGGCGTGATCCTCAGGACCGCGGGGGCGAGCCGCACCCGCGTCGAGATCCGCCGCGACTTCGAGTACCTCCTCCGGATGTGGGAGAGCGTGCGCGAGCTCACGCTGAAGTCGGTGGCGCCCAAGCTCGTCTACGAGGAGGGCAGCCTCACCAAGCGGGCGATCCGCGACCTCTACAACCGCGACATCAGCGAAGTGCTGGTCGCTGGCGAGCACGGCTACCGCGAAGCCAAGGACTTCATGCGGATGCTGATGCCGAGCCACGCCAAGAACGTCAAGCAGTACAAGGACGTCACGCCGATCTTCACCAACTTCGGCGTGGAACGGCAGCTCGACGCGATGTTCTCGCCGCAGGTGACCCTGCCGTCGGGCGGCTACATCGTCATCAATCCGACGGAGGCGCTGGTCTCCATCGACGTGAACTCCGGGCGCGCCACCAAGGAGCACTCGATCGAGGACACGGCGCTGCAGACGAACCTCGAGGCCGCCGAGGAGGTGGCGCGGCAGCTGCGCCTGCGCGACCTCGCGGGCCTCATCGTCGTCGACTTCATCGACATGGAGGAGAAGCGCAACAACCGCTCGGTCGAGAAGAAGTTGAAGGACTGCCTGAAGTTCGACCGGGCGCGCATCCAGGTGGGGCGGATCTCCCCGTTCGGCCTCCTCGAGATGAGCCGGCAGCGCATCCGCACGGGCGTCGTTGAGAGTTCCACCGTGCCGTGCGTCCACTGCCAGGGGATCGGCTACGTGCGCTCGGTGCCGTCGGTGGCGCTGCACGCCCTGCGCGCCCTCGAGGACCATCTCCTCGCCGACCACGACCACCACTGCACGCTGAAGACGGCGACGGACGTCGCCCTGTACATCCTCAACCAGAAGCGGGGCCACCTCAACGACCTCGAGGCCCGCTTCCGCCTGTCCATCACCGTGGAGGCGGACGAGACGCTCGGCGCCCAGCACCTGTCCATCGCCCGCGGCGAGCCTGTGGATCGGGAGGTCGGCGAGGCGCCCGCGATCACCATGCAGCCGCCCGCCGCCGACGAGGCGGCCGAGGCGGCCGCCGACGCCGCGGCCGAGGCCGCCGCCGCCGCCGCCGAGGAGGAGGAGGAGCGCCAGGCCACGGGCGAGAACGGCGGCTCCTCCCGCCGCCGCCGCCGTCGCCGCCGCCGCAAGGGCGGGGAAGGCGCTGGCGAGGAGGCCGAGACGCCGACAGCGGCCGATGCCGCGGCCGGCGCGCCCACGGAGGCGGCGGACCGCGAGGCCGCCGAGACCGCGGCGACCGTCGAGGCGGACAACGAAGGCGAGCCCGCGGAGGCCGCGGCCGCCACGGATGGCGACGGGGATGCCGACGACGGCGGCTCCCGCTCCCGCCGTCGGCGCGGCCGGCGTGGCGGCCGCCGCCACAAGCGCGAGCGCGAGGGAGAGGCGGGCGCCGAGGCCGCCGGGGGCGAAGGCGAGGGCGCCACGGCGGGCGCCGCCCGCGAGGACGCCACGGCCGAGGCGGGGGCGGAAGGCGAGGAACCGCCCGCCGCTGCCGTCGAAACGCCCGGGGCGAGCGGCCAGGTCGCCGTGATCCCGATCCGCGAGGCGGGCGAGGCCGGCAGCGCCGCCGATGCGGGGGCGGCTCCCCCCGCCACCGCCCCGGAGACGTCGCTCGAGGACCTGGCGCCGTGGGAGGACGCGCCCTCCCCCGCCGGACCGGAGAGCTTCGAAGGCGAGGAGCCGCCGGCCCCGGCCGCGCCGGTGGACGCGGCGGCCGAGCACGGACCATCGCAGGAGGTGCCGCCGCCGGCCGCGGGCGCCGAGGCCGTGCCCGCCGAAGCGGCCGAAGACAGTCCGGCCGACGTCCTGCCGGCGGCCGACGAGGCGGCCGGGCAGGCCGCGCCGGACGAGGCGGATGGCGCGCCCGAGCCCGCATCGGGAGAAGAGACCGCCGGACCGGAGGACGCGCTGGCGACGAGCGCCGAACCCGCGCGGGATGACCGCGAGCCGGCGGCCGACGAGGCGGCCGAGGCCGCCGAGGAAGGACCGGCCGCGACGGCCGCGGACGAGACGACGCGCGCGTCCGGCAACGGCCACGAGGGGCCCGCGGAAGGCCCGGGCGAGCCGGCCGGCGAGGCGCCTGGTCGGACCGCGGCGGCGGACGAGGCGGCCGAACGGCCGCGGGAGCGCCCCCGCCGCGTCGGATGGTGGCAGCGCCGGTCCTTCTTCTGAGGCCGCCGGCGACACGGGAGAGTGATCGATGCCCTTTGGCCTGCGCCCCGGCCCGCGCCGGAAGAGGCCGGTCTCCGCGCCCGGCCCCGCCGGTGACGGCGGACCGCCCTATCCGTCGCGCGCCGCGGTGCCGACCCGGGGAGCGCCTGCCGGCGCGAGCCTTCCCCGATGGAAGGGCGCCGCCCCCGCGGCGGGCGGCGCCGACGGGCCGGTGCCGGGGGGGCGGCGCGGGGCGCGCCGCGGCCGCCGTCCGGTCGCCGCCGCGCTCGCCCTCGTCCTCGCGGCCTCCCTCGCGGCGGGGGACGCCCTCGCCCAGGGCCGCGGCATCCCGGTGGTGCGCGACGCGGAAACGGAAGACCTCCTGAGGGACTACGCCGACCCGATCTTCCGCGTGGCGGGGCTCGGCCGGGCGCAGCCCGAGATCGTCCTCATCGACGATTCGGACTTCAACGCCTTCATCGCCGACAACCGGCGCATCTTCCTCAACACCGGCGTCATCGAGCAGGCCGAGACGCCGGGCGAGGTGATCGGCGTCCTCGCCCACGAGACCGGGCACATCGCCGGCAACCATCTGGCGCGGCTGCGCCAGGCGCTCGCCCGCGCCCAGGCGATCTCGGTGCTGACCACCCTCGTCGGCGTCGGCGCCATCGCCGCGGGCGCCTCGGCGGGGGGGAGCTCGAACATCGGGGGCGGCGGCGCGGCGGCGATCATCGGCGGCGGCACGGCGGCCCAGCGCTCCCTCCTCGCCTACCAGCGCTCGGAGGAGCGGGCGGCGGACGCGGCGGCGCTGCGGTACCTGGAGCGCACCGGCCAGTCGGCGAAGGGGATGCTCGACGTCTTCTCGCGGCTCGCCGACCAGCAGCTCTTCTCCGCCCGCTACGCCGACCCCTACGCCCTCTCCCACCCGATGGCGCGGGACCGGCTCGCCCAGCTCCAGACGCTGGCCCGCCAGAGCCCCCACTTCGGCAAGCCCGACCCGGCACACCTCCAGCTGCGGCACGACATGGTGCGCGCCAAGATCGCCGCCTTCACGCGCAACCCGCGGATCGTCCAGTCCCGCTACCCGCGCACCGACCAGTCGCTGCCCGCCCGCTACGCCCGGGCGATCGTCGCCACGCGCACGGGGCGCCCGCGGGACGCGGCGGCGGCCATCGACGCGCTCATCCGGAGCGATCCCGACAACCCCTACTTCTGGGAGCTGAAGGGACAGGCCTGGCTCGAGGCCGGCCAGCCCGCCCGCGCCGTCGAGCCCCTGCGCCGCGCCGTGTCGCTCGCCCCGCGGCCCGGCCTCATGCGCATCATGCTGGGCCACGCCCTCGTCTCGACGCGCGAGGAACGGCTCCTTCCCGAGGCGATCCGGGAGCTGAAGCGCGGCCTCGCCCAGGAGCCCAACACCCCGCTCGGCTACCGCGCCCTCGGCCTCGCCTACGCCCGGTCCGGCGAGCCGGGCCTCGCGGACGTGGCGAGCGCCCAGGCCATGATGATGGCCGGCAACGTCGCCGAGGCGAAGCGCTTCGCCACCCGCGCTCAAGGGAAGTTGAAGCGCGGGACGCCCGGCTGGCTTCAAGCCGAGGACATCCTGCAATATACACCGCCGCGGCTCACTCGCGGGTAGGCGGACGCCACCCGCGTCACCGTCTGGAAGGAACCCCATGACCTCGATCACGAGACCGGCGGCAGCCCTTGCCGCAGCCCTTGGCCTCGCCACCGTCCTCGGCGCCGCCGCGCCCGCCAGCGCCGCGGAGGGCTTCTCCGAGGGCGAGCGCGAGGCGATCGAGACCATCGTGCGCGAGTACCTGATCGAGAATCCGGAGGTGCTGGAAGAGGCCTTCACCGCCCTCCAGGCGAAGCGCGAGGCCGCCGAGGCGGAAAGCCGCGCCGCCGCCCTCGCCGACAGCCGCGAGCGCCTCCTCCACTCCGAGATGCAGGCCGTGATCGGCAACCCGGAGGGCGACGTCACCGTCGTCGAGTTCTTCGACTACAACTGCGGCTACTGCCGCCGCGCCATGACCGACATCATGGAGCTGATCGAGGCGGACGGGAACGTGCGCGTCGTCTTCAAGGAGTTCCCGGTCCTCGGCCAGCAGTCCATCGAGGCCGCGCAGGTGTCGATCGCCGTGAACGAGGTCGCGCCCGAGGCCTACGAGGAATTCCACCGCCGCCTGATGGAGACGGACCAGCCCGCCGACGCCGCCCTGGCGCTCGCCGTGGCGGACGAGATGGGCCTGCCCCGCGCCGAGATCGAGGAGACCATGACGGCCCCCGTCGTGCAGGCGACGGTGGAAGAGGTCTACGACCTCGCCAACGCCCTCGGCCTCACCGGCACGCCCTCTTTCGTGGTCGGCGACCAGGTGATCTTCGGCGCGGTCGGGGTCGACACGCTGAAGGCCCGCGTCAACGAGGCCCGCTGCGGCGCGGTCACCTGCTGACCCCAGCCGCCCGCCGCGCCGGGCTGGACAAGCCGGCGCCGGCGGGGCATTGAGGCACCGGGGGGCATGAGCGTTCGCCCGGGCGGGTACCGGCGGACAAGCGTTCGCGTGCCGGGGTCCCGGGCGGCGACGGACGGCATGCGCGCTGAACGCGCGTGTCGGCAGTGCCGTGTCGTGGGCGCCGCCGGTCGTCCGGCGGCCCGGCACGACGCGGTCTTCGCACCGAAGCGAGCCGACCCCCGGCGGGCGCCCGTGCCGGCCGCCGTCCGCGTTTCCCGAAGCCGGCGGCGCGACGCGGCGGCCATCACGGTGCCCACCGCACGAGACACGGGAGGTTCGAGCCGACAGCCATGGGGTCCAAGCGGACGTCCGCCATCGTCGACAGTGAAGCGATCCGCGAGCTCGCCCGTCTCCTCCACGAGAACGGCCTCGCCGAGATCGAGGTGGAGCAGGACGACTACAAGATCCGGGTGAGCCGAGAGCGGGGCGCCCCCCGGGAGGTCGCGGCGGCCGTGGTCGCCCCGGCCCCACCGCCAGCGCCCGCGCCACCGGCGGAGGGCCCGCCCGCCCGCGACCTGGCGAGCCACCCCGGCCTCGTGAAGTCGCCCATGGTGGGGACGGCCTACCGCGCGCCGGAGCCGGGCGCCCGCCCGTTCGTGGACACGGGCCAGCCGGTCCGGGAGGGCGAGACGGTGATGATCGTCGAGGCCATGAAGACGATGAACCAGATCGTCGCGCCCCGCTCCGGCACCATCGCCCAGATCCTCGTGGAGGACGGCCAGCCGGTGGAGTACGGCGAGCCGCTCCTCGTCATCGAATGAGCCGGCGAGGGACCCGCGCCCCGGCGCGGCGGCCGGCCGCACACGGCGCCCCGACATGTTCCAGAAGATCCTGATCGCCAACCGCGGCGAGATCGCGCTGCGCGTCCTGCGCGCCTGCAAGGAGCTTGGCATCGCGACCGTCGCGGTCCACTCCACCGCCGATTCGGACGCCATGCACGTGCGCCTCGCCGACGAGAGCGTGTGCATCGGCCCCCCGCCCGCGCGGGACTCCTACCTGAACGTCCCCTCGATCGTGGCGGCGTGCGAGATCACGGGCGCCGACGCCGTCCATCCGGGCTACGGCTTCCTGTCGGAGAACGCCCGCTTCGCCGACATCCTCGCCGCCCACGGGATCGCCTTCATCGGCCCCTCCGCCGAGCACATCCGCAAGATGGGCGACAAGATCGAGGCGAAGCGCACCGCCGCCGCCCTCGGAATCCCGGTGGTGCCGGGCTCGGAAGGCGGCATCACCGACCTTGCCGAGGCGCGCCGCGTCGCTGCCGAGATCGGCTATCCCCTGCTCGTGAAGGCGGCCGCGGGCGGCGGCGGCCGCGGCATGAAGGTGGCGAAGACGCCGGACGACCTCGAGACGGCCCTCGCCTCGGCCCGCTCGGAGGCGAAGGCCGCCTTCGGGGACGACGCCGTCTACCTCGAGCGGTACCTGGAGAAGCCGCGGCACATCGAGGTGCAGGTGCTCGGCGACGGGCAGGGCGGGGCGATCCACCTCGGCGAGCGGGACTGCTCGCTCCAGCGCCGCCACCAGAAGGTCTGGGAGGAGGCCCCCTCCCCCGCCCTCAACCGGGAGGAGCGGGAGGCGATCGGCGAGACGGTGGCCGCCGCCATGCGCCGGATGGGCTACGCGGGCGCGGGCACGGTCGAGTTCCTCTACGAGGACGGGTCGTTCTATTTCATCGAGATGAACACGCGCCTGCAGGTGGAGCATCCGGTGACCGAGCTCGTCACCGGCATCGACCTCGTCCACCAGCAGATCCGGATCGCGGCCGGCGCGCCGCTCGCCATCGCCCAGGACGAGGTGGTGATGGAGGGCCACGCCATCGAGTGCCGCGTGAACGCGGAGCACCCGGAGACGTTCGTGCCCTCGCCGGGGCGGATCACCCACTACCACCCGCCGGGCGGGCTCGGCGTCCGGGTCGATTCGGCCGC
Source organism: uncultured Hyphomicrobiales bacterium (assembly GCA_964547415.1). GTDB lineage: Bacteria > Pseudomonadota > Alphaproteobacteria > Rhizobiales > Amorphaceae > CAZJNX01. The sequence goes on from CAZJNX010000212.1 coordinate 7,330, forward strand.
TTACCAGGGCTACGTGATCCCGCCCTACTACGACAGCCTCGTCGGCAAGCTGATCGTCCACGGGCGCAACCGCGTGGAGTGCCTGATGCGGCTGCGCCGCTCGCTGGACGAGTTCGTGATCGACGGCGTCGATTCGACCCTTCCCCTGTTCCGCAAGCTCATCCATCATGAGGACATCCAGAACGGGATGTACGACATCCACTGGCTGGAGGCGTTCCTCGGGCGGGGCCGCTGACGGGCGGCCCGCGTCCCTTTCGCGGCAGGCGGGATGGCGACCATCGAAAACGTGCTTCTCGAGATCACGCCCGAGGTCCTTCTGAAGGCCTACGCGTGCGGCATCTTCCCGATGGCCGAATCGGCGGACGATCCGGGCCTTTACTGGATCGAGCC
>CAZJNX010000213.1:0-5619 GCA_964547415.1 uncultured Hyphomicrobiales bacterium
AGGTGAAGACCATCAAGATCGTGGCCGGCCCGTCCGGGCCGCGGCCGGCCGGTTCGACGGGCGCCGTCGCCTTCGCGGCGACGGCGACGGACGGCCCCGCAGAGTACGGCTCGGCGGACACCCCCGAGGCCGTAGGGCCCGACGAGCGGGACGTCGCCGCCGTCACCCCCGGCTGGCACATCCAGATTGCCGCCACGACGACGCAGGCGGAGGCCCTCGGCGCCATCGAGAGCGCCCGTCGCCGCTTCCCCGAGCTCCTGTCGGACGTCGACCATGCGACCATGCGGGTGGAGACCCGCACGGCGACGCTCTACCGCGCCCGCTTCGTGGGCTTCCGCTCCCGCGACGAGGCACGGTCGGCCTGCGAGCGGCTCGTCGCCCGCGGCCAGGCCTGCTGGGCGGAGGCGATGTGAGGGCGAAGCCCGCCCTCCCCCGCGTCCGGCCGGGCGCGTCCGGGCCCGTTCTTCCCCGCCCGATGCATCCACCTGCGGTTGTTCTGCGTTCATGTCTCGCCCCGCCGGGCCGCGTGCCTGTCCGGCGGTCGGGACGCCGCGAAACTGTCGGAGAAACGTGAGATGTCGGGATCAGTCCCGTCCGCCGAGAAGGACGTCCTTGGCCTCGTTGATCCTCGCCGCGAGGAACGTCGAGCCGCCCCGGTCGGGGTGGGCCACCTTCATCAGCCGCTTGTGCGCCGCACGGATATCGTCGGGTCCGGCGCCAACGGGAAGGCCAAGGACCTCGTAGGCTTCCTCTTTCGACATTGGGCCCGAGAACGGCGGTGCGCCCTGCCCCGCGTCCGCGTCCGCGTCGAAGTCTTCACGCCATCCGGAGAGCCGGCGGTCGAGATAGGCCTCGAATAGCCGGCGGTTCTCCTCGTCGCCCGCGAACAGCTGCCGCTGGCGCTTCAAGTCGCCCGCGGACATGTCGTCGAGGCTGCGGCCCGCGAACGGTCCCGACAGGACCCTGCCGGTGATGGCGCCCGTGTCGTGGTCGAGCTCGACGGCGAGGGCATGGGTCCTCAGCGACGAGCGCTGGCCGCCCGAGGGACGCGCCGACGGACCCCAGCCGCGGCCCGGGCCGCCTGCGGTGTGGGCGCCGCCAAGGCCGCCGAGGCCGCCGAACAGGCGCCCGGGCCGCCAGCCGAGCAGCGACAGGGCGAAGATCGCCACCGGCATGGCGAGCGCCCACTGGCGGGCGAACACCAGGAACAACGCCAGCACCATCAGCACGATGCCGCCGCCGAGTCGGATGCCGCGGGCAAGATCCGACGGGTTGGCGTTCACGAACGCGCGGCCGCCGGCGAGGAACACGATCAGGAGGATGACCCCGATCAGGAACCAGAGCATGTCATGACATCTTTTCGATGAGGAGCCGTGCGCCCGTCTCGCCGCGACGGCTCATGTCGGAGAGCGCCTTCCTGCCGCCGGCCGCGTAGACCGCGACGGCGCGCAGGAGCTTGCCGAGCTCGCCCGCGGAGCTCGCGTCGAAGTGGAGATGGGCGCCGCCCGTGAGGCGGGCGATCTCGGCGAAGGCGCGGGAGGCGACGGGCTCCCGCCCCTCCTGGAAGATGAAGACGGGCACCTTGAGGAGACCGAGCTCGCCCGCCCGCTGGCACAACTCGTCCACGTTCTCCTCCATGCAGTCGCCTACGTAGACGACCGCCTGGACGGGCTCGCGCCGCGCCTCGTCGAGGGCCTGGCGCAGGACCTTGCGGATCTGCGTCATGCCGCCGCGACAGTCGATCCGCGACATGAGGTCGGCGAGGCGGCGCGGGTCGGACACCCATTTCGACGCCCGGCACTCCCCGAAGCCGCGGAAATAGACGAGCTGCACGTCGAGGCCGCCGACCTTGCCGGCCTCCTCGAACATCTCCGCCTGGATCTGGCAGGCCCGGTCCCAGGTGGGCTGGCGGCTCATGGTGGCGTCGAGGGCGAACATGAGCCGACCGCGCTTGCCGCCGGTGGAGGGCGCGGCCATGGCCATCTGGCTGGCGCGCTCGAGGAACGCGTCGATCTCCGCGCGGCTCGCCCGTTCGGCGGGCGTGCGCCCGTCCGCGTCGGCGGCGTTTTCCGTCCGCTGGACGAAACCCTCTTTCGTCTTCTGTCCGGTCACGGCGAACCCCCATCACCACGGCGCGTGTGACGTCGTCGCCCTTTGCTATGTGGTGCCGGTCCGTTCCCCGCCAACCGCGGCGGGACGGCACCCCCGGGGCGGCGCTGTCGCGCGACCGCCGACAAGGAGGAAACCGGACCTTCGGCCGGTTTACAAGAGGCAGAGCTCGATCAGCTCCCGCGCCATCTCCCGCGGAACCTCGCCGGCGGCGGCCGGACCGGCAAGGTCGGCGGGGGCGTCCGCCGGCTCGAGGTAACGCCAGCCCTGGAAGGGGCGCTGGGGCCGGGCGCGGACCGGCACGACCTCGGGAGCGAGGACGAGGTCGCAGGCCTTGTGGCCGTCGGCGCCGGTCGCGGGACGGACGTCGAGGAGCGTCTGGCGGCACTGCACGTGCCCCTTGATCACCCAGTAAAGCGATCCGCCGTCGAGGAGTTCCTCCACGCGCTTCGGCACCATGCGCGTGGTGCAGCGCACCATCTCCTCCCCGTGGCGCGCAGCCTCGAGCCCCGCCCGCCACTCCACCGAGGCCCGGAGCTCCTCGAGGCTCTTCGGCCCCACGCACAGCTTGATGAGGTGCAGCGTCATGGCACGAGGCTTAAGGCGCCCGCCGGCCGGATCAAGCCGCGACGCCGACGCCGCGGGGGATAACCGGTGGACCGCGGCGGCCGTGTGCCGCCGGCCGCGGGCCGGCTCTCGGATGAACAGGACGTCCCGGATGCTGCTCGCCTCGACGTCGACGGGCAGGAAGCCGAAGCGGGCCTCCCGGTCGCCGAGGCCGCCATCGGGGAGGACGTCGGTCCCCTCCACCGACGCCCGCTTGCCCGTCAGCGGATCCCTCGCGTCCTCGGCGACCTCCACGAGGGTGACCTGCCCCCGCGGGAGGCCCCCGGCGGAAACGTCGGGCTGGGGAAACGTCGAGCCCGTCCCTGTCGCGGCACCGCGGGGCGCAGCGAAGACCCGGTCGATGCCGGGGCTGCCGTCGAACACGAGGGGGTCGCTGCGCCGGTCGGCTCGCCCGTACCGGGGTTCCCGACCAGCCGCGCTTTCCTTTCCGCCCAAGGGCTCGTCGTTGCGGCGCCCATCGTGCCCGTTCGGCTCGCTGCTCGCCTTGCCGCCCTTGATGGCGTCGTCGTTGCGCGATCCCGGGACGGTCTCGAACGACTCCACGGCGAAGCCGATCCGGGCGGCCCGCATCGATCCCGTCCCGAAAGCGGGATCGACCGCCAGGCCGAAAGCGACGGAGGCGCCATCGGGGTCACCCACGACGCCGACGTCGAACAGATCGACGCCCTTGCCGCCGTCCATCGGCAAGGCCGACAGGTCGGCGAGGTCGCGCGCGAGGGGATTTCCGAGATCCAGCGAAAGACGCTCGCAATCAGGTTCGCCGCATCGTCGCCGAGCACCGGCGACCTGGACAGCCATGCGCCGGCCGTTCGGCACGACCGGGGTCGCAGGGATGCCGGGCGGCCGCGACGGATCGTGCGCGCGGTGACGGCGTGACAGGACGCGACGAGCGGGCGCATCCACGGCCAGGGCCGCCGGACCGACGGGAAGACGGAACGGCGGGCGCCGCGAACCGGCACGTCCCCGCTGCACGGCGGCCCGGGGGGCGGCGGCGCCGCTACGTCCCGCCGGGCGCCTCCGCGACGGCCGGCTCGATGCGCACCACCGTCGCGCCCTGCGCCACCTGGTCGCCGACGGCGCGCTCCAGGGCGCTCACGCGGCCGTCGGCGACCGCCGTCACCGTGTGCTCCATCTTCATGGCCTCGACGGCGAAGAGCGGCGTGCCGCGGACGACCTCGTCCCCCTCGGCCACGTGGATCGCGGCGACGCGCCCGTGCATCGGCGCCGTCGCCGCCCCGCCCGCCTCGAGGTCCTCCACCGTCCGGGCGAGCTCGTCCACCGGCGCGACCCGCACCGCACGGCCGCCGCCGAGGGCGAAGACGCCGGAGGCCGTGCGCTCCACGAGGCCGGCCGCCACCGCGTCCGCCACCGGGCGGAAGGTCTCGCCGTCCAGCTCGATCTCGGCCCGCGCGTCCGGCAGCCAGCTCACCCCGACCGCGCGCACCGCCCCGTCGACCTCGAAGCGAAGCGCCTGGCGCGCCCGACCCGACAGGCGGAAGCCGTCGCGCACCGCCCACGGGTCCGGCCAGCCGCCCGGCCCCTCCCCCTCGGCCGGCTCGAGGCAGGCGGCGACGGCGGCCGCGACGGCCTCGGCGGGTACCGTCCCGCCGACGAGCTCGGCGAGGGCGCCGTCGACGAAGCCGGTGTCGTGGCGCCCCGCCCGCACCGCCGGGTGGTCGGCGAGCGCGCGCAGGAAGGCGAGGTTGGTCTTCGGGCCGATCACCCGCGTTCGCGCCAGCGCCGCCGACAGGCGGTCGAAGGCGGCCTCCCGCGTGTCGCCGTGGACGATGATCTTGGCGATCATCGGATCGTAGAAGGCCGACACGGCATCGCCCTCGAGGACGCCCGCGTCGACCCGCACCCCCTCCCCGTCCGGCAGGACGAGCCGCTCGAGCCGCCCCGCCGACGGCAGGAAGCCCCGCTCCGGGTCCTCCGCGTAAAGCCGCACCTCGACGGCGTGGCCGCGCGGGGCGATCGCGCCGCCCGCCTCGCCCCCTTCGCCCGAAAAGGCGAGGCGCTCGCCCGCGGCGACGCGCAGCTGCCACTCCACGAGGTCGAGGCCGGTGACCATCTCCGTCACCGGGTGCTCCACCTGCAGGCGGGTGTTCATCTCCATAAAGTAGAAGCGGTCCGCCGACAGGCCCTCGGAAGCGTCGGCGATGAACTCCACGGTGCCCGCGCCGCGGTAGCCGACCGCCTCGGCCGCGCGCACGGCCGCCTCGTTCATCGCCGCCCGCGTGGCGGCGTCGAGGCCGGGGGCGGGCGCCTCCTCGAGCACCTTCTGGTGGCGGCGCTGGAGCGAGCAGTCCCGCTCGTTGAGGGAGACGACGGTGCCGTGGGCGTCGGCGAAGACCTGGATCTCCACGTGGCGCGGGCTCTTCACGAACTTCTCGACGAGCACCCGCCCGTCGCCGAAGGCGGCCTCCGCCTCCCGCTTCGCCGCGGCGAGGGCGGCCTCGAAGTCGAGCGCCTTGTCGACGCGGCGCATGCCCTTGCCGCCGCCGCCCGCGACCGCCTTGATCAGGACGGGATAGCCGATCTCGTAGGCCTTCTGGCGCAGGAAGTCGGTCTCCTGCCGCTCGCCGTGGTAGCCCGGCACCACCGGCACCCCGGCCTTCTCCATGATCTGCTTGGCCTCGCCCTTGAGCCCCATGGCGCGGATCGCCGAGGGCGACGGCCCGACGAACACGAGGCCCGCGGCGGCCACCTTCTCCGCGAAGGCGGCGTTCTCCGACAGGAAGCCGTAGCCCGGGTGGATCGCCTCCGCGCCGGTGGAAAGCGCCGCCTCCACGACCGCCTCCTGGTCGAGGTAGGAGCGGGCCGCCTCGGCCGAGGACCGCCAGCGGCTGGGCCTGATCATGGATTTCATGGCCTGGGAGGACG
>CAZJNX010000213.1:5629-7703 GCA_964547415.1 uncultured Hyphomicrobiales bacterium
CCGATCCGCACCGCCTCGTCCGCCTCGGCCACGTGGGGGGCGTGGCGGTCGGCGTCGGAGTGGACGGCGACGGCCCGCAGGCCCATGCGGCGGGCGGTCCGGACGATGCGGCGGGCGATCTCTCCGCGGTTGGCGACGAGGACCGACTGGAACAAGGTCCATCTCCCGTGTCTGTGTCACGGCCGGCGGCCGGCGCGCCGCCCCGGGCGGCCTTCAAGCCCCATCCGCCCGCGCCGATCAAGCCCGCCGGGGCGCGATCGTCGCACCGGCTTGCCCCGCGCCGCCGCGCGACGCATGTCAGCCATGTTGACGACGCCCTTCGCGTTCGCCGTGTCAGGTGTCGCGGCCGCTTCAGATGTGCTAGCAGACACGGGGGGTATACGGGATGCCGTTCGCCGCCTCGGGATCGTTCAACGGAGAGCCGGCCGCGCGCCGCCACTCGGGGACAATGACAGGCAAGGACGACCAGGCCCTTCCGGACCGGGAGAAGACGCGGCGCTTCCGCGCGCTGTTCCTCTCCGACGTGCATCTCGGGACGCGGGGTTGCCAGGCGGACCTCCTCCTCGACTTCCTGCGCCACCACGACGCCGACACGATCTACCTCGTGGGCGACATCATCGACGGCTGGCGCCTGAAGAAGACGTGGTACTGGCCGCAGACCCACAACGACGTGGTCCAGAAGCTGCTGCGAAAGGCGCGCAAGGGTGCGGACGTCATCTATCTGCCGGGCAACCACGACGAGTTCCTGCGGGAGTATCTCGGCACCCACTTCGGCGGCGTCGAGGTGATGGAGAGCGCGGTGCACGAGGCAGCCGACGGCCGGCGTTACCTCGTCATCCACGGGGACCAGTTCGACGTCGTGGTGCGGCACGCCAAGTGGCTTGCGCTCCTCGGCGACTGGGCGTACGTGACGGCGCTCGCGTGCAACACTTGGGTGAACATCATCCGCCGGCGGCTGGGCCTCACCTACTGGTCCCTGTCGGCGTGGGCGAAATCCAAGGTGAAGAACGCGGTGAACTTCATCGGCAAGTTCGAGGCGACCCTGTCGGCCGAGGCCGAGCGGCGGGACGTGGACGGGGTGGTGTGCGGCCACATCCACTACCCGAAGATCGCCGACACCCGCGGCATCCTTTACGTCAACACCGGCGACTGGGTGGAGAGCTGCACCGCCGTCGGGGAAACCCACGACGGCGAGTTCGTGCTGATCCGCTGGACCGAGACGGCCGCGCGCGCTCCGGTCACCCAGCTCCGGTCGGAGCGGGCGGCGGCATGAAGCGTTTCGTCCTCGTCAGCGATGCCTGGCACCCCCAGGTGAACGGCGTCGTGCGCACCCTCGAGACCACCATCCGCGAGCTCGAGAAGCTGGGCGTGGAGACCACCACCGTCACCCCCGACGGCTTCCGCACGGTGCCGCTGCCCACCTATTCGGAGATTCGCCTCGCGGTGACGCGCCCCTCCCGCGTCACCCGCGCGATCGAGGCGGCCAAGCCCGATTTCCTCCACATCGCGACGGAGGGGCCGCTCGGCTTCATGGCCCGCTCCTGGTGCCTCGCCAACGGCATGGGCTACACCACGAGCTACCACACCCGCTTTCCCGAGTACGTGGCGGCGCGGCTGCCGGTGCCGCTCGGCTGGTCCTACAGCTTCGTGCGGCGTCTCCACAACTCGGGCGTCGGCTGCATGATCTCCAACTCCACGCTGGAACGGGAACTCACCTCCCGCGGCTTCCGCAAGCTCTACTACTGGATGCGCGGCGTGGATTCGGAGACCTTCAACCCCGACGTGCCACCGGCGCTGACCGGGCTCGAGGGCCCGGTGTTCATGTACGTGGGCCGCGTGTCGGTGGAGAAGAACATCGAGGCGTTCCTGAAGCTCGACCTGCCGGGGACCAAGGTGGTCGTGGGCGACGGGCCCGCGCTCGCCGCGCTCCGCCAGCGCTTCCCGGACGTCCTGTTCACCGGCGCCAAGCACGGGCGGGAGCTGACGGCCCATTACACCTCGGCGGACGCGTTCGTCTTCCCGAGCCTCACCGACACCTGGGGCCTCGTCCTGATGGAGGCGCTCGCCTGCGGCG
>CAZJNX010000214.1:0-7694 GCA_964547415.1 uncultured Hyphomicrobiales bacterium
CCGAGGACAGGAACGCGTGGGCCTTGTAGAGCGAGTGGGCGACGATATGGACGAGCGCGGCGGAGAACGCGCCGAACCCGCACTGGAGCAGCATGAAGCCCATCTGCGCGATGGTGGAGGTGGCGAGCGTGACCTTGATGGAGGTCTGCGTCAGCATCACCACCGAGGCGAACAGCGCCGTGAAGCCCGCGACGATGGCCAGCACGTCGAGGGAGGCGAGGGACAGCTGCACCACCTCCGAGAAGCGGATGATGAGGAAGCCGCCCGCGTTGATGATCCCGGCGTGGAGGAGCGCGGAGACCGGCGTCGGCGTCTCCATCACCTCGGTGATCCAGCCGTGGAACGGGAACTGGGCGGACTTCAGGAGCGCGGCGGCGACGAGGGCGAGGCTCGCCCAGCCGATCTCCGCCGGCACGTCGACGCCCGGCTCCATGGCGGCGGCGGCGTTGAACACGGCCTCGAAGTCGAGGCTGCCGAAGGCCTGCGAGACGAACACCATGGCGACCACGAGGCAGGCGTCCCCGAGCCGGCTCGCGATGAACTTCTTGCGGGCGGCGAGCACCGCCTTCGGCCGGTCGGCGTAGAAGACGAGGAGCTTGTGGAGGGTGAGGCTCGTCGCGATCCAGGCGAGGGCGAACAGGACGAGGTTGCCCGCGATGGTGAGCGTCAGCACCGAGGCGAGGGTGGCGCACATCCAGCCCATGAAGGCGGCGTGGCCCGGGTCGCCGGCGAGGTAGTTGCGGCTGTAGACCACCACCACGAGGCCGACGAAGGAGACGAGCGTCAGCATGATCGCCGACACCGTGTCCACGTAGAAGGACAGGCCCGCCCCGCCGACGCCGAGGGTGCCGGAATGGAGCGGCCCGCCCGCGATCACCACCGCGAGGGTGAGGACGGCGACGGCGAGGGCGGCCGCGGCCGCGAGGCGCGCGCGCCCGGCCGCCTCGAGGGCGCGGGCGGGGTCGCGGCCGGCGGTGGCGGCGGCCAGGGCGAGAAGGACCGGCGCGAGTGCCGGCAGCCAGGCGATGATCGGTGACATGGCGTCCTCGTCGGCTCGTGGAACGGGCGGCGCGGGCTGCGCCGAACGAATCGAAGCCGCCCACGCCCGGGCGGCCGCTGCGCCGACGACCTAGCGGCCCCTCGCCGTTCGTTCCAATTCATGCTTTACAAGCTATCGTTCGCTTTCGTGCATGAACGGGGACGGCGGCGCACCATGACCCACCTCAACCTCCACCACCTGCGCTACTTCTGGCGGGTCGCCCACCGGGGGAACCTCACCGAGGCGGCGCGGGAGATGAACGTGTCCCAGTCGGCCCTGTCGGTTCAGCTGAAGAAGCTGGAGGACGCCCTCGGCCACCCCCTGTTCGAGCGGCGCGGGCGCAGTCTCGTCCTCACCGAGGCGGGGCGGATCGCCCTCGACTACGCCGACACCATCTTCTCGGCCGGCGAGGAGCTGGTGAAGACGCTGTCGGGCCGCGCGGGGCCGGATCGGCGGCCGCTGCGGGTCGGCGCGATCACGACGCTGTCGCGCAACTTCCAGGTGGCGTTCCTGCGGCCCGTCATCGGCCGGCCGGACGTGGAGCTCACCGTCCGCTCGGGCACGCTGCCGGAGCTCCTCGCCCTCCTCGACGCCCACGAGATCGACATCGTGCTCACCAACCGCGACGTGACGCGGGAGGGGGCGCGGCCCGTCCACGGCCACCTGATCGAGGCGCAGCCCGTCGGCATCGTCGGGCGCCCGGAGGACGGCGTGGCGCCGCTCGCCTTCCCGCACGACCTCGACGGGGTGCCGGTGGTGCTGCCCGCCCGCTCCTCGGAGGTGCGCCTCGCCTTCGACCGGGTGACCGAGCTCGCCGGCGTGCGCCCCCAGGTGCTCGCCGAGGTGGACGACATGGCGATGCTGCGCCTCCTCGCCCGGGAAACGCCGGGGGCGCTCGCCCTCGTGCCCCCCGTCGTCGTCCAGGACGAGCTCGCGAGCGGGCGCCTTTCCGAGCGCTGCCGCATCCCGGACATCGTGGAGCGCTTCTTCGCCCTCACCCAGTCGCGCCGCTTCCCGAACCCCCTCGTCGCCGAGCTGATCGCCGCCGCCGTCCCGGCGGACGCGCCGCAGGGCGAGGAGGCCTGACGGCCTCGCCCGGGCACACCTCTGCGCGCGGTCCCGCCCGGTCGGTCAGTACCCCTCGGCCGCGCCGGACGGGCGGCGGGGATCGCTGGCGCCCGCGAGGCGCCCGCCCGGCGCCACGGCGATCGACTGGGCCGCCCCCATGCTGGAGCGACGGACGACCGCGTGGCCCATCTCCTCGAGGAGGCGGACGGTGTCGGGGCTGATCCCCTCCTCGATCCGGATCTCGTCGGGCAGCCACTGGTGGTGGACGCGGGGCGCCGCCGTCGCGGTGGCGAGGTCGAGATCGAAGGCGATCACGTTGAGGATCACCTGCATGACCGTGGTGATGATGCGGCTGCCGCCCGGCGAGCCCGTCACCAGCGCCACTTCTCCGTCCCGGAGGACGATGGTGGGCGTCATGGACGAGAGCGGCCGCTTGCCGGGCGCCACCGCGTTCGCCGCGCCACCGACGAGGCCGTAGGCGTTGGGAACGCCCGGCTTCGCCGAGAAGTCGTCGAGCTCGTTGTTGAGGAGGACCCCCGTCCCCTCCGCCATGAAGCCGACGCCGAAGGAGAAGTTGAGCGTGTAGGTGTTGGAGACGGCGTTGCCGTCCGCGTCCACCACGGAGAAGTGTGTCGTCTCCTCGCTCTCGGCCGGCAGGTCGAGGCCGGGCGCCACCTGATCGGACGGCGTCGCCCGGGCGAGGTCGATCTCCTCGCGCAACCGCGCCGCGTAGGCCGGGTCGAGGAGGCGGTCCACCGGCACGTCCCAGAAGTCCGGGTCGCCCAGGTACTTCGACCGGTCCGCGTAGGCCCGACGCGCCGCCTCGGCGATCGCGTGGATCGTCAGCGCGGAGTTGTGGCCGAAGTCGGCGAGGGGCAGGCCCTCCAGGATCTCGAGCATCTGGACGAGGTGCACCCCGCCCGAGGACGGCGGCGGCATGGACACCACCTCGTGCCCCATGAAGAGCCCGCGGACGGGCTCGCGCAGGCGCGGCGCGTAGCCCGCGATGTCCCCGGCCGTCATGCGCCCGCCGCGGGCCCGCACCGTCGCCGCGATCGCCTGGGCGACCGGGCCGTCGTAGAAGCCGTCGGGCCCCTCCTCGGCGATCCGGCGCAAGGTGGCGGCAAGGTCGGCCTGCACGAGGGTCTCGCCCACCGCCGGCGGCTCCCCGTCAGCGCCGTAGAAGACGGCGCGGGCGGCCGGATCGGCCGAAAGGCGCGGGCGGACCCAGCTGCTCGACAGCGCCCGGTGAAGGTCCGGGCGGACGGCGAAACCCTCCTCGGCCAGACGGATCGCCGGCGCGATCAGTTCGGCGAGGGTGAAGGCGCCCGAGCCGAACCGCTCGTGGGCGAGGGCAAGGCCCCGAACCGTCCCCGGCACGCCGACGCCGAGCCCAGAAAAGCGCGACTTCGCCGGGTCCGCCTCCCCCGCCTCGTCGAGGAACATGTCCTCCGTGGCGGCCGCGGGGGCCGTCTCCCGGTAGTCGATCGCCACCGTCTCGCCGGTGTCGGCCATGTGCACCAGCATGAAGCCGCCGCCGCCGAGGTTGCCCGCCCGCGGCAGCGTCACGGCGAGGGCGAAGCCGACCGCCACCGCCGCGTCCACCGCGTTGCCGCCGGCCGCCAGCACGTCCCGCCCGACGGCGCTCGCCAGCGCCTCCTGGGAGACCACCATGCCGTTTTCGGCGACGACCGGGTGGAAGCGCTGCCCGTCCGCCAGGATCTGGGCGTCGGCCGGAAAGGCGAGGAGGAGCGCGAGCAGGAGCGCGACGGCGCGGGTCATGGCGTCTTCCCGGTGTCAGATGAGTTCGGGCCGGATCTCCCGGATCAGCTTCACGCGGATCGCCGCCGGGAAATCGTCGTAGCCGTCGATGTCGAGGACGAAGGCGTTCTCCCCGCCGATCACGTGGTTGCGGAACCAGTGGCGCAGGTACGAGACCTCGTTCTGGATGGCGAGGCCGTTGATGGTGAGACCGGCGGCGAGCGCCCGGTCGCGGGCGGGCCTGGTCCAGCCGCCGATGTTGTTGATGCCGTCGGCCACCAGGTCGAGGACCCGCCGGTCCGCCTCGAAGGACAGGTTCGTCAGCATCAGCCGGGCGAAGTCGATCATGGCGGTGATGGAGGTCGAGCCCTCGGCGGCGACCCGAGGCGTCGCGCGGATGCGGGCGGCGAGGGCGTCGATCTCCGCGTCCGTGCCGACGGCGGTGAAGGGAACGACGATCTCCTGGCTGTTCTCGCCCGACCACTGGACGACCGCGAAGGCGACGCGCCCGCGGGGTCCCGCCTTGATCGCGCCGCGCACGGCCGGATGGTCGAGGGCGGCGGCGATCCCGTTCATCTGGAGGGCGTATTCGCGCCCGTCGACGCTGTAGGAGCAGTCGACCGCGAGCACGAGGGCGAGGTCGACGGGGCCGGTCCCGTCCCGGGCGCTCGCCGACAGGGCGAGGACGGCGGTGAGCGCGAGGACCGCGAGCCCGGCGAGGAGACGGCGGCGCGGCCGGCTTCTCGTCCGCTGCGCGGTTCCGCGCCCGGTCTGCCTCGCTCCGTCCATGGGACCTCCTCGCCCGCCCCGCGCGCGCCGAGGGTAGGCGGGGCGGGCCGCGCCTTGCAACCGGGCCGGCCGCCGCACGCGCGGCCGGCGAGACCACGGACGCGGCCGTCAGACGATCGAGAGGTCGTCGCCGAGACCCTCGAGGGTCGCCACGCCCCGCAGGACGAGGGCGGTCCCGCCGCCGAAGTCGAGGACGGCGTCGCCCCCCTCGAGGCGGCCGAAGGTTTCGACCACGTCCGCCGGAGACAGGTCGCCGTCCCAAAGGTCCGCGTCGAGGCGGATCGTGTCGACGCCGCTCTCGAAGCCCGCCACCGTGTCGGTGCCGTGGCCCTCGCGGAAGACGAAGCGGTCCCGCCCGCCGCCGCCGGCGAGCGCGTCGTTCCCGGGACCGCCCACGAGGACGTCGTCGCCCCCGCCGCCACGCAGGAGGTCGTCGCCGGCGCCGCCCGCGATCCGGTCCCGCCCGCCGCCGCCGAGGAGGACGTCCTCGCCCGCGCGGCCCAGGAGGACGTCGTGCCCCTCCCGGCCGTGGACGCGGTCGTCGCCCCCGCCTGCCACCAGGGTGTCCGCGCCCGCATCGCCCGACAGGGTGTCGGAGCCGCGCCCGGAGACGATCCGGTCGTCGCCCCCCGCGCCGTAGGCGAGGTTGTCCCATCGCCGGTCGGGCAGGAGCACGTCGTCGCTCTCGCCGCCCCACACCGGCATCCCCTCCACCTGGGCCTGGAGGCTTCCCGCCGCGCCCCAGCCGATCTGGTGGTAGGTGTTGTCCGCGCTGTCGCGGATGACGAGGTAGTGGTAGAGGCCATCAGAGCTGCGCGCGGGCTCCAGCACCAGGTCCTCGTCGAGGGTGCGCACCGCCTTCGTCCAGCCGTCGGGCAGGGCCGCGGCCTCGAAGGCCTGCGAGACCGCCTCGGGGTCCGGCGCGCTCGAGGCGTGCATCACGTAGACGTTGCCCCACGCGTCGGTCACGAAGTAGCGCTCCAGCGGCTCGCCCGTCTCCGGATCGGCCGCGAAGAACTTCATGTACTGCGCCTTGTAGTTGGTGGTGACCTTCACCACGCCGGCCGGCGGCGTGATCACGAAGTTGCCCGCGGTGTAGGGGTCGGTGATCGGCGGCGTCGTGCCGGCGTAATCCGCCTCGTCGAACGGCCACAGGGCGTTGATGGCGTTCGACATGTAGCCCCACGTATAGCCGTCGCTCGTCGTGATGAAGGACGTGACGCCCTCCGGCTCGCCGGGCGAGGCGATGAAGGACGATTCGTCGAACTGCAGGTTGCGCGTGGTGTTCTTCAGGTAGGGGAGCGGCGGCTGGTAGCCCGCCTCCCAGACGTCCTGCGGGATCGGGTCGTCGCCGCCGTTCTTGTAGGTCCGGACGGCGTTCTGCGGATCGCGGACGATGGGCGATATGTCGACGATCTCGAACGCTTCCTGGAGCGGAACCCAGTCGATGGTGTCCTGTCCGTTCATCGCGCGGCGATGCTCCCCTTGCGCCGGCGGCCCCGTGCCGCCCGCGCGCCTGTAGAGCCGCCCGGCGCCGCTTTCGCAACGTCTCGTTTTGGACCACCCGCCCCGCTCGCCGGGCGGTGATCCCCGCTCGCGGGCCAGGCGCGGCGGCCGGGTCCGCCCTGCCGGCCGGGCAAGGCCGCGCTCCATGCCGGCACGACCGGCCCGGGCGGCGGGGATGCGCCGGTCAATGGAAGTTGCGGCCCTTCGGAAGGGGCGTGCGGGCGGCGCGGCCGCGGCGGCGACGGGCGAGGATCGACTGGGCGAGGTCGGAGCCGTCGGCCGCCGCCGCCCGCGGGGAGAACCAGGTGGCCCGCGGGGCGGGCGGGGGCGGGTCCTCGCCGGCCGGGGCTTGGGTGTCGGGCGGCGGCGGGTCGGCGGCGGGCGCGCCGCGGCGGCGGTTCTGCGCGATGGCCGCCTCGGCGTCGGGGACGAGCTCGGGCCGCTCCGAGAGGAGGCGGGCGAGGCGCGAGCGGGGCTTCACCGCCGTGCGCATGTCGGGGGACGGGCTCTTCACCTCGTCGGCCCGGTCCATCACGTCGAAGTCCGTCTCCGCCTCCGTGAGGAGGCCGAGGAGGTGGGTGCGGTCCTCGAGGGCGTCGGCCACGAGGTGCGTCACCCCGTCCTCGGTCTGGACGCGGCCGGTCACCTTCACGAAGCGGGCGCCGAGCACCACCGGGCGGAAGGCCTCGAACGTCCTCGGCCACACGATCACGTTGGCGATCCCGGTCTCGTCCTCCACCGTCATGAAGATGACGCCCTTCGCCGAGCCCGGCCGCTGGCGCACGAGCACGAGGCCCGCCACCGACGCGCGCCGCCCGTTGCCGAGGCCCGCGAGCGTCCCGGCCGGCAGCGCCCGCTCGGCGGCGAGGCGATCGCGCACGAAGCGGGCCGGGTGGTCCTTCAGGGAGAGCGACAGGAAGCGGTAGTCGTGGATCACCTGTTCGCCCGGCGGCATGGGCGGCAGCTTCGCGTCCGGCTCCTCGCACAGGTCCCGGGCGTCGGCGGCGGCGAACAAGGGCAGGCTCTCCGCCGAGCCCTTCGCGTCGAGCGCGCGGGCGGCCCACAGCGCCTCGCGGCGGGACAGGCCGAGGCCCGCGAAGGCGTCCGCGTCGGCGAGCCGCTCGATGGTGGCGCGGGAAAGGCCCGTCCTCAGCCACAGGTCGCGCACCCCGTCGTAGCCCGCCCCGCGGCGGGCGAGGAGGCGGGCGACGTCGGCTTCGCAAAGACCCTTCACTTGGCGAAAGCCGAGGCGAACGGCGTGGCGCGCGCGGATGGCGCCCGCCATCTCCCGGTTGTCCCGGTGGAGGCGGCGGGCGGCCTCCGGCCCCGGCTCCAGCGCGTGGTCCCAGGCGGAGGCGTTGACGCACACGGGCCGCACCTCCACCCCATGGCGCCGGGCGTCGCGCACGATCTGGGCGGGGGCGTAGAAGCCCATGGGCTGGCTGTTGAGAAGGGCGGCGCAGAACACGTCCGGGTAGTGGCACTTCAGCCAGCAGGAGGCGTAGACGAGAAGGGCGAAGCTCGCCGCGTG
>CAZJNX010000215.1:0-7548 GCA_964547415.1 uncultured Hyphomicrobiales bacterium
CGCCCTGCGGGAATCGAACCCGCCTTTCCAGATTGAAAATCTGGCGTCCTAACCGATAGACGAAGGGCGCGCTGCCGCCGTCGGCGGACGGCCACGTTATAGGCGCGGGCGCCTTCCGCGACAACCCGTTGGCGGACGGGGACAAGGGGATTTCGGGCACGCGCGGGAACGACGGGCCGGGGCGGGCGCTGGCTCGCGAAGGAGCGAGAGGAGGGAGCGATGGGCAACCGGACGTCGTGGCGACGGACGAGGCGCGGCCGCGTCGGGCGGGCGGCGCTCGCCTTGCTTCTCCTCCTCGGTGCGAGCGTGCCGGGGGCGTCGGCGCAGGGTCTCGCGGGGCCCGTCACCGCGCCCGCGCCGGACATGGCCGCCGTCGAGAGGGAGCTTCAGGCGATCCTCGACTATGCGGCGCCGGACGAGACGGTGAGCTTCCCGGTGCCGTCGGGGGCGCGCGCCTCGGTGCGGCCCGACCTGCCGGTCGATCGCTTCAGCGGACGGCAGTGCATCGGATGCGCTAACCCCTGTCGCGGCTACGAGATCACCTACCGGAGCGTGGAAGGCACGCGGGAGCTCGTCATGCGCGGCTTCCGTTGCCGGCAGGCGGCGACGGGCCTGTGGGTGATGCGCGAGCCGGAGACGATCGTGGCCGATCGCCGCCTGGCGCCGGAGGAGGCACGCCCCCCGCTCGCCGAACGATCGGGGGAGGATCCCCGGATCGCCACGGACAGGGCACCCATGCCGCGGCCGGCGCCGCGGGCGGACGAGGGGGCCGGGGCGGGGCCGGATGGCGCCGGCCCGTCGGGCGACGGGGTGGACCGGGCCGCCGCACCGGCCGAAGGGCGGGAGGTGGCGAGCGCCGCCGGGACGCCTGCCGGGGGCGCGTCCGCCGGGGGCGGGCGGACCGGGGCGGACGCGGGCGTCCGGGATCTGCCCGCCCCGCCGCCGGACGAGGGGGAGCGGGAGGTGGCGGCCGTCCTGCCGGAGGCCGAAGAGCCAGCGCGGATCATTTACCCGCCGACGTCGACCACGGACCCGGTGGCGACGGGCGGCGAGCGGATCGGGCACGATCCGCAGGTCGTGGAGGCACTGCAGCGGCTGAGGTACCTTCCCCATTCGGAAGCGGGCGCGCCGCCCGGGCCGGAGGCCGTCGAGGAGGCGGTGCGCGCCTTCGCGAGCGACGAGCGCATCACCCTGCCCCTCGACCACGGCCTCCTCGTGATGCGCCTGTCGAGCGCGGTGGAGCGGAACGAGGGACTTCCCGCGTGCGCGGTCGAGCGGCCAGCGGGGGCTGGCTATGCCGCCTGCCTGAAGCGCGAGTAGCGGCCGGCCGCGGTTTCGGGCGGTGCGGCCGGCCCGTCAGCCGTCGGCATCCGGGCGGGCGGCGAGACGGGTCAGGGTGAGGTCGACCGGGGTGTCGATGGCGCGCGCCTCCACCTCGGACGCCCCGGACAGGGGAACGCCCACCGCCCGCTCCTCGGCGATGGTGTAGACCGTGCCGTCGACCCGGAGCCGGAAGGGCGCGTCGGCGGCCACCACGGCCTCGCCGCCGTCGGCGGCGTTCCGCATGAGGGTGATCCAGCCGTCGGCGGGCATCAGCGTGAAGGTCTCCGACCCCGCCGGAGCGAGGGCGCCGCCGATCCCGCCCCCGCCGAGGCCGAGCCGCTCCAGGCCGCCGCGATCGATCCAGAAGCCGCCCGCCGCCACGCCGGCGACGAGCAGAAGCCCCGCCACGATCGGCAGGCCGTAGCGAACGAACGCCGAGCGGCGGCGGACCGTGACCGGGAGGCGGCTCTCCTCTCCCGGCCTGCGGACGAGGGCCCGCTCGCCCGGGCTGGCGAGCGCCCGCTCGCCGGCGGGCTGCAGCTGTCGCCGCCGACGGCGTGCCCTGCCGCGCGGGGGCGGTGCCTGTGCCTCCGGCTCCGGGCCGGCGGGGAAGCCCGGATCCGGCGCTTCGTCGGTGCCGGCGGACAGGCGTGGTTCGCGCCGTCCCCCCGGAGCCGCGCGCGGCTCGGCCGGGGCCTTGCGGGACGGCCTGCCGACGGGCTCGGGCACCACCTCGAGGGGCGGAGCGGCACCCTCGCCCGCCCCCGCCTCGCCGGTCGGCGCCGACGGGGCGGGGCGCGCCGGGCGCATTTCCCCGGCAGCGGGCGCGGAGGGTTCGCGGCTGCGCGGGCGGCGGGGGGCCGCCTCCTCCTCGAGGGAGAGCGCTCCGGTCGGGTCGTCGGCACCGCAGAAGGGACAGCGCCGGACCGCCGTCCTGAGCGGCTCGCCGCATGAGCGGCAGCGGTATGAGGCTCTCGAGACCAAGCTTCGGCTCCGCGGTCCTCGGCCGGCCGGCGTGGAGGCGGGCAGGACGCGCCGCGGCCCCGCCGGTCGCCGGACGGGCCGGAGCGTCCGCGTCGCCGGCCGCCGGCAAGGGACCCGACCGCGTTTACCATGAGCCCTTCGAAGGTCAACGCGCGGCGAGGGCCGTGGACGGCGCGGGGACAGGCGGCGGCGGCGGATGGCAGCGGGCGCAGCCGCGAGCGATATCGCGGCTGGTCGTGACGGGGACAAGTCGCGCAAGAGTATATTTTGCGAATGATCGCTCGATTACTTGACAGCGCACCGCCGTTCTCGTAGTATTCAGGCATTCTCGACACAAGCATGCTTTTGCGGCGGGACGGGCGCGACGCCCCGTTCCGCGCCGCCGTGCGCGCCCGTGCGGCCGCCGGTGGCGCGGCGCGGGCCGCCCCGCGACGCCGCCCCCGCCCCTGCGCCAGCGGCGAACCGCCGGCGCCACCAGCCAGGGACCCGACCCCATGTCCGTGAGCAGCAACCTGAAGCTCCCCTATCTGCAGGCCGCCCAGGCGCAGAAGCACGTCACCATCAACGAGGCGCTCGAGATCATCGACGTCGCCCTGCAGCTGTCGGTGGAGGACAAGGACCTGTCGGCACCGCCCGCCGATCCCGCCGAGGGCGTGCGCTACATCGTGGCGGCCGGGGCGAGCGGGACCTTCGCGGGCCACGAGGACGACGTGGCGGTCTGGCGCGCGGGCGCGTGGATCTTCCTCTCGCCCCAGGTGGGCTGGCGGGCGTTCGTGCGGGACGAGAACCGGCTCTACGTCTTCACGCCTGCCGGCTGGTCGGCGACGGCGAGCGAGGGCGGCGGGGCCGGATCGGTCGCGGCCAGCCTCACGGGCACGACCCTTGCGATCGACGTCGACGCCGCCCACGGCGAGGTCGACCTTTCGCCCCTCGTGACCACCGACGCGGGCGCCCTCGTCACCGGCACCCTCGACGAGGCGCGGCTGCCGGCCTCGCTCTCGGGCCTGACGCTGACGGGGACACTCTCCCAGGACTACGCCAACCTCGCCTACGGCGGGACGGGCCTGTCGGTGTCGGTCGCCGACAACGGCAATGCGTACCTCGCCGGCAGCACCGGTCCGGGCGCCATCGACGGGCAGAGCCGGCTCTACTGGAGCCGGGCCGCTGGCTGCTGGCGTACGGAAGGGGCGTTCGAGGCGGACGGGCTCGGGGTCGGCGGCGCCTCGCCCGACGGGGTGAACCGCCTTGCGATGGCCGGCGAGGCCGCGCTGTTCACGAACGCGAACGGGGACGTCCGGGTGAAGGTGAACAAGGCGTCGGCGGCGGCGACCGCGTCCCATCTCTTCCAGTCGGACTGGTCGGGCCGGGCCGAGTTCGGGCTCGTCGGCGGGGACACGTTCGTGGTCAAGGTCTCGCCCGACGGCAGCACCTGGCACACGGGTCTTTCGGTCGATCCGGCGGACGGCGGCGTCTCGGTCCCGACCGGACTGACGGTGGCGGGCAGCCCCGTCGTGACGGCGGGCGACGTGTTCGCGGGCGCCGCCTCGGGCCTGGTGCCGGGTTCGGGCGGGGGCACGTCGGCGTTCCTGAGGGCGGACGGGACCTGGGCCGTGCCGCCCATGGAGGGCGGCCTCGCCGACGGGGACTACGGGGACGTGACGGTCTCCTCCGGCGGGGCGGTCTGGACGATCGCCGACGGGGCGGTGACGGACGGCAATCTCGCCCCCGTCGCGGGCGCGACCCTCAAGGGGCGGGACGGGCCGGACAGCGGTCCGCCGCGAGATCTGACGGCGGCGGAGGTCCGCGCCCTCATCAACGTGGAGGACGGGGCGAGCGCGGACCAGACCGCGGCGGAGATCGTGGCGGCCATCGACGCGGACGGCGTGGCGACCGACTCCCTTCGCACGGCCCTCGGTCTCGGCTCCGCCGCCTATGCCGCCACGACGGCATTCGCCACCGCCGCGCAGGGCACGAAGGCCGACACGGCCGTGCAGCCTGGCGACCTCGCCGCGGTGGCCACGTCCGGCGCCTACGGCGACCTCACCGGACTGCCGGTCCTCGGCACGGCGGCTGGCGAGGACGCCACCGCCTTCGCCACCGCCGCGCAGGGCACGAAGGCCGACAGCGCGGTCCAGCCTGCCGATCTCGCCGCCGTCGCCACGTCCGGCGCCTACGGCGACCTCACCGGACTGCCGGCCCTCGGCACGGCGGCCGGCGAGGACGCCACCGCCTTCGCCACCGCCGCGCAGGGCACGAAGGCCGACAGCGCGGTCCAGCCTGCCGATCTCGCCGCCGTCGCCACGTCCGGCGCCTACGGCGACCTTTCGGGGACGCCCGGGCGCTTCACGGCGCTCGCCGACGGGCTGGCCCCCGCCTCGGGCGGGGGCAGCGCCGCCTTCCTGAGGGCCGACGGGACATGGGCGGTTCCGACGGGCAGCGGCGGCGTGACTGACGGCGACAAGGGCGATGTCACCGTCAGCGCGTCCGGCACGGTCTGGCAGGTGAACGCCGGCGCCATCGCCGATGCCCACCTTTCGGCGATCGAGAGCGGCTGCCTCAAGGGTCGTGTCTCTGCGGGGCTGGGCGCGGTCGAATCTCTGACGGCCGAGGAGGTGCGCACGCTCCTCAACGTGGAGGACGGCGCGACGGCCGACCAGACGGCGGCCGAGATCGTGGCGGCCATCGACGCCGACCCCGCCGCCAGGGGCGCGCTCGAGGCGGCCCTCGCGCTCGGGTCCGCGGCCCATGCCTCGACCGACGCCTTCGCGACGGCGGCCCAGGGCGCACGGGCCGACAGCGCGCTGCAGCCCGGCGATCTGGCGCCCGCGACCGCGGTCGCCGACGGGCTGATGGCCGCGGCGGACAAGTCGAAGCTCGACGGGTTGTCGACCGGGGGCGGCTCGGCTTTCCTGGAAAACGGTGCAGGCAACCCGGAGGGCGTCCGATCCGCCGCGGTCGGTACGCTGTTCATCCGCACCGACGCGGCGGGTCCGCTTGAGAGCTTGTGGCAGAAGACCGCCGGCAGCGGCAGCACCGGGTGGAGTCGGGTTGACGTCGGGCGGGCGCTCACGGTCCGGCCGGAGGATTTCGGCGCCGTCGGCGACGGGACGACGGACGACGCCGCCGCGATCCAAGCGGCGGAGGACCATCTCGCGAGCCTCGGCGGCGGGTGCCTGCTGTTTGACGGCACGAAGACCTACGCCATCGGCACGTCGCTCACCAAGAAATCGGCGATCACATGGGAAGGCGTCGGCGGCTCCGCCACCATCAAGCTGCTTTCGAGCTTTCCGCAAATCGGCGGCGGAATCCGCACCGTGCCAACGAGTGGCGTCGATGTTCGCGATCACAAAAATATCGTGCTTCGCCACCTGACGTTTGACGGCAACCGGGCGGAGCGTGGCTCGACCGATCACAACTACGTCCTTGTTCAGATGAACAAGGTGTCCCACCTGACGGTGGAGCATTGCCGGTTTCAGAACTACGCGGGCCGCGTGTTCGCAGAGCGAGGCGGGCTACACACGAAGTTCAATTTCAACATCGTCGATAACTGCGGGTCGTCTGCAAACACGGTCGGCAACGAGGGCGTTCAGCAAGCTGCGTGTGCTTGGGTTTCCAATCCAGAAGGAAATGATGAATATACGCCAAGCCGCCATGCAGAGATCAGCGGCAACACATTCATCAACCTACCCTTTTCCGCTATCAGCGTTCATAGCATTGTAGCATTTGTTACAAAGAATTATTGCAAGGATGTTCACGAGACGTGGATCAATGCCACGGACGATCCGGACGGGACGTTTCAGGCCGACTATCATTTCATTATCGGCAACTTTGTCCAGAACGTCGATCTCGACTGGAGTCAGTCTGCGGGCATCGAGTGCGCTCGCTTGCCGCATGTCGTGATCGCGGACAACACGATCGTTGATACCGAGTACGGGGCAATTTCCATTAACGACTGCGAGATAGTAAGGATTTCTGGCAACACGATCATCGACGCGGCGACGGTCGTGGATGAAACGGCCGACAACTTTTTCACCAAATCCGCAATCGTCATCGGTCAGGGCGCCAACGCCATGGACCCGATGCAAACGTGTATCGTTAACAACACGATCCGGAGAACGGTAAGCGGAGCGCAACATTTTTGTGTGACGTCACGTTCGAACCAAGACACAGACGCCATCGGTCGCGTCCTCATCGAAAATAACGACTTCGCAGACGGGTTCTCGACGACGGTCGGCAGCCCGGTCCACTTCTTTGGCACGGCGCTGCCGGTCGCAGGCTCGACCTATACGAACAATTCGGACGGCCTGCTGGCGGAGCCAACTAGAGGGTTCTGGCCGCTCGACGCCGAGATCAAGCTCGACCCGTCGGTTGACGGCTACCGCCACCTCATCTGCACGAACGACGGGTACGGGCACGGCGGCGCGTGGGCGTCCGGAACGACCTACGCGCTCCAGGACCATGTGTTGTCCAGCAACGGCGCCGTCTATCGGTGCGACGAAGCCGGCAGTGGGGCGTCCACCAACGAGCCGACGTTCAGCGGGCGGTTCGACACGCTGGCGGACGGCTATCGGTGGGAGAAGGTCGGCCCGCCCGCCACGTTCCGTCAGGGCTCGCCCGTCGGGAACGACCAGGTCCAGCGCACCAAGAGGGCCGTTTCGGGCGAGGCCGCATCGCACACCTATACCGCAATCGACAGCGCGGGCGCCGAGTTCGATGCGGTGCAGACCGTCGTCGAAGCGGTCGTCACCGGCTCGCCGCAAGGCTACTGGCGGGTCAAGACAATGAAAGCCGGAACGTTGGCGACCAAGTTGGACGTGAGGCACAACAACGTCCGCATCGCCAACAGCGTCGCCTTTCGCCCCGAGGACGACGATGGGACCCTCAACGGAACGGCCACCGCGCGGTGGTCGCAGGGGCACTTCGTCCAGCCCTATTTCTACCCTGCCGCCTCCGTCACGCCGACGGTGAACGGCCAGGTTACCGTCGAGGCGACCGACAACACCACGCTGACGTTGAAGTACCGCGGCAGCGACGGGGTGGTCCGAAATTTCACCCTCACGGCCGATGCCTGAGCGACGCCGCGGACACGCGGGCGCCACAGACGGGTCGCGGGCGGCCGATCCGTGACCGTCATGCCCGCCTGACGCTGCCGCGTCCGAGGAGACTTGCCGCTGCCTGTCCGCGCACCTAGTGCACTGATACAGACAAAGGATTCACGAGCGGCGCGAGACGGTGTAGGCT
>CAZJNX010000216.1:0-7485 GCA_964547415.1 uncultured Hyphomicrobiales bacterium
CCGATCGCCCGGTTGAGCACCCGCGCCTCGCCCGGACCCGGAGGCGGCAGGGCCTAGTCCTCGAGGACGAGCTCCGCCGGCGCGCCGTACCGGTGGATCCGCACGGCCTTCACCGTGATGCTGGCCTCGGCCATGGGCGGCCCCCGTCTCGCTGGCGCGTTTCCCCCTGGCCGTCGTTCGCCGCGGCGGCCAGGCCGCAGGGTGCGACGGGCCGGCGCGGGCCGTCAACGCGAAAAGCCCGGCCGGCACGGGGGCTTCGGGCCGGGCGCTCGAGGCCCGCCGGATCGCGCGGCCGATGGCGCCCCTCTTGCCGGATCGCCCGGCGCCCACGCACTCGCGGCTCCCGGCCGGTCGGTTGCCGGAACGCCCCCTCGCCCCGAGACCGGCCCCGCGGCCCTTTCGCCGGTGGGCGGCGGGCCTTCTCAGGCCGGGTCCTTGCCCTTCGCGCCGTAGTGGCGGGCGATGTAGTCGGCCGTGAACTTGCCGGAGCGGGCATCCTCGGCGACGGCGTCCGCCGCCCGCTCGCCCGGCGCGCCGTAGCCGCCCGCGCCCGGCGTCTCGACCATGATCTTCTGCCCCGGGCCGAAGGAGACCGAGCCCGGCTTGATCGGCAGGGCCGTCTCGCTCCCGTCCGCCTCGAGGCGCACGAAGCGTCCCGGCCGCCCCGGCCCGCCGCCGAAGACGCCGTAGGGGGCGGAGGAGAAGCGCTCGCCCGAGCCGGAGAAGGTGCAGGCGTGGTCGACCGGGACGATCACCCGCCGCAGCCCCATGCCGCCCCGGTGGCGCCCCGCGCCGCCCGAATCCTCCACGAGGCCGTAGCTCTCCACGAGGAGCGGGTAGTCCATCTCGATCGCCTCGACGGGAAGGTTGGAGGTGTTGGTGATGTGGACCTGGACCCCGTCCTTGCCGTCCTTCGTGGCCCGGCCGCCGAAGCCGCCGCCGAGCGTCTCAAAGTAGATGTAGCGCCGCCCGGTCGCCGGGTGGGTGCCGGTGAAGACGGCGACCGTGTTGGCCCCGTTGGCGCCGCCCACCGCCCGCTCCGGCAGGGCCGGGGCGAGGGCGCCGATCAGGACGTCGATGATCCGCTGGCAGGTGTGGGCGCGGTTGGCGACCGCCGCCGGAAACACCGCGTCGAGGAGGGAGCCGGGCTCGGCCGTGTAGTCGCACACGGCGAGGACGCCCTGGTTGTTGGGCACCTCCGGGTCGAGCAGCGCCTTCAGGGTGTAGCTGATCGCCGAGAGCGTCGCGCTCGCCGTGCAGTTGATGTTGCCCGCGACCTGCGGGGCGGTGCCGGTGAAGTCCACGTGGATGCGCTCGCCCGAGACGGTGACGGCGGCCTTGATGGGGATCGCCGTCGCCCCGAAGCCGTCGTCGTCCATGACGTCCTCGAAGCGGTAGACCCCGTCGGGCAGGGTAGCGATCGCCGCCCGCATCCGCGCCTCGGTGCGCGCGATGGTCTCGTCGAAGACCGCCGTCAGGAGGTCGACGCCGTAGCGCTCGATCAGTTCGCCGAGGCGCCGCGCGCCGAGGTGGGCGGCGGCGATCTGGGCGTCGAGGTCGCCGCGCCGCTCCTCCGGCACGCGGGTGTTGAGCAGGATCAGGTCGTAGACCGGCCGCTGCAGCTCGTCGGCGAGGAACAGGGGCACGATCGGGACGCGCAGGCCCTCCTGGTAGATCTCGCTCATCCCCCCGCCCATGCTGCCGGGCGTCATGCCGCCGAAGTCGGCGTGGTGGGCGATGTTGCACACGAAGGCGACCGGCCGGCCCTCCGCGAACATGGGCATGGCGAGGTTGAGGTCCGGCAGGTGGGTGCCGCCGGCCTCGAACGGGTCGTTGGCGGCGTAGATGTCGCCCGGACGCATCGTCTCGGGCGGCACGCGCGCGAGCAGCGCCTCGATCAGCCCCATCATGGAGCCGAGGTGGATCGGCAGGGACTGGCGCGCCTGGACCACGAGGCGGCCGTCCATGTCGATGATGGCGGTCGAGTGGTCGGCCCGCTCCTTGATGTTCTGGGAGTAGGCGCTCTTCATGAGGGCGAGGAACGCCTCGTCCACCACCGAGGCGAGGCCGTTGCGGACGATCTCGACGGTGATCGGGTCGGGGGCCGGCCTGCCGGTCATGAGCGCACCTCCACGAGGACGTTGCGCGCCCCGTCCACCCGCGCGACGGACCCCGGGCGCACGAGGGTCGTCGTGTCCATCTGCTCGATGATCGCCGGGCCCTCGATCACGTGGCCCGGCCCGAGGTCGGCGCGGCGGAAGACCCGCGCCGTCACGGGGCCGGCGCGGTCGAACCACACCGGCCGGTCGGTGGCGGGCGCCGCCTCGTGGTGGGCGGGAACGGGCTCGGGCGCGGCGTCCGTCCGCGCGAGGCGGGCCCGGGCGGTGAGGCGCACGTTGACGATCTCCACGGCCGCCTCCGGGTTGTGGTGGCCGTAGGTCCGGTCGTGGAGGGCGAGGAAGGCCGCCGCCAGGGCCGCGACCGGCCCGTCCGCCCCGCCCGAGAGCACCAGCGCCGGGTCGACGGGGACGGACAGCTCGTAGTTCTGTCCGACGTAGCGCATGTCGAAGCCGAGGGCGTGGCGCCGGTCGGCCGCGTCCACGCGTTCGGCGTCGAACCAGGCGTCCGCCTCGGCGAGAAGGTCCCGCACCACCTGCCGCATGTCCTCCACCGCCGACGGGCCGAGCTGCATGCGGCGGGTGCGCACGAAGTTCTCCTTGAGGTCGGAGACGACGAGGCCCTGGGCGCACAGGATGCCGGGGTCGGTGGGCACCAGGATCTCCCGGATGCCGATGTGGCGGGCGACGTCGTCGGCGTGGAGCGGCCCGCCGCCGCCGAAGGCCATGAGGACGCAGTCCCGCGGGTCGTGGCCGCGCTCGATGGAGATGGCGCGCACGGCCCGCACCATGTTGGCGACCACGATGTCGATGGCGCCGAGGGCGGCGAGCTCCACCGGCATGGCGAGCCGCTCGGCCACCGGCGCGAAGGCGGCGCGGGCGCGTTCCACGTCGAGGGGCACCTCCCCGCCGAGGAGGCCGTCGGGCGACAGGCGGCCGAGGATGAGGTTGGCGTCCGTCACCGTCGGCTCGGTCCCGCCGAGGCCGTAGCAGGCCGGGCCGGGCCGGGCGCCCGCGCTGTAGGGGCCCACCTTGAGGAGGCCGTCGGCGTCGAACCAGGCGATCGACCCGCCGCCCGCGCCGATGGCGTTCACGTCCACCATGGGAAGGCGCACGGGAAAGCCGCTCACCGAGCGGTCGTAGGCGATGTCGGCCTCGTAGCCGCGGATGAGGCACACGTCCGCGCTGGTCCCGCCCATGTCGAGGGTGATGACGTCCCCCTTGCCGGACAGGCGCGCCGCGTGGGCCGCGCCGACGACGCCCGCCGCCGGCCCGGACAGGGCGGTACGGACGGGAAAGCGGCGCGCCTGGCGCACCGACATGAGGCCGCCGGAGGACTGGTTGATGCCGACCTCCGCCCCCGGCAGGTCGCGGGCAAGGGCGTCCTCGAGCCGCTCGAGGTAGCGGCCCATCACCGGCAGCAGGTACGCATTGAGGACGGTGGTCGACATCCGCTCGTACTCGCGGAACTCCGGCTGCACCTCCGAGGAGAGGGAGACCGGAATCCCCGCCGCCCGCAGCGCCTCGCCGACTGCCGCCTCGTGGGCCGGGTTCACGAAGGAGAACAGGAAGGCGACCGCCACGGCCGACGCCCCGCTCGCCTTCACCGCCGCCACGATCCGCTCCACCTCCTCCGCCGCGAGGGGCCGGATCGCCCGCCCGTCGGCGCCCGAGCGCTCGTCCGCCTCGAGGCGGCGCTCGCGCGGGACGAGGGGGGCCGGGTGGTCCTCCTGGATGTCGTACATCGTCGGCCGGGTCTGGCGGCCGATCTCCAGGAGGTCACGGAAGCCGCGGGTGGTCACGAGGGCGACGGTGCCGCCCTTGCGCTGGATGAGGGCGTTGGTGGCGACGGTGGTGCCGTGGCACACGCGCCCGACGGCGGCCGGGTCGAGGCCGCGCTCGGCGAAGATCCGCCCGAGCCCTTCCAGGATCGCCTCGGCCGGGTTCTCCGGCGTCGACGGCGTCTTGAACACGAAGGACGAGCCGTCGGCCGGGTCGAGGACGTGGAAGTCCGTGAAGGTCCCGCCGACGTCGACGCCGATCACCACCATGCGCTGATTCCCCTGCTGCCCCCGCTTGATGCCGGTCCGCGGGCGAGGGCGTCAAGCGGCGCGGCCCGCCCGCTCCCCCCCGGAACGGTGCACCGGGTGAGCCCGCTGTCCGCGCTCGGGATGAACGCGGCTCTCCTCGACGCACGGACACCCCGGCTCGAAGCTCGCCCTCGCCGCCCGCGGGATCGCCCGTCGGGTCGTCCCAGGGAGCCGCGGCGAGGAGAGTTCCGCCAGCCCACGCCCCCCCCTCGCCCTGTCGGTCGCCGGCCGGATCGCCTGCCCCCGCCGGGCGAGGCTGCTTCGCAAGGACCGCGACGGGATGATCGCGCCCCGCACCCCGGCGAACCGTCCGTCCCGCCGAACCTTCGGGCGGCGTCCCTCCTCCGCGGGAACCGGGGCCGCGCCTGCGGCCGTTCCTCCGGGCATGGCAGCCGCCCGCGGGCGATGTTGACCGCGCGGGCGGAGCGGCGCAGGGCGACGGGCCGGGCGCCGTCCGCGCGGGCGGAAGATGCCCGCGAAGGCGGGAGCGCGGGCAGTGGGCGACAGCCCCATCCTTCTGGTCGGTCTTCTCACCGTGGCGGCGGTCGGGCTCCACGCGGCGCTGCGTCGCTCGCTGGTGCCTCCTCTCGTGGCCTTCATCGCCCTCGGGATGCTCCTGCGCCTCGCCGACGACCGCTTCGGCGTCCTCACCGGGGACGGGCAGGCGGCGCTCGGCCTCCTGCAGCAGCTCGGCCTCTTCGCCCTCCTCTTCCGGGTCGGGCTCGAGAGCGACCTCGGCGGGCTCGCCGAACAGCTGCCGCGGGCGAGCCTCGTGTGGGTCGGCAACGTCGTCCTGTCGGCGGTGCCGGGCTACCTCGTCATGCGCCACGGCTTCGGCTACGGCCCGGCCCCGAGCCTCGTGGCGGCGACCGCCCTCACCGCCACCAGCGTCGGCGTCGCCCTCGGCATGTGGCGGCGGTACCGCGCCCTCGACAGCCCGCGGGGCCGCCTCCTCACCGACGTCGCCGAGCTCGACGACCTGTCCGGGATCGCGCTGATGGCGGTCCTGTTCGCCGTCCTGCCCTCGCTCCACGCGGGCGCGGGCGGCGACGGGGCGCTCGCGGGCGCCGTCGCGCTCGAGGCGGCGATCTTCCTTGTCAAGCTCGGCGCGTTCGCGGCCGCCTGCCTGTTCCTGCGGGAATACGTGGAGGGGTGGGTCACCGCCAGGCTGGCGCGCAACGGCTCGGCGCGGGACCTCACGGTCATGGTGGCCGGCATCGGGATCACCATCGCGGGGGTTGCCGAGTGGATCGGCGTGTCGGCCGCCGTCGGGGCGCTCTTCGCCGGACTCGTCTTCAGCCGCGACCCGGAGGCGGTCCGGATCGACGCGGGCTTCGGCGGCATCCACCACCTGTTCATGCCCTTCTTCTTCATCGGGATCGGCCTCGCGCTCGACCCGCAGGCCCTCGGCGGCGCCCTCGGCCTCGGCGCGGCCCTTCTCGCCGTCGCCGTTCTCGGCAAGGTGGTGGGGGCGGCCGTCCCCGCCCTCGCCGCGACGGGGACGGCCGGCGCCCTCCTCGTCGGGATCAGCATGGTGCCGCGGGCGGAGATCGCCATGGTGGTCATGAGCCGCGGCCGGGAGCTCGGCGACTGGGCGGTCCCGGCCGAGCTCTACGCGGCGTTCGTGCTCGTGGCGGCGGCGACGTGCCTCCTTTCCCCGCTCGCCCTGTCCCTCGCCTTTCGCCGGCTCGAGGGGGCGGAGCCGGCCGCGGACGACTGAACGCCAAGCGCCGATGATAGCATCCGCGGGCGGCGGGCTTTTTGATCTAGGTTCGCCCGGTCCGGCATAGCCGCGTGCTAGACGGGCGGGTGCGGAATCGGGCAATGGGGCAGGCCCGACGACCCGCGGTGGCCGGGCCCGCCCGCCCATTCCGCCGCCAACGAGAACGACCCGCCGGAACCCGCGCCGGGCGACGAGGAACACCCATCCATGCAAGACGACTCCCGCGCCAACGACTATTGGCGAGCCAACATACGCCTGGTGACGATCCTGCTCGTCATATGGGCGCTCGTGTCCTTCGGTGGCGGCATTCTCCTGCGACCGTTACTCTCCGGCATCGAGATCGGCGGCACCGACCTCGGCTTCTGGTTCGCCCAGCAGGGCTCCATCCTCGTCTTCCTCGCGATCATCTTCATCTATGCGTTCATCATGAACGGGCTGGATCGCAAGTTCGGCGTCGACGAGGAGTAGGGGCACCGCCATGAGCCAGTACGTCCTCAACCTCATCGTCGTGGGCGCCACGTTCGCCCTCTACATCGGCATCGCCATCTGGGCGCGGGCCGGGTCCACCGCCGAGTTCTATGCCGCGGGCCGCGGCGTCCACCCGGTCACAAACGGCATGGCGACGGCCGCCGACTGGATGTCTGCCGCCTCCTTCATCTCCATGGCCGGCCTCATCGCCTTCGTCGGCTACGACAACTCCTCCTTCCTGATGGGCTGGACGGGCGGCTACGTCCTCCTCGCCCTCCTGCTCGCGCCCTACCTGAGAAAATTCGGCAAGTTCACCGTCCCCGAGTTCATCGGCGACCGGTTCTACAGCCAGTCGGCGCGGCTCGTCGCCGTCCTTTGCCTCATCGTCGCCTCGGTCACCTACGTGATCGGGCAGATGACCGGCGTCGGCGTCGCCTTCTCCCGCTTCCTTGAGGTGTCGAACACCACCGGCCTCTTGATCGGCGCGGCGGTCGTCTTCGCCTACGCGGTGCTCGGCGGCATGAAGGGGATCACCTACACCCAGGTCGCCCAGTACTGCGTCCTCATCACCGCCTACACCATCCCGGCGATCTTCATCTCGCTGCAGCTCACCGGCACCGCGCTCCCGCCCGTCGGCCTGTTCTCCGACTTCCAGGGCACGGGCGTGCCGCTCCTGCAGACGCTCAACGAGGTGATCGAGGACCTCGGCTTCGCGAGCTACACCGGGCACCACACCAACACCTTCAACATGGTGCTGTTCACCCTGTCGCTGATGATCGGCACGGCGGGCCTGCCCCACGTCATCATCCGCTTCTTCACGGTGCCGCGGGTGGCCGACGCTCGCTGGTCGGCGGGCTGGGCGCTCGTCTTCATCGCGCTCCTGTACCTCACCGCCCCGGCGGTGGGCGCCATGGCCCGGCTCAACATCGTGGACACGATCTACCCGAACGGCGTCCAGAACCAGCCGATCGAGTACGAGAACCGGCCGGAGTGGATGCGCAACTGGGAGGTGACCGGCCTCATCCAGTGGACCGACCTCAACGACGACGGGCGGATCCAGTACTACAACTCGGCGAACCCCGCCTTC
>CAZJNX010000217.1:0-7469 GCA_964547415.1 uncultured Hyphomicrobiales bacterium
GACGGTCCGTGGCGGAGCGGCCCGTGCCCCTCACGCGCCTCTTGTCGTCGGCCGTGGCCGCGGCTGGCGACACCGCCGGCCCGCGGCGGCCCGCACGCTGGCTGCGGCCGCGCACCGCCGCCGGTCATGCCCCCGGTCCGCAGGGCGACGCCGTCGCCGCGGCGCCAATCCGGCCGGAACGGCGCCGGGCCACTCCCGGGCAGCGGACGGTCCGTGGCGGAGCGGCCCGTGCCCCTCACGCGCCTCTTCCGCCGGCGGTCGGCCCGTGGCGCGTCCCCCGTCGCTCGCGCGGATGAACGACGGGTCCGGGCGGACGGGCCCCCCGCGTTCGCTTCCCTTGGGCGCCGCGGTCCCGCGGGGCCGTCGGCGGCGAGGCTGTCAGATCCACGCGAGGTCCTCCGCCGAAAGGGCCGGAGCCTCGGTGAAGACCGCGAGGAGAACGGCGTCCGCCCTGCCCGCACCGTCCGCGTCGAAGAACAGGAGGCCGTCCTCCCCGTCGTAGAGGAAGACGGGACCCGATGCCCCGTCCGCTCCCTCGCCCGCCGGCAGGAGACGGGGCGGCGGGCCGTCCGGCTCGCCGCCGAAGCGGGTCATGCGGAAGGCGAGGACGTCCTCGCCGGGGACGAAGTCCGGGAGGATGTCGTGGTTCGCCCGGGGCTTGCCGAAGACGAACACGTCCGCGCCGGGCCCGCCGGTCAGGACGTCCTCCCCGCCGCGGCCGCTCAGCGTGTCCTCGCCCGCCAGCCCCTCGAGAACGTTCGCCTCGCGCCCGCCCGACAGCTGGTCGTCGAAGGCCGTCCCCCGGGCGTTCTCGATTCGCTTCAGGGTGTCGCGGGTGCCGAAGCCGTCGGTCGCAACGCCCCGGCCGAGCCGGACGACGACGCCCTGGCTCCCGCCGAACTGGGCGTCGTCGTCGTAGGCGACCCAGTCGCTTCCGCCCCCGCCGTCCAGCGTGTCCTCGCCGAGGAGCGGGCGGAAGTAGTCTCCGGACGGCGAGCCGCGCGCCCTGTCGGCCGACAGGGAGAGGCGGAAGCCCTCGATCCCCTCGAAGCTGTCCCGGTCGCCGTAGGGGTCGCGGGCGAGGCCGCGGCCCGCGTCGAGGCGGACGCCGCCGACCCCGGCCACGGCGTGGTAGGCGGCCTCGGCCCAGCTCACCTGGTCGAAGCCCGCGCCCCCGTCGATCCGGTCCCGCCCGGCGTTCGGCACGATGAAGTCGTCTCCCCCGCGCCCGGAGATCGCATCGCCGCCGCTGCCGCCGCGCAGCACGTTGGCGGACGCACCGCCGGCCAGGGTGCTGCCGCCGGCGAGCATCGCCTCGAGGAGCTCCGCCGCCGGCCGCATGGTCTGCAGCCAGCCGAACAGGTCCCCCGGCATCTCCATGGAGGCGATGCGGAACAGGGTCTTGCCGTCGTGGCCGGCGAGGCGGACGGCCGTCACGGTCCCGGCGAGCAAGGCGCCGTTCGCGCCGACGGCGAGGCCCTCGCCCTTGATGACGATGCGGCCGAACGGGCCCTCCGCCGGCAGGTCGCGGTAGACGATGACGTGGTCCCGCGCCCGGGCGGGCTGGACGGGCGGGGGCAACAGCGGCTCGAGGCCGTCGGGCGCCCGGCTGGTGGCGACGAGGCTGGCCAAGCCCGCTCCCCTTTCGCGGCCATGGGTGGGGAGAGCCTATCGCGTTCACGTGCGTCTCGCAATTCTTCAATCAGAGCGTGCCGTGCCGCGCCCTGGCGTCGCGGCCAGCGGCCGTTGTGTCCCGGGCGGCATGGCGTCTATGATCGCGGGCTGTGCGGTTTGGCGCCGGCGTGCGGCGCCCCGCGGACCAGGGAGAATTGGGTTGGGCAAGATACCGTCCCCGTGCATCGACGTTTGCAAGTACAAGAACAAGGGCTACTGCATCGGCTGCGGGATGACGAAGGATCAGAAAAAAGAATTCAAGAGCCTGGACAAGAAAAAGCACAAGGTCGCTTTTCTCGCCGACCTCGTCAGGCAGCAGGACAGGGTCGGGAAGTACAAGCACTGGGAGCCGGAGTATCGGCGAAAGTGCAAGAAGAAGGACGTGCCCTGCCCGCTCGACGCGCTGGAGGCGGCCGAGTAGTACCGCAGCGCGCGCAGGCGGCGCCGGCTGGTTGATGTTCGCCCGCCGATGGGCGATGGTCCCGGCGTTCCGCCTGGCGGGTTTTCGATGGCCGTTGATGCCGACCTTCCCGATCAGGCCTGGGCGGAGGTGCTGGCGTCCATCGACCGCACCTACCAGGAACTGATCGAGCACCAGTCCCAGCTCGAGGCCCGCAACGCCGAGCTCGAGGGGATGCGCGCCTTCCCCGGCTCCGTCCTCGCCGCCATGACGGACGTCCTCGTGGTGTGCGGGGCGGAAGGGCAGGTGCTGGAGGCGAACCGGGCCTTCCTCACCCTCAGCGGCCGCGCGAAGGCGGATGTGACGGGCACGCCCGCCGCCGCCCTCTTCGCGGGCGAGGACCGGGAGCGGGTGAGCCGGGACATCGCCTCCCTGAAGGTGGGCGGCACCGTGCCCCCCGCCGAGCGCGCGCTGCTGACGCCCGCGGGCTCCACCCCCCTCGAATTGTGCGTGACGGCCCGGACGGACCGGCGGCGCCGGGTGATCGGCTCGGTCCTCATCGGCCGGCCCGTCGGTGAGCTGCGCCGGGCCTACGGCGAGCTGGAGGCGAGCCACAAGGCGCTCCAGGACGCCCGGAGCCAGCTGGTCCATTCCGAAAAGCTCGCCTCCCTCGGCCGCCTCCTCGCCGGCGTCGCCCACGAGCTCAACAACCCGATCAGCTTCGTCTACGGCAACGCCCACGCCCGCGAGCGCTACCTCGACCGGCTCGAGACCTTCCTCGCCCGCGACGCGGCGGGCGCGAGCCGGGAGGAACCCGCGGCCCTGCGGGCGGAGCTGAAGATCGACCGGGCGGTCCGGCAGATGCGCACCGCCGTCTCCGGCGCGCTCGAGGGGGCCGAGCGGGTCCACGACATCGTGGAGAGCCTGCGCCGCCTGTCCGCCGAGGGCTCGGGCGAGATGGAACCGTTCGACCTCGTGGACTGCGCGCGGACGGCCGCCCACTGGGTGGTGAAGGGCCGCGCCGCGGACGTGCCGGTCACGGTCGCGGCCGAGGGGCCGGTCACCGCCCACGGCCGCGTCGGCCACGTGCAGCAGGTGGTCATGAACCTCGTGCAGAACGCCCGCGACGCGGTGGAAGGCGTCGCCGCGCCCGAGATCGCCCTCGCGGTCCGCCGGGAGGGCCCGTGCGCGGTGCTCGAGGTCGCGGACAACGGGGCGGGGCTCGATCCGGCGGTCGCCATGCGCGTGTTCGACCCCTTCTTCACGACCAGGCCCGTCGGCAAGGGCACCGGCCTCGGCCTGTCGATCAGCTTCAAGATCGTGGAGGAGCACGGCGGCCGCCTGGAGGCGATCCCGCGGGAGGGGGGCGCCCTCTTCCGTCTCGCCCTCCCGGTGGACGCGCGCGCCGACCGCACGGCACGCGCTGGCGAGGGCGCGGGCGCCGTGGCGCCGCAACGATAAGGCGGCGCGGCGGGCAGCTCGCCGGGCCGGAACGGGACGGACGACGCGCCCGACGGGACGGACGACGCGCCCGACAAGGCGGGAAAGGGCGAGATGGCCGACTACAACATCCTCTGGCTCCAGTCCGCGGGCTGCGGCGGCTGCACCATGTCGCTCCCGTGCGCGGAGAACCCGGGCCTCATGGAGACCCGACCCTCGAGGGCTTCGGCATCCGCATCCTGTGGCATCCGGCCCTGTCGACCGAAACCGCGGAGGAGGCGGCTGCGATCCTCGAGGCCGTCGCCTCGGGACGGACGCCGCTCCACGGCCTGTGCATCGAGGGCGCCGTGCCCCGCGGCCCCGCCGGGACCGGGCGCTTCCACGTCCTCGGCGGGACGGGCCGGGCGATGCTCGACCGGGTGCGCACCCTCGCCCCGCTCGCGCACGACGTCCTCGCGGTCGGGACCAGCGCGGCCTACGGCGGAGTGAGCGCGGCCGGTTCCAACCCGGCCGACGCGGCCGGCCTCCAGTACGACGGCCACGTGGCGGGCGGGATCCTGGGCGGCGCCTTCCGCGCCCGGGCCGGCCGGCCGGTGATCAACGTGGCGGGCTGCCCGACCCACCCCAACTGGGTGACGGAAACCTTGATGATGCTCGCCGCCGGCGCCCTCGCCGGGAAGGACCTCGACGGGCTCGGGCGGCCCCGGTTCTACGCCGACCACCTCGTCCACCAAGGCTGCCCGCGCAACGAGTTCTACGAGTTCAAGGCGAGCGCGGAGCGCCTGTCGGACCGGGGCTGCATGATGGAGCACCTCGGCTGCGTCGGCACCCAGGCCCACGCGGACTGCAACACCCGCACCTGGAACGGGGAGGGCCCGTGCACCCGCGTCGTCGGCCGCCTCCTCGAGATCGCCCGAACGGTGCCCGCCCTCGAGGCCTGGGCCGCCGCGCTCGCGCCCGGGGCGGCCCACATGGGCGCGGCCGCGCGCGTGACGGAGGGGCGCGGCGCGGGCCTCGTGGAGGCGGCGCGCGGCGCCCTCGGCCATTTCCTCGCCGTGCGCGAGGGGCGGATCGCGAACGACCAGATCCTCGCCCCCACCACCTGGAACTTCAGCCCCCGCGACGCGGCTGGCGTTCCCGGCCCCCTCGAGGCGGCGCTCGTCGGCACGCCGGTCGGCGCAGTGGAGGGGACGCCCGTCGCCGTCCAGCACGTGGTGCGCAGCTTCGACCCCTGCATGGTCTGCGCCGTGCGCTGAGATGGCGGCCGAGACGATCCGTGTGCGCGGGCAGGTGCAGGGGGTGGGCTTCCGCCCGTTCGTGTGGCGCCTCGCGGCCGGCCACGGCGTCCGAGGGGAGGTCCTGAACGACGGGGAGGGGGTGCTCATCCACGCCGAGGGGGCCGACCTCGACCGGTTCGCCGCCGCGCTCCTGTCCGAGGCGCCGCCGCTCGCCCGGATCGACGGGCTGGAGCGCGCGCCCGCTGCGCCCCGCCCGGGCCTTTCGGGCTTTTCGATCGCCGCCACCGCGGCCGGCGCGGCCCGCACCCGCGTCACGCCCGACGCCGCCCCGTGCGCGGCCTGCCTTCAGGAGATCGCCGACCCGGCGGACCGGCGCCATCGCTACCCGTTCGCCAACTGCACCCATTCCGGCCCGCGCTTTTCCATCGTGCGCGCCGTCCCCTACGACCGGGCCGCCACCACCATGGCCGCCTTCCCCATGTGCCCGGCCTGCCGCGCCGAGTAC
The DNA here is from genome assembly GCA_964547415.1 of uncultured Hyphomicrobiales bacterium. Classification (GTDB taxonomy): domain Bacteria; phylum Pseudomonadota; class Alphaproteobacteria; order Rhizobiales; family Amorphaceae; genus CAZJNX01. The sequence goes on from CAZJNX010000217.1 coordinate 5,258, forward strand.
GAGGACCCGGCCGACCGCCGCTTCCACGCCCAGCCCGTCGCCTGTCCCGCCTGCGGGCCGGCGGCGTGGCTGGAGGCCGACGGGCGACGCCTGCCGGGCGATCCGATGGCGGAGGCGGCGCGGCTCCTGAAGGCGGGGAAGATCCTCGCCCTCAAGGGGCTCGGCGGCTTCCACCTGGCCTGCGACGCGGCGAACGAGGCGGCCGTCGCCACCTTGCGGCGGCGCAAGCGGCGGCCGTCCCGGCCCTTCGCCCTGCTGGCGGCGAGCCTCGAGGCCGTCGCCCGCCACGCCGCCTTGCCCCCGGCCGCGGCCGGGTGGCTCGCCTCGCCCGCCGCGCCGGTCGTGCTCATGCCGGCGGCGGGCGCCCCGCTCGCCCCGTCGGTGGCGCCCGGGGCCTGGCAGCTCGGCTTCATGCTGCCGCCGACGCCCCTTCACCACCTTCTGATCGAGGCGTTCGACGGCCCCCTCGTGATGACGTCGGGGAACGTGTCGGGCGAGCCGATGGCGATCGGGGAGGACGAGGCGCGGGCGAAGCTCGGCCCCTTCGTCGATGCCTTCCTGATGCACGACCGGGAGATCGCCCGCCGCCTCGACGATTCCGTCGCCACCGTGGTGGCGGGCCGCCCCGCGATCGTCCGACGCGCCCGCGGCTATGCGCCCGCCACGCTGGCGATGCCGCCGGGACTCGGGGATGCGCCGCCCGTCCTCGCCCTCGGCGCCCACCTCAAGGCCGCGATCTGCCTGACGCGGGGGCGGGAGGCGCTCCTGTCCCACCACCTCGGCGACCTCGACGACCCGCTCACCGCAAAGGCCTTCGACGCGGCGGAGGGGGACTACGCGGCCCTCTTCGACCACGTGCCGGAGGCCGTCGCGTGCGACCTCCACCCCGACTATCGCTCCACCGCCCGGGCCGAGGCGCTCGCCGCCCGTGGCCTGCCGCTCCTCGCCGTGCAGCACCACCACGCCCACGTGGCGGCGGCGATGGCGGAGAACGGCTGGCCGGCGGACGCGGGGCCGGTGATCGGCGTCGCGCTCGACGGCCTCGGCCTCGGGGAGGACGGGACGGTGTGGGGCGGGGAGATCCTCCTCGCCGACTACCGCGCCTTCCGCCGCCTCGCCCACCTGAAGCCCGTGCCGCTGCCGGGGGGAGAGGCGGCCCAGGCCGAGCCCTGGCGCAATCTCCTCGCCCAGCTCGACGCCGCCGGCCTGCCGGCCGCGGCGGACGCGCTCCTTTCCGGCCGCCCCCTCGCCCTCCTGCGCGCCGCCGTCGCCCGGGGCATCAACGCGCCGCTCACCTCCTCCGCGGGCCGCCTGTTCGACGCGGTGGCGGCGGCCGTCGATATCGCGCCGGAGCGGCAGACCTTCGAGGGCGAGGCGGCGATGGCGCTCGAATCCCTCGCCCGGCGGGCGCTGGACGCGCCGCCCTATCCCTTCGGCGTGACCGGCCCCGTCATCGACCCGGCCCCCATGTGGCGCACCCTCCTCGACGACCGCGCCGAAGGGGTGTCGCCGGAGGCGATGGCGGCCCGCTTCCACGCCGGCCTCGCCGCCACGGTTGCGGACGTGGCGCGCACGCTGCGGCGCCGGGAGGGGGCCGGCGCGATCGCCCTTTCCGGCGGCGTCTTCCAGAACGTGACGCTCGCCGAGGCGATCCTGGCGCACCTTTCCGGCGAGCGCGTCCTCCTCCACCGGGAGACGCCGCCCAACGACGGGGCCGTCGCCCTCGGCCAGGCCGCGGTCGCCGCCGCGCGGCTCACCACCCGCTGAGGGCGCCCGCCCCCGCCCCCGCTCCATGCCGGTTGTCAAACACCCATGGCGACAGTCCGGCGGAACCTCGACCACGGTTTGTCGGCCGGCGAACGCCTGCGTTCGGAAAGGGTCCGTGCGACCGGCTCCCTCGTCCGGGGACGGCGCGGGGTCGCTCGCCCGTGCCCGCGCAGGCGGGGAACCCTTCCTGGACGATCCCCGCCGACGCCGGTCACGCCGACCGCGTGCGACCGACCGACGGCTCCCTCGTCTCCGGCAGGGCGCCGTCCGCCGCCGCGGGGTGTCTCCCGCGCCTCCACCGGTCCAGGCCGGTGGCGGGACGCCCCGGCCGCCGGTCCGGCGGAGCCGGCGCCTGCGCAAGCGCGCCGCGCGCGGGCCTTCCCGCTCGCCCGGTCGGCCGCCCTGCCCCGTCTCTTCAGGCCGCGGGCGCCGCCGCGACCGGCGC
>CAZJNX010000218.1:0-1914 GCA_964547415.1 uncultured Hyphomicrobiales bacterium
CCCCGGCAGGACTCGAACCTGCGACACCCGGTTTAGGAAACCGGTGCTCTATCCGGCTGAGCTACGGGGCCCCCGCGCTTTTCCGCAAGGAAAAGCGATAGCGGGCCGGACGGGGCGGCGCAAGGCCGGGCTCAACCGGCGAGCAGCTCCAGGACCGCCGGCAGGAGCGCGGGATCGCCGACCGCGACCACCGCGCCGCCACCGGCCGCCGACCCGCCGTCCCAGGCCGAGACGCGGCCGCCGGCGGCCGCCAGGAGCGGCACGAACGGGGCGATGTCGTAGGGCTTCAGCCCCGCCTCCACCACGACGTCCGCCTGGCCCGCCGCGACCATGGCGTAGCCGTAGCAGTCGGTGCCCCAGCGCACGTGGCGCACCGCGTCCGCGAGGCGACCGAAGGCGTCGGCCGCCGCCCCCTCGAACATGTCGGGGGTGGTGGCGCACACGAAGGCGTCGGCGAGGGACCGGCAGGGCCGGGTGGAAAGGGCCCGCCGCTCCGACCCGCGCTGCCAGAAGGCGTCCGTCCCGTCGCAGAAGAAGCGCTCGCCGACGAAGGGCTGCGCCATCATGCCGATCCGCGGCGTCCCGCCTTCCGACAGGGCGATCAGGGTGCCCCAGGATGGAAGGCCCGCGACGAAAGCGCGCGTCCCGTCCACCGGATCGAGGATCCACGTGCGCCCGCTGCGCCCCTCGACCGGGGCCATCTCCTCGCCGAGGATCCCGTCGTCCGGGCGCTCCCGGGCGATGATGTCGCGCATCGCCGCCTCCGCGCCCCGGTCGGCGGCGGTCACCGGGTCGAAGCGGGCCTCCCCCTTCAGCGTCACCGCGGGGCTCGCCCGGAAGTGGGGGAGGATGGCCGCCCCGGCCGCGTCGGCGAGGGCGTGGAGGAGGGCGGTGTCGGAGAGGGTGTCGGCGCGGGTCATGCGTCACCGGTCGGTTCTTCCGCCGCCCATGGGAGGCATGCGGCAGCGGGTAGCAGGGCGGATGATCCTTCCCTCCGGCCGGCAATGGACCGAATCCCGCTCGCCGTCGACCCTTTCGCGGGCAATCGCGTTCGCCGCTCGGCCAGGTGCGCCCGACCGCGCACAAAAAATATCGCTGGCGCGGCCATGGGCACCTTGACTTTGCTGCGGTGCAATGCCAGTTTGTGCATCGCGGCAGGGCGCTGGTCCTGCCGCTGCCCTCCTTGGGCGTTTCCTCCCTAGACTTAGGCCGCTCGCAAGAGCGGCCTTTTTTTTGCGCGGGGTCGCCCCCGGCGCCCGCCGCCTCGCCCCCGCGGGCCGCGCCGTCGCCTTCGCGCGAGCGGCATCCGCGGGCACGTACCTCGCAAGCCGACGGAGACCTCGAGATCCCTCCTCCCGCGGCGAGGCTGCCGCGCGCCCCGGCCGGGAAGGCGCGGGGCCCGCCCGGCCCTACTCGGCCGCGTCGGAGAGGGGACCGGCGCGGCTTGCGATCGCATCGACGAGGCTGCCGGCGAAGGCGGCCATGTCCTGCCGGACCGTCTCGAAGGCCGCCGTCTTCCGGAAGCGCTGCTCGTCCATGTAGAGGGCGCGGTTGATCTCCACCTGCACCACGTGGATGCCCGCCCGGGGCGTGCCGTACCGCTCGGTGATGAAGCCGCCGGCGTAGGGCCTGTTGAGGCCGGTCCGGTAGCCGAGGTCGGCGAGGATCTCCGTCACCAGGCGGGTGATGTCGCCCGCGCAGCTCGTCCCGAAGCGGTCGCCCACGATGATGTCGGGCCGCTGCGACGGGTCGAGGCCCCGCGCCCCGGAGGGCATCGAGTGGCAGTCGACGAGGACGCAGAAGCCGAACCGCCGCCGCGTCTGCGACAGGAGGGAGGACAGCGCCGCGTGGTAGGGGTGGTAGAGCCGCTCGATCCGGCCGAGCGCCTCGGCCACCGGGATCGGCCCCGGGTAG
>CAZJNX010000218.1:1924-7333 GCA_964547415.1 uncultured Hyphomicrobiales bacterium
TCCCGGTTGTCGGCCACCACGCGGGCGATGGTGCCGAGCCCGGCGGCGACGCGGGCCGTGCCCGTGCGGGCGGCGGAGGGGAGGGGCCCGTCGAACATCGCCGGGTCCAGCTCGTAGGGCTCCCGGTTCACGTCGAGGAAGGCGCGGGGGAAGTTCGCCTTCAGGAGCGGCGCGCCGATCGCGGTGACGCCGGCGAACAACTCGTCGACGAAGCAGTCCTCGGAGCGGCGCAGGCTCGTCCGGTCGAGGCGCGAGCCCTCCACGAAGGCGCGCGGGTAGCAGGCCCCGCTGTGGGGCGAATCGAACACGAACGGCGCCGTCCGCTCGGCCGGCTCCAGGATCTCGTGCGGCGGGACCCGCCGTCCCCCTCCCTCCGCCGCCGCCGCGGCGTCGGCGAACCCCTCGATGATGCGCATGGACCCTTGTTCGGCTGGCTGGCTCGCGTTCCCGGCAAACTAGCAGACCGGCGCGCGGAGGGAACGCCCGACCGGCCGCCCGGGGCCTGCCAGCGCCGCACGGTCGCATTCGAGCCTTTCCCTCAACGGCCCGTGCACCCTCCTCCTTCACGGCGACTTTACGGCGGGCGGCGATAACGGGCGGTGGATCGGCCGCCGGCGCGGCCGGGGGGGCGGAGACGAGGCGTGCGCATCCTGCTTGCGGAGGACGACGGGGATCTTCGGGGCTTTCTGGTGAAGGCGCTCGCCCGGGCGGGCTACCAGGTGGTGGCGGTCGCCGACGGCATGGCCGCCTACGAGCGGCTGCGGGAGGAGCCGTTCACGCTCCTCCTCACCGACATCGTCATGCCCGAGATGAACGGGATCGAGCTCGCCCGCCGCGCGGTCCGCCTCGACCCGGACCTCAAGGTGATGTTCATCACCGGCTTCGCCGCCGTCGCCCTCGACGCGGACGAGAGGGCGCCCCGCGGTGCGAAGGTCCTGTCCAAGCCCTTCCACCTGCGCGACCTCGTCCGCGAGGTGGGCCGTCTTCTCGACGCCGCCTGACGGCGCCCCGCTTGCGGGCGGGCGCGGGTGGCGCTATAGGATATGCCCCGGCCGCCGCGGGCGGCCTTGCGGGCGGTTAGCTCAGCGGGAGAGCGCTGCCTTGACACGGCAGAGGTCACTGGTTCAATCCCAGTACCGCCCACCATCTTCCACGAATACAGCAATTCGGGGCGTGTTCGCCACTCGGCGCCGCTGAAACATCAGCCGTCGGCATTAGCACGCGCGTTCACTGGTCGCCCCGCGAGAGACGGTCCGTGGCGGATCGTGTGTGCGCGTCAGTGCCGTGGTCTGATCCCGGATTTCACAGACGGCTTGCGACCCTGCGGTGTTTCGAAGCACGTAATGGAAGGTGATGCAATGGGTTAGCCATCTTCAAGCAATGTCTTGGCGACGAACGCGGCGGGGGAAGCGGGATCGACCCCTCTTCGGCTTCAGTTCGACCGCTCGGTAAAGCTCGCGTTCCAGGGATCCTCGCTCAGCTCCGATGGTGGTTTGCTGCTGCATCGCGAACTGGACGATGCCATCGGCTTGACCGACCTGGCGACGGCGCTGCTCGCCGATCCGCGCACCGGCCGCAATGGCCCCCATCGCCTCGCCGGGCTCCTGCGCCGGTCGACCGTCTCGTGGCTCGCCGGATACGAGGACGTCAATGACGCCGACCGGCTTTGCCGCGATCGGTGATGCGGCAACGGGTGGGGGACGGGCCGTGAAGCGCGGTGCGCCGTCGGCGCGTGCGATCAGCCGGTTCGAGACGGCGGTGCCGACGCGGCCCGAGAAACTCGCCGTCCTTGCCGATCCCCGGCCGCTGGATCGATGCCGTGCACGACAGGCGGGCGCCGAAGTCGATCACGCTCGACACGGACAGCTCCGAGAGCGCGGCATGATCGCAGGAAGACGAGGAACGGTCCCGTCCAGCGGGATCGACGGGGACGGTGCGCCGACAGGTCGCGGCCCCGACGCCTCGAGCCGTTCGATGTGCGCGATCCGCATCCATTCCGGGCTACCGGCCCGCTCCTCGCGGCCACAACGCGCCGTTCTCGACCCGCATGCCGGCCCCTCGGCGCTATCGTGCATACGCCCGAGCCGACCGGGGAACGCCGGCTGACGAAGCCCCCGCGCGAGGTCGCCGAGGGTGGCTCGCTCACCGTTCTCATGGTGAACCGCGGCCGGGCCGCGCTATATCCGGCGCGACACGGGGATCAAACGGATCGGGAGAGCGAGGCGTCGTGGCACGACAGGTCGGAAAAGCGTCGACGGACGACGCGACGGACATCAGCAGGAGCTGGGAGGACGACAACCAGGCGTGGTGGGACTGGTACGTCTCGCTGGCCGACAACCAGGCACGGCACGAGGCGCTGATCGATCTCGCGCCCCTGCCCGATGCGCCGCTCCCGGACATGGCAGAGATCGCGGAGGAGCTTCGCACGCCCTACACCCTCTCCGTGGAGGACCGTCGCTTCTTCGCGGAGAACGGGTTCGTCAAGCTGAAGGGCGTCCTCTCCACCGGTGCCGTCCTCAAGCTGCGCGCGGAGCTCCGCCGGCTCCTGTCGGAGGCCTTCGAGACCGCGCTCGACGGCGGTGCGGAGAACCGCTTCCTCAGCCTCGAGCTGCTGTGGCCGGAGAACGCCCTGGTGCGGGAATTCGTGCTCAGCCCCCGCCTTGCCCGGATCGCGGCCGAACTCCTCGACGTGCCGGCCGTGCGCCTCTACCACGACAACGTCCTGTCGAAGGAGCCGGGTTGCGGCCGCACCCCCTGGCATTACGACGACCACCACTTTCCCCTCGCCACCCGCGACGTGGTGACGAACTGGATCCCGGCCCAGCCGATCCCGGCGGCTATGGGGCCGCTCGCCTTCGCCACGCCGATCTCGGCCTATCGCCTCGTGGAGGATCTCGTCTTCAACACGGTCGACACGAGCTACGACAGGATGGTCGCAGAGACCTTCCGCGAGCACGGCGTTCCGGTGGAGGACGGCCCCTTCGCCATGGGCGAGATCAGCTACCACCACAATCTCAGCTTCCACACCGCCGCAGCGAACCGCACCCGCCGCAGCCGCATCGTGCTCGCCAACACCTACTTCGTCGACGGCGCACGCCTCCTCGAAAACCCCACCATGGTCTCGGGCGACTGGCAGAAGTTCGTCCCTGGCGCCAGGCCGGGCGACATCGCCGCCAGCCCGCTCAACCCGGTGTGCTGGCCGGCCGGATCCGCCGAATGAGCGACCTTGTCGATCGCAGCCTCGCCCATTGGAGCGCGGCGAAGCGACGTGGCATGGAGGACTTCTACGCCCTCGCTACCGCCGACTATCGCTATCTCGCCGAGGCGCTCGACTGGCGGTCCTTCCTGGAGGAGCGTCAGCGCGCCGTGGGGGATCGGGCCTTGCGGCTCCTCGACGTCGCGTGCGGCTCCGGCAAGTTCCCGGCGGCGCTCGTGCGACATGCCGGCGTCGGCGATGCCCGGATCCGGCCGATCGAGTACGACCTGCTCGACCCGTCCCCGTTCTCCCTTGCCGAGGCCCGCGACGCGCTCGCCCCTCCGTTCAAGGGCGGGACCGACTACGAGATGCCCCTCGAGCACCTCGACGTTCCGGCCGGCGCCTTCGACGTCGTCTGGGCGACCCACGCGCTCTACGCCGTTCCCGCGGAGGCCCTGCGCGAGGGCCTCGCGCGGTTCCTCGCCGCGATGCGCGGCGGCGTCGGCGTCATCGCGCACGCCGCGTCCGGCTCGCACTACCTTCGCTGGCAGGAGCTCTACCTCGAGGCCTTCGGGGCCGGGTCGCAGACGCGGTTCCTTGCCGCAGAAGCAATCCTCGCGACCCTGTCGGACCTCGGCGCGGGGGTGGAGGTGCGGACGGTCGCATACGAGACGGCGGCCCCGGTCGGTGCGGACGCGCAGGTGGAAGGCTTCCTCCAGCGTTGTGTCTTCGACGACACGGTCTCCCTCGACGAGATGCGCGGCCACGCCCCGACCGGCCGCTATCTCGAGGCCTGCTCCGGCCCGGACGGATGGCGCTTCCCCCAACGCGTCGCGCTTGTCCTCGTGCGAGCCTGAGACGACCTTCCCCGCGCGTTCCCCCCGGGCACGCGCGCCCAATCGACCGGATCCCCTCACCCATGAACGAATGCTCACCCACCCGGACCACGTGGGTCCGGCGGCTGCGCCTCGGCGAACGGCCGAGCGATGTCGACCTGCGCGCGCACCTCATCGCGGTGCACCGCGAGAACGCGGGCTTCACGGAGGCCTGCGCCGGACGATGCCGGGACCCGCGGGGCCGCACGAGCTACGAATGGCTCGCCGAGGTCGTCGACCCGGCGCGGGACAAGCGGATCCTCGACCTTGCGTGCGGCAGTGGGCGCCTGCTCGCGCTGTGCGCCGAAAGGTTCGCGCCCGACATTGCGCTTACCGGCGTCGACATGAGCGGCGAGGAGCTGGCGCTCGCCCGCCGCCGCCTTCCCGAGGGCGCGGCCGAGCTCCGCGAGGGGCTGGCGCAGGATCTCGGCTTCCTGGCCGACGGCGCGTTCGACACGGTGCTGTGCCACTGGGCGCTGACGCTCATGGATCCGGTGTCCCCGGCCCTCGAGGAGGTGCGGCGCGTGCTGCGGCCGGGCGGCGTGTTCGCGGCCATCGTGGATGGCGACATGGCCGCGGCGCCGGGATACGAGGAGATCCACCACCTCATCTACGGTCGCGTTCAGCGCGAGCTCGCCCGCTACGGCGAGATCGACCTCGGCGATCCGCGGGTCCGCGAGGGCGGGGCGCTTGTCGATCTCGTCCGGGACATCTTCGGCGGGGACAGCCTTGTCCGGATCGACACGAACGTCATGCGCCTCGACGGGACGCCGGTTTCACTCGCGCGGGAAGCCGCCGGCTTCTTCTATGCGTCCTATGTCCTGCCACCGCCGGCCCGGGCCGAGATGCTCGCCGAGCTCGAGGAACTGATCGCCGCGCAGGCCCGCGGCATGCGGGCGAGCTTCACCCTGCCCGTCAGCCGCCTCGTCGTGCACCGCGCCTGATATCGGCCGTTCGCGCAGCGAAGGGCGCGACCACGGCTCGATCTTGCCCGACGTCGCGACCGTGCGCAGGAAGTCGGCGAGGTTGTCGGCGAGCGCGTGGAGCGGGAGCCGGACCGCGTTGGCGAGAATGAGCGCATCCCCCCCGGTAGTCCGGTTGCTCTGTTCGCTGGGGACCGGGCAGGGCACCAGCGGTAGCCTGGCCGGTGGAGCCGCTCCCACGCGCGGAGCCGGCCAGGCGGCCCTTGCAGTGCTGGGGCCAGCTTTCAATGATCGTGCGGGCGTCCTGCAGCATCAGGAAGATCTCGCCGTCCAGCAGTTTGTCTCGCAGTCGGACATTGAAGTGTAGAGGTTTTTATCTGATCTGACATTTGTGCTAATGGCGGGGAGGAGGCCG
>CAZJNX010000219.1:0-7241 GCA_964547415.1 uncultured Hyphomicrobiales bacterium
CTCGCCTCACGGATCAAGCGTAGCCCACTGCCCGGATTCTGGGGACCACCTCTAAGAGGCGGTCCGCGACGCCGGGCCGCGGGCGGTCGCCGGTCGTCGCCTCGAGCCGCTCGGCGATGTCGGCAAGCGTCGGCGCCGGTTCGGCTGCCACGACGGCGAGGACGAGGTTGCGATGGCTGGCGATACGGCGCGCGCGGTGACGCCGCCGCGCTTGTCCGGCGTGCGATCGCCGCGCTCGCGGAACCGCTGCACCCAGCGGATCGTCGACGCGGGCGGCCACCGCGCCGCAGGACGCACCGTCCAGGGCGGCATCCAAGACACGGCGGCGCAGATCGACGGACAGGGCCTCGGCCATGGCGGCTGGCCTCCTCGCGAGCCCGGAGCTCGAATCAGCTTGCCGTCGTTTCGGGCACCCCGTCGCTTCCGATGCCCGTCGATCCGCCCTGGCCGGCGATCTCGAAGGGGGCGATCCTGTTCCGCCTCGGCCCGCCCCCAGGCAACGCCGCCGACGCCGTCCGCACCCTCGCCCCCCTTCAGGGCGCCGGGCGAGGAACACCGACTCGATCTCGCGATGGACCCCGCCCCGTTCTTCCCGTCGAAGGCGGAAGCAGCCAGGACGTCGTCGAGGTGGCATCACCGGCCGCATCCATCCGGCCGCGGCGGATGCGCGTGTCCGGGAAGGCGGCGCTGTCCGACAGGAAGGACCCCGCGCACGCTTGCCCGGCGCCGCGGATCGCAACGCCAGGCAGCGACCGGGCAACCGACCGGAGGGGACGGGGCGCCCCGAGAGGCACCCCTGCGCGCGATCCGTCAGGCCTCGGCGGCCTCGGCCTCGGCGGCCTTCTCCCGGTCGATGGCGCCGCGGGCCGCCTCGTCGCGTTCCACGAACTCGATCACGGCAACCGGAGCGTTGTCCCCGTAGCGGAAGCCCGCCTTCAGGATCCGCGTGTAGCCGCCGTTCCGGGTGGCGAACCGCGGGCCGAGGGTGTCGAAGAGTTTGGACACCATTTCCCGGTCCCGGACCTGGGCGAGCGCCTGGCGCCGCGCGTGAAGGTCGCCCCGCTTGGCGAGGGTCACCAGACGCTCGACGAACGGACGCAGTTCCTTCGCCTTGGGCAGCGTCGTCACGATCTGCTCGTGACGGATGAGCGAGGCCGACATGTTCGCGAACATGGCCTTCCGATGGCTCGACGTGCGGTTGAGCTTGCGACCGGCCTTCCGGTGCCGCATCTCCAGTCCTCCTCTTGCGCAAGCCCCGTCGCCGCGCTTCGCCGCCCGTCGGCCGACGCGCGGGGGGCGACGCCCCGCGACGGCGCCGGGGCGGCCTTGGCCGTCAGTAGTGGTGATCCTCGTAGCGCTTGGCCAGCTCCTCGATGTTCTCGGGCGGCCAGTTCGGCACCTCCATGCCGAGGTGCAGCCCCATCTGCGCAAGCACTTCCTTGATCTCGTTCAGGGACTTCCGCCCGAAATTGGGCGTGCGCAGCATCTCGGCCTCGGTCTTCTGGATGAGGTCGCCGATGTAGACGATGTTGTCGTTCTTGAGGCAGTTGGCCGAGCGAACCGAGAGCTCGAGTTCGTCGACCTTCTTGAGCAGCGCCGGGTTGAAGGCGAGCTCCGGCACCTCGTCGTGGATCTCCGGCTTGGTCGGCTCCTCGAAGTTCACGAAGATCGACAGCTGGTCCTGGAGGATCCGAGCCGCGTAGGCGATGGCGTCGTCGGGGGTGACCGAACCGTCGGTCTCGACGGTCATCGTCAGCTTGTCGTAATCGAGGACCTGTCCCTCGCGGGTGTTCTCGACCTTGTAGGACACGCGCTTCACCGGCGAGTAGAGGCTGTCCACCGGGATCAGCCCGATTGGCGCGTCCTCGGGCCGGTTGCGGTCGGCGGGCACGTAGCCCTTGCCCACGTTGACGGTGAACTCCATGCGGATGTCCGCCCCTTCGTCGAGGGTGCAGATCGCGTGGTCCGGGTTCAGGATCGACACGTCCCCGACCGTCTGGATGTCGCCCGCGGTCACCGTGCCCGGGCCCTGCTTGCGCAGGACCATCCGCTTCGGCCCTTCGCCCTGCATCCGGACGGCGACCTCCTTGACGTTGAGGACGATGTCCGTCACGTCCTCGCGCACGCCCGGGATGGACGAGAACTCGTGGAGCACGCCGTCGATCTGCACCGACGTCACCGCCGCGCCCTGGAGCGAGGACAGGAGGACGCGGCGCAGCGCGTTGCCGAGGGTGAGGCCGAACCCGCGTTCCAGCGGCTCGGCGACCACGGTGGCGATCCGCTTCGGATCGTAACCGGCGGCCACCTCGAGCTTGGAGGGGCGGATGAGTTCCTGCCAGTTCCGTTGAATGCTCACGATCGCATCCTTCGCTTGACCTGAGGGCGCGCCCGGCCCGGTCGTTCCGGGGAAGGCGCCGACGGCAGCGGGCCGCGCGCGGGCGGCCGCGCCGTCAGACGCGACGGCGCTTGCGGGGCCGGCAGCCGTTGTGCGGGATCGGCGTGACGTCGCGGATCGAGGTGATGGTGAAGCCCGCCGCCTGCAGCGCCCGAAGGGCCGACTCGCGCCCCGACCCGGGCCCGCTCACCTCGACCTCGAGGGTCCGCATGCCGTGCTCACCCGCCTTGCGCGCCGCGTCCTCCGCGGCGACCTGGGCCGCGTAGGGGGTCGACTTCCGCGAGCCCTTGAAGCCCATCGCGCCGGCGGACGACCAGGAGATCGCGTTCCCCTGGGCATCGGTGATGGTGATCATCGTGTTGTTGAAAGACGCGTTCACGTGGGCGATCCCGGAAGAAATGTTCTTCCGCTCGCGGCGGCGGACGCGCGCCGGCTCCTTGGCCATCTTCACCTCTTCTCGACGACGGGTCGTCCCGCCGCACCGGTTGCCGCGAGCAAGTCGCGGTCGGCGGCACGGCTGCCGACGACGTGCGAAACCTTACTTTTTCTTGCCGGCGATCGGCTTGGCCGGCCCCTTGCGGGTGCGGGCATTGGTATGAGTGCGCTGGCCCCGGACCGGCAGCCCCCGGCGGTGCCGCAATCCGCGATAGCAGCCGAGATCCATCAGACGCTTGATGTTCATCGCCACCTCGCGCCGCAGATCGCCCTCCACGAGGTAGTCGCGGTCGATGATCTCGCGGACGTGAAGCACCTCCGCGTCCGAAAGCTGGTTAACGCGGCGCTCGGCGGCGATGTTGGCCTTTTCGGCGATCTCCCGCGCCTTGGCCGGACCGATCCCGTGAATGTACTGAAGCGCGATGACGACGCGCTTGTTGGATGGAATGTTGACGCCTGCGATACGGGCCACCGAACGAAACCTCCGAAACAATCCTCGCGGTCGAACCGCCTTGCCGCGACCCGGCCGGGCCATCGAAATCGATCGCGCCGCCACCGTGCGGCGCGCCTGCCAACGGGGGTAGCGCGCGCAGGGGCACGCCCCGATCGGTCACCGCGACCCGACTAACGCCCGTTGGCCGGGCGCGATCGTCGCGCCCGGCTCCACCGACGGCTGGGATGCGCGCTGGTAACGCACTCGCCCCGCGCCGTCAAGTGGAACCGTGTCCTTCAGGACACGGCCTCGGCGATCACGTCGTCGATCGCCTTCGCGACAGCCGGGATCCCCTGCATCCCGTCCACCGTCCTCAACAGCCCGCGCCCCTCGTAGAAGGCGATCAGCGGCGCCGTCTGGCGGCGATAAACCTCGAGGCGGGTCTTCAACGCCTCCGCATTGTCGTCGGACCGCGCCCCTTCGCCGCTCTCGCTCGCCCGCTTCTCGACCCGCGCGAGGAGCGCCTCCTCGTCAACCTTCAGCTCCACGACGACATCGAGCTGGCAATTCTTGGCCTCGAGCAGCGGCTCGAGGGCCTCCGCCTGCGCCACCGTCCGGGGAAAGCCGTCGAGAATGAAGCCGTCGCGGCAGTCGTCCGAATCGAGGCGATCGGACACGATCTCGATCACCACCTCGTCGGGGACGAGTTCCCCCCGGTCCATGATGTCCTTGGCGCGCAGCCCGACCGGGGTCCCCTCGCCCACCGCCGCGCGGAGCATGTCGCCGGTCGACAGCTTGGCGATGCCGTGGCGCTCCACCAGCATGTCCGCCTGCGTTCCCTTGCCGGCCCCCGGCGGCCCCAAAAGAATGATCCTCATCGGCGTTTCCCCCTGAGCTTGGCCTTCTTGACGAGGCCCTCGTACTGGTGCGCGAGAAGGTGCCCTTGCACCTGGGCCACGGTGTCCATGGTCACGCTGACGACGATCAGCAACGAGGTCCCGCCGAAATAGAACGGCACGGCCGTCGCGGAGATCAGGAATTCCGGCAACAGGCAGACGATCACGAGGTAGATCGCGCCCACGACGGTGATGCGTGTCAGGACGAAGTCAATGTACTGCGCCGTCCGCTCTCCGGGACGAATTCCGGGAATGTAACCACCGTGCTTCTTGAGATTGTCAGCCGTATCGGCCGGATTGAACACGATCGCCGTGTAGAAAAAAGCGAAAAACGCGATCAGCGCCGCGTAGGTGATCATGTAGAGCGGCTGCCCGTGGCCGAGATACGCCGTCACCGTGCCGAGCCATCCGGGGGACTGGCCAGCGGCCTGGAAGCCCGTGATCGTCGCCGGGATGAGCAGCAACGACGAGGCGAAGATCGGCGGGATGACGCCCGCGGTGTTGAGCTTCAGCGGCAGGTGGGAGGATTCGCCCTGGAAGACGCGGTTGCCCATTTGCCGCTTCGGGTACTGGATCAGCAACCGCCGTTGCGCCCGCTCCATGAACACGATGAAGCCGATCACGACCACCGCAAGCACCAGGACGGCGAGGATCAGCGGCGTGGACAGCGCCCCCTGGCGCCCGAGCTCCAAGGTCCCCGCGATCGCACCGGGGAGCTCGGCGACGATGCCGGCGAAGATGATGAGCGAGATCCCGTTGCCGACGCCGCGCGAGGTGATCTGCTCGCCCAGCCACATCAGGAAGACCGTGCCTCCGACCAGCGTGACGACCGTCGTGAAGCGGAAGAACCAGCCCGGATCGGTCACGATGCCGGTGGCGTTCTCGAGGCCAACGGCGATTCCGTACGCCTGGAACGTCGCCAGAACCACCGTCAGGTAACGGGTGTACTGGTTGATCTGCTTGCGCCCCTGCTCGCCCTCCTTCTTCAGCTGCTCGAGCTTCGGCACGACCGTCGTGAGCAGCTGGATGATGATGGAGGCCGAGATGTACGGCATGATGCCGAGGGCGAAGATCGCCATCCGGCCGACCGCCCCGCCCGCAAACACGTTGAACAGGCCGATGATACCGCTCTCGGCCTGGCTGAACGCCTGGGCGAGCGCTTCCGGATCGATCCCCGGCAGCGGGAGGTAGGTCCCGAGCCGGTAGATCACCAGCGCGCCGAGGGTGAACAGGATCCGCTTCTTGAGCTCGCTCGCCTTGGCGAACGCCGAGAAGTTCAGATTGGCGGCGAGTTGTTCGGCGGCAGACGCCATCAGAACGCTCCCTGTTCGCCCACTTGGGGACGGCGAACCATCGTCGGGACGGACGGACCGCCCCGTGCGGCCAGGACGGCAGGCCGCCTCACGACGGTTCGGCGCTCGCCGCCTGCTTCACGACGACCTTGCCGCCAGCCTTCTCGATCGCCTCGCTCGCCGAGCGGGACGCACCGTCGACGACGATCGTCCACGCCGAGGTCGCCTCGCCGTCCCCCAAAAGACGCACGCCGTCCCTGCGGCGCCGGATCACGCCGGCCGCCACCAGGGCGTCGAGGTCGATCGGGTCGGCGGGCGACAACCGGCCGGCATCGACGGCCGTCTGGACGCGACCGACGCTGACCTCGTTGAAGTCGCGCCGGAACGGGTTGTTGAAGCCCCGCTTCGGCAGGCGCATGTGGATGGGCATCTGCCCGCCCTCGAAGCCCTTGATGGCGACGCCCTCGCGGGACTTCTGCCCCTTCTCGCCGCGCCCTGCCGTCTTGCCCTTGCCGGAGCCGATGCCGCGGCCGACCCGCTTGCGCGCCTTGTGGGCGCCCGGGTTGTCCCTGAGCTCGTTCAGTTTCATCGCCAAGACCCCGTTCTCGCCGCGGTCGTCACCGCGGGCTCTCGTCCACGATCCGCACGAGGTGGCTCACCTTGCGGATCATCCCGTGCACGGCCGGGGTGTCCTCCAGCGTGCGACGGCGATGCATCTTGTTGAGACCGAGCCCGATCAGGGTCTGCCGCTGGATCGCGGGCCGCCGGATCGGGCTGCCGATCTGCTCCACGGTGATCGTGGGCTTGCCGTTCTCGCTCATCTCGAAACTCCCGTACCAGGCAGCGACGGCCCGATCGCGCCAGACCGCCTGACCGCGCCCCGTGAGACGGCCTGTCGCGCAACCTCGTCTCTCGCGGGCCGGTGTTCAAGCACGCACACCGTCCTGCGGGCAATGCCCGGAACGGTTGCCGCTCCCCCGCCAGCCCCTTCCAGCAAAATCCCCAGGCCGATGCGCGGGACGGGCGCACGACCCAGAAGCGCTCGCCGCTCCACGCCGGCCTTCCCGGACAAGTCGCGTCGGACGGAGCCCGCCGTCAGGCCTCCGCCTGCTCCAGTTCCACGGCGTCCTCCCGCCGACGCGCCTGCAGCTGGGACACCTTGATGCCCCGCCGAGCCGCCACGGTCCGCGGGCTGTCCTGGCGCTTCAAGGCGTCGAAGGTGGCCCGCACCATGTTGTAGGGGTTCGACGACCCGAGGGACTTCGCGACCACGTCCTGCACGCCGAGCGTCTCGAAGACGGCGCGCATCGGACCGCCCGCGATGATCCCGGTGCCCGCGGGCGCGGCGCGCAGGATGACCTTGCCCGCACCCCAGCGGCCGTTCACGTCGTGGTGCAGCGTCCGCCCCTCGCGCAGCGGCACGCGGATCATGTCGCGCTTGGCCGATTCGGTGGCCTTGCGGATGGCCTCGGGCACCTCGCGCGCCTTGCCGGTGCCGGTGCCGACACGGCCACGGCCGTCGCCGACGACAACCAGCGCGGCAAAGCCAAAGCGCCGGCCGCCCTTGACGACCTTCGCCACGCGGTTGATGCCAACCAGCTTTTCAATCAGTTCCGGTTCGTCGCGTTCGCGATCCCGATCGCGTCCACGGTCGCCGCGATCGCGGCCTTCGCCCCGTGCCATTGGCCTGATCCTTCCTTAAAACTGCAGGCCGGCTTCACGCGCGGCTTCCGCCAACGCCTTGATCCGGCCGTGATAGATGTAACCGCCGCGGTCGAAGACCACGGTCT
>CAZJNX010000220.1:0-7234 GCA_964547415.1 uncultured Hyphomicrobiales bacterium
AGATCCAGGTAATGGTCCAGGAAGTCGACGTTCTGCTCAGGGTCGAGCACCTCGAGCAGAGCCGAGGCCGGGTCGCCGTGGTAGCTGGCGCCGATCTTGTCGATCTCATCGAGCATGATCACCGGATTCGCGGTGCCAGCGTCCTTGACGGCTTGCAGGAACTTGCCCGGCATGGCACCGATATAGGTGCGCCGATGGCCCTTGATCTCGGCCTCATCACGAATGCCGCCAACCGAGAAACGATAGAAGCGCCGGCCCAGGGTGTCGGCGATCGAGCGCCCGATCGAGGTCTTACCGACGCCAGGCGGGCCGACCAGCAGGATGATCGATCCGGCGATCTCGCTATTATGGATACCGACGGCGAGGAACTCGAGGATGCGATCCTTGACGTCGTCCAGGCCGTAATGGTCGCGGTCCAGCACCCGCCGCGCACGCTTGAGATCGAGCTTGTCCTTGGAATGCTTGCCCCAGGGCAGCAGGGTGATCCAGTCGAGATAGTTGCGCGTGACCGAGTACTCGGGCGAGCCGGTCTCGAGCATCGCGAGCTTGTCCATCTCCTCATCGACGCGCTTCTGCGCCTCGTCGGTCAGGGTCAGCTTCTTCAGCCGGTCCTTGAACTTGTCCATCTCGGCGGTGCGATCGTCCTTGGCGATACCCAGCTCCTTCTGGATCACCTTGAGCTGCTCCTTGAGGAAGAATTCGCGCTGCTGCTTCTGCATCCGCTCCTCGACCGACTGGCGGATCGAGTGCTGCGCCTTGGCCAGCTCCAGCTCGTTGTTGAGCAGCACCAGCACCTTTTCCATGCGTTTCATCAGCGGCACGGCCTCAAGCACCTCTTGCAGCTGCTCCTTGCTTGAGGTGGTCAGGCTGGCGGCGAAGTCGGCCAGGTGCGAGGGATCATCGGGACCGAAGCGGTCGAGGAACATCCGCAGCTCTTCGACATAGAGCGGGTTCAGCGGCAGGAGCTCTTTGATGGTGTTGATCACGGCCATCGCATAGGCCTTGACCTCATCCTCGGGCTCTGGCGCCGGCTCCGGCATATAGTCCACACGCGCAGAAAATGGGCGCTTGCGATTGGCGAAATCCTCGATCCGGAAGCGCTGCAGGCATTCAACGAGCACCTGCAGCTTGCCTTCTTCCGAGTGCACTCGATGCACGCGGCATGCGGTTCCGACCGGCTTGAAGTCGGTGGTGCGCGCCTCCTCAGAGGTGTCGCTGCCGACCAGCACCACGCCTAGGATCTTATGCTCGGTCTCACCGACCGCCTTCATGGTCGGCAGCCAATACTCGGCATCCATCAGCAGCGGCACCGCCTGCCCAGGGAAGAACGGACGCGAGGCGACCGGCAGAAGATGAATGAGCGACGGCATCACATCGCGCGCTCGGGCAAGCTCGCCGCCCTCCTTATCCGTGCCTTCATGCTCCTGGTGCTCGGTATCAGAAACCTCGTCGTTCATCAGCGACCCCCTCTCCAGTCATGGGCTCAATGCAATTCACAAAACGCCTTTCAATCTCAGGGTATTTGGGCGCCAATGCAAGCGCTCGAGGTGTTCGCGAGCGCCGCGAACTGGCCGACGGAGAGGGTTTCTGCGCGCGCACTGGGATCAATCCCCAAGCGCGTCATCTGCTCCGGCGTGACTAAGCCAGACAGACTATTGCGTAAGGTCTTGCGGCGCTGGGCAAAGGCCGCCGCAACGATGCGGGCGTGCCAGCCGGGATCGGCGAGCGGGTAGGGTAGCGGGCGATGCGGGTACAGCCTGACGATCGCCGAGCTGACCTTCGGCGCGGGCAGAAACGCGCCAGCGGAGACCACGAACAGGCGCTGAGCCGAGCAGAAGGTCTGCACCATCACCGAGAGTCGGCCATAGACCTTGGTGCCCGGTTCCGCGGTCATCCGGTCGACCACCTCTTTTTGCAGCATCAGGTGCATGTCCTCAATGCAGTCGGCCTGCTCCAGGAACCGAAACAGCAATGGCGTCGAGATGTTGTAAGGCAGATTGCCGACCAGGCGCAGTCGACGCGCGCTCGACGTCTGTGGCCGCGCCTCTTGGTCGCGCGCCTCTTTGTCGTCTTCCAACAGCCGACAAAGATCGAAGCTCAGTGCATCGGCGTTGATGAGCCTCAGCGAGGTGCCACCAAACTGTTCGGTCAGTGGGACGATCAGATCCCGATCCAGCTCGATGGCGTCGAGCGCTCCGGCAGTCTCGACCAGGCCCGCGGTGATGGCGCCCTGACCGGGGCCGATCTCGACCAGATGATGATCCGGTTGTGCATTCACGGCATCGATGATGCGTTGAATCACCCCAGGGTCGTGGAGGAAGTTCTGACCGAATCGTTTACGGGGCTGTTTGGGATAGATACCGCTCAAGTGTGTGTAGGGCCTGTTGGGGGACATCCAGTTGATCATGTCGACGGCGCCAAGGATGTGCGATCAGGAGCCAGCCGACGACGTTCCCGATGAGCCATGTCACGACCCCTGATAGAGGGTCACCTTCAGCGCATCGTCGGACAGCTCGAATCCGGGCTCGGTGCCATTGTGGGCGCGCATGGCCGGGATCACCTTGGTACGCACGCCCATCCCACGCGCCTCAACGTAGCCATAGTCGCGCAGGATATCCATCAAGATGGGATTGCGCGGTGACCGCTGCCCGGCGATCATCTTGGCGATGGTCATCGCGTTCTGTAGCCGCCCAGGGCTGATGACCTCGAGTCGATCTGAATAGCAGCTGATCTCGATATCGACCGAGCGGGTCCAGTCACGATGGGCGAGGGCGTTGATCACGACCTCGCGCACCGCTTCCCAAGGATAATCCCAGAGGGTCTGCCGGCGCATGCGCTCATCGATCTCAGCCGCATCGCGGCTGATGAACGGGCGCAACGTCGTCGCAAGCTTCTCAATCAGCCCATCGTCCACATGCTGAGTCGAACCGCTCGCGGCGCGCTTGCGTCGGGCCACGAAAGGACCGTCGATAACGGTGTCCAGCTTCGTTGAGTAGGTCTTTTCCCGGCTATCAAACACCATGATCCTCAGCCCAGCTTGGCGCAAAGCGCGCCGGGGTTGGACGCCGAAGCCGAGAACGCCCGCGATAGAAGCAGTCTGGTGACCGAGCCCGTCCTCGGCCATCAGTCCCAGCCCTAGCAGTCGTCCCAGCCACTCAGCACCATCGCCGGGCATGTCCGGGTCCTGGATGATGTGGCGCAGATAGTAATCCAGCCGATCCAGATCCAGACTGTCGATACTCGTCCCAGCGACCGGCAGGGTCTCCGCGTGCAAGAGACCGCCCGTTTCAAAGAGACGCAACTGCTGCTCGCGGGACGCGATCTCGGAGCGATTGCCCATGCGGATGTAGATGTCTTCGCGGCCATTGTGGCGAACCACATAGGGTTTGGAGATACCAGCGGATAATGAGATCACGCCAACACGGAGATTGTTGTCTAGCCGGACCTCTTCGTAGAACGGGATGATCTGCGGGTGCACCTTGTCTCGAAAGACATTCAAGACCCAGTCTTGCACATCGGCACGTTGCAGCCCGGTGATCCGTCCGTTGTCTTCGACCCCAAGTAGGATGCGTCCACCTTGCACATTGGCCAGGGCGACGATCTCCTTAGCCAGTTGCTCCGGACGTATATCGTCACGCTTGAGCTCGAGGCCAGAGCTTTCGCCGTTAGCAATCAGTTCTTCCAATTCCTGCCTGAGCATGAACGCGGTTCCGGAGGGAGACGGACGATGGCGTACCCAAGTTGGTACTGAGCAGGGAGCGAGCTTAGCACAGGCTCGATGTCGGTCATTACTTTACTTTACATAATCTACATTATGCGCAATCAAACCTCGGGGCCGATCCGGCTCCAGGGCGCGCCATGACTGGCTGAACGCGGAATCCCACGAGCTTCTAGCCGCAGGCTTCGCGGCAGATTCTTCCGCCTTATGGGCGCTGCAACGGCGCCTGCAGTTCAGTAACACCGATGCCGCTGCGGTGGTTGGCGTGCATCCGCGCACCTATCGCGGTTGGCTGGCCGATGGCAAGGCGGCGCCGGCGGCGGTTCGCCTGCTGGCGATCTTGGCCGGCTTCGTGCCCTGGGATGCCTGGAGCGGCTGGGAGTTCGAGCGCGGGCTGCTGTTCCCGCCTGGGTACTCCAAGCACGGCATCCGACCGGGTGAGTTCTTCGCCCTGGTCTTCTACCGTCAGCAGGTCGGCGAGCAGCGGCGGTTGATCGTCGAGCTCGAGGCGCAGGCTGCCAAGCTCAAGGCCGAGCACAAGGCGCTTGAGGAGCGCGTCCAGCGTTTGCAGGATGGGCCGCAACGTCGGCCTCGTCGTGGCCGTCGGCTGCGTTAGGCGGCGCTGTGGATCGGGGCTCGATCAAGGTGGCTGGCCCGTGTGGGTGTCTAGTAACACCCACACTTAGTGCCATGGGTGGCACTCTGGCCCCTGGCGAGTCGGCTGAGCTGGGCTCGGTTGGTCCCTCGCTGAGGCGGCCTCGGTGCTGATCGATTGGGTCTCGGCGGCGGTCAGCTTGGAGCTGCTTTCAGAGCAGGACCGCCAGGCGCTGCGCAAGCGCGGCGATCGCGTGCAACGGTTCAATCTCGAGACCGGGGCCATTGCTTGGGAAACCCAAGCCTGGGATTCGATCCGCTCGGATTCGCATCAGTTGAGCTTTCATGTTGGCTCGGATGTGCTGCGGCTGCAGGGCTCGCCGGCGCGTGTGTTCGGGGATGGCGATGCCGTGTTCGGCTCGGATGCGGCAGCGGCGCTTGATCTGCCCGGCTGTGTTGAGCGCATGGCGGCGGTGTTGGCGCATGCGTTGGGCGTGACCTTGCCGGTGGTGAGTGCCTTTAAGGTGACGCGCACGGATATCACGCAGAACCTGCTGCTCCGGGATCTGGCGGATGTGCGCGCCGCGCTGCGCGTGCTGCGGGATTGCGAAGGTGGACGCTACCGGGTGAACCAGCAGGCCGGGGATACCGTGTACTGGTCGAAGGGCTCAAGCCTGCGCAAAGGCAAGGCGTACGCCAAGGGGCCGCATTTGCGCTATCTGATGGCAAAGGTTCGGGAGTTTTCCGGGAGGCAATACACGCGTGATGAAATCGCCATGGCCGATCGGCTGTTGCGCTTGGAGTTGACATTGGCGCATGAATGGTGGCGACGACAGAGAGAGAGCAAGGCTTGGTATGAGGTGACGGTAGAGGAGTTGCGCGAGCAGTGGCAACGCTATTTTGAGCGAATGATGGGCCAAGCAGAGGTGACAGAGATGAATATCGGTGAGCGCGTGCGAGCAGTGGCCAAGACAGAGGGCGAAGCCAAGGCGGCAGAAGCGACCTGGTTGTTGATTAAGGCGTATGGCTGGGAGATGGCGAAGGATCGGATTTCCAAGCGCAGTTGGTACCGACATTTGAAGCTGCTGCGGGCGGCGGGTCTGTCAGATGCGGATATCAGCTCCGGTAATGTGGTGCCGTTCCGGCGTCCGTTGATCGCGGCGCGCATGGTCGACAGCTGGGCGCAGCTGCGCAGTGAATGCGGGAGCATGGCGGCTTGATGGCGCAAGACCTGGGTGCGCCCTGCTCTTTCTCCATGCCCCGACTCTGGCGAGAGCAGCTGAGACAGGGGCCGGGCCGCGGGCGCTGGGCCTCGATGTGAGCGGAGCGAACACGAGTCCCAGCGAGCCGCGGCGGCGCGTCCAGGTGGCAAGCGAGACGCGGCGCTTGGGTATGATGGGGTGTGAAGGCATCCGACCTTCCGCTTTCCTAAGCCTCTTCAGTTGCTCGGGGCTTCCGGGCGACGTCAGATCGGCGTTCGTTGGGACTTGGTTCAAGGCTCCACTCAGTGATCAGCGGCGTCTGTGTGCGTTGCTGATGCCGAGCCACAGTTTGACGATCGACGATAGTTCTTCTCGCGGCGGAGCCCTCAACACGTAGCGTGTCGGTTCTTTTTGTCAGACCGTTAATGCGGGGCAATCCGTGTTTGCGTATCAATGCCTCGGGATCAGTTATCCACTCCGCACGAAGCGGCTAGCCTGCGCTGTCTTGTGCCGTCCTGGGGCGCTGCCGCTTTTAAGGTGAATGGCTCCTGATCCGGGGTCGGGCTTCTCGGGTCGAGCGTCTCCATCCGCCCTCCTTCGCTTTGCGAATCAAGGAACTCGGGTTTATGGCTGCACAGATGGTGTGCCCGTTTAACACGCACAGTCAGTCCATCGGGGTGGACTCCTGGGCCTGATCCAGACCCCTAACCAACGGAGGCAAGGCAGCGATGACGACGGAATCAGGGCGGTTTGTCGGCTACATCATCGGCGACGATAGCGAGGCATTTCTCGCGCTGGTCCGAGGTGATCCCGACTATGTTGGGCACCTGGCCTGGACGCCGATGCCGGGGTTTGCGCAGGTGTTCAAGACCCGCGCCGAGGCCGAGCGCATCGTTGCGACCTGGCGGCGGCCGGATCAGGATTGGTGCATCTGTCGGCTATGGGATCGCGGCAAGCAGTGGTTGGTTGATTGGGACTGGGATAACGAGGGGCAGGACCTGCCCTAGCCTGCCGTCACTCAGGGACAGCTCAGTAAGACGTACCTGAGTTCTCACTAGTGAGAAAATCAGGGTTCTATGTTGGGTGGTTGCTCTGACAGAGTCTTCGGTCTCTCTGCGTACCAATGAAGGCCCAAGGGTCTTTTGTTCTCCTGTTCGAACTGCTGCAGAAATCCAGCCGCGATGCAGTATCCATCGAGTACCTCGATGATCGAACGTTTCCTTTCATCGGGCAGTTTGTAGGCGGCCTCAAAGACGAGCTTCAGACGTTCGTCGGTCGTCATGTCTGGTCCGATGTCTTGCAGGAGTGCATCCCAAGAGCAGTCGAACGCGGCTTTCAGCTTGACGAGGGTTGAAAGCTTCGGGTCTCCCTTTTCTTTCTCGAGCTCGGAGATGTGTGCGACACGAAGCCCAGCAGTCTTCGAGAGGCGGTCTTGGTTCCATCCGTAGCTGAGGCGCAGGCGTCGGATATTTTCTGCTAGAGACATATTTCCCCCGGAGAATAACGGCGGTAGGCGGTTTTAATCGCGCCATACTTCGGCAAACCGTAAGTCTAAGGGGTGTTTTTTCCGCTTCAGACCTTGATCAAGCCTTACCCGTAAGCTAGCTTACGCTGTAACGAAGTATTTAGGGCTTGACAGGGTTTCGCGGTGGCAGTCGGGAGTCGATCTACATTATGCGCAATCAAACCTCGGGGCCGATCCGGCTCCAGGGCGCGCCAT
>CAZJNX010000221.1:0-7229 GCA_964547415.1 uncultured Hyphomicrobiales bacterium
GACAGCGTCATGATGCCGTTGATCATGCCGCCCCAGGAGGGCATCCACAGCATGATCGAGAAGGTCATGCCCAGCGTCTGCGCCCAGTCCGGCAGCGCCGTGTAATGCAGGTGGTGCGGCCCGGCCCAGATGTACAGGAAGATCAGCGACCAGAAGTGGACGATGGACAGCCGGTAGGAATACACCGGTCGATCCGCCCGCTTCGGAATGTAGTAGTACATCATGGCGAGGAAGCCGGCCGTCAGGAAGAAGCCGACGGCGTTGTGGCCGTACCACCACTGCGTCATCGCGTCCTGAACGCCGGAAAACAGGCTGTAGCTCTTCGAGCCGAAGAACGACACCGGCACCGCCATGTTGTTGACGACGTGCAGCATCGCCACCGTGATGATGAAGGCGAGGAAGAACCAGTTCGCCACATAGATGTGGGGTTCTTTCCGCTTTACCAGCGTGCCGACGAACATGGCAAGGTAAGCGACCCACACGATGGTGAGCCAAAGGTCCACGTACCATTCGGGCTCGGCGTACTCACGCGACTGGGTGATCCCGGCGAGGTAGCCGGTGGCCGCCAGCACGATGAACACCTGGTAGCCCCAGAAGATGAACCAGGCGAGCCCCTCCCCGCCCCAGAGCCGCGCGCCGGAGGTGCGCTGGACCACGTGCATGGAGGTGGCGATGAGCGCCGAGCCGCCGAAGGCGAAGATCACCGCCGAGGTGTGCAGCGGCCTCAGCCTGCCGAAGTTGAACCACGGCTCGATGTTGAGTTGGGGGAAGGCGAGCTGCAGGGCGATGAACACGCCCGCGGTGAAGCCGGCGATCCCCCAGAACACCGTCGCGATGACGCCCGCGCGGATCGGACCGTCGATGTACTCTTCGGTCCGCTCCTTCGCGCGGGTGGCGATCTTGCCGTCCGGGTCGAAGTCGATCTTGCCGATGTAGTAGACGGCGAACACGAGCGCGATCGCGACGACGAGCCAGGCATGGAACTCGAACTGCGGATCGCGCGCGAAGGCCGCCGCGACCGCGGCCAACAGCGCAAGCGCGCCGAAGAGCCCGGTGCGTAAGACGTCGCTCATGGAAAATGCCTCGCGGACCTCGGCTGCCGCTCCGCCCGATGCGGAACGTTTCACGCCTTGTGGGTCGGGGAGGCCTTTCCCTCATTGACCTGAGTCAACGCACGATGCGGCGCGAAGTCGTTGTATCGGGGCACGAAAACCGCACCCGTTCGCGCCCGCCGCCCCGACGGCGAAAGGGAGCTCCGGAGGGCACGATGGACGGAACCGGTCGGGCCACCTCGCCATGCGTCGACGCCGGGTTCGCGGGGAGCGCGCGCTCCGCGGCCGAACCCGTAGCGGCAGCGGCGCCACTGGAGGCACAGTTGACGGACGTCACGACCCCGCCCCCGCTCGACCTCATCGAGACGGAGCACCAGAAGTGGCTGATCGTGTGCGACGCCATGGAGCGCGTCGCCGACCAGCTGCCCTCCACGGCGATCGAGCCGCGGGTTCTCGGCACCGCCTTCCTATGCACGCGCGAGGCGGTCGCGCGACATCATGCCGCCGAGCAGGAGGGCCTGTTTCCGCTGCTGAGGGCCCACCTCGACCCGGCCGAACCGCTCCACGCCATGCTGGAATGCCTCGAGGAGGACCACGAGGACCTCGAGGACGCCTCGGACGAGGCGGCGGACATCCTGGCCGACCTGATGGAGGGGGGTCTCAAGGTCTCGCCCGACGCGGCGGGCTACGGCCTCAGGTGCTTCTTCGCCTTCATGCGGCGCCACGTGCGCTGCGAACTGAAGATCGTGGTCCCGGCGGCCCGCACCCTGCTCCTCGGCGCGGACGTCACCGCCCTGTCGGCCACCCTCGCCAGCCAGAAGCGCCACGACAAGGTAGTCCCCATCGACTGGTTCCGCCGCTACGCCTCGGCGATCTGACCCGCCGGATCGGGCCGACGCGCCGGGCGGATGCCGGCCGCCGGGCCGAGGAGACCGGATGGACGCGCCGGATCCGGGGCGAAGGGAACCGGGGAACGGGACCGGCCGGCGGGCTGCGGCGGACGGGGCGGGCCTACCAGCCCGACTCCTCGCCGTAGCCGGCGGCGGCCCGCAGGCGCGCCGGGTCGAGCACCGTGACGTGCCGGGTCGACTTGATCTCGATGATGCCGGCCTTGCGCAGGCTCGTGAGCTTGCGGCTTACCGTCTCGATGGTGAGGCCGAGGGTGGAGGCCACGTCCGAGCGGGTGATCGGCAGGTCGAACGCGATGGGCGCGTTCTCCTTGCCCTCGGAGCCCGCGGCGGCGCAGCCCGTGCGGTTCGCGAGGCGCACGAGGAAGGTGGCCACCCGCTCCGTCGCGTCCTTCTGGCCGAGGAGGAGCATCCAGTCCCGCGCCTGGTCGAGCTCGGCGAGGGTGAGCTCGAACAGCTTGCGCTCGATGGCCGGGTAGGTGTCGACCGCCTGCTCGAAGCCCGCCCTCTCGAAGGTGCACAGCACCGCGTCGGAGGCGGCCTCGACCGTGAAGCTCGCGTCGCGCACGAAGGCGCGGCCCGTGAAGTCCGACGGGAAGAGGATGTTGATGATCTGCTCTCGCCCGTCCTCCAGCCCCTTCTTGACGAGGAGGATGCCGGACACGACCGTCGCGAACAGATCGTGATCGCCTTCCATGACGACGATCTGGCCGGTTTCGACCGTTTTTAGCCGCGAGATGCTGTTGACCGCGTGAAGCTCTTCCGGGTTCAGGACGCCGCACAGGCTGCGCGTCCGCACCCCGCACCGCTCGCAAACCGCCGGCAAGGCCGCTTCGTCGAGCAACTTTTTGACTGAAGCGTTCACCCTGGAACCCCTCGATGCCTGCCGTGCTGCCGTTCTATGTCAACGATACCTGACACTCGGGGCGCGGACAATACGAGCCCGGGCAAAATTCGCGGACCCGACCGGCAGCGGGCGCCGCGCGTCCAGTCCGACGCCCTTCAACTTGGGCGATGGCGCACCCGGGAAAAGGGGCGGCCCTCGTCGCCACCGCGCCTTTCGGCTAGAACGGAAGCATGGCGCCGGAAGGGCGCCCGCGAGACGGGAGGACGACCCCATGAAACGGATCACGACGGCCTTCGCGGCGACGGCGCTCGCCGCCGCGGGCCTTCTCGGCGCGGTCGAGGCGCGCGCCCAGGAGGTGACGCTGCGCCTCCACCAGTTCCTGCCCCTCCAGGCGGCGATCCCCGACCGGGCGATCGAGCCGTGGATAGAGAAGATCGAGGAGGAGTCGGACGGTCGGATCGCGGTGGAGCACTATCCGTCCATGCAGCTCGGCGGCTCGCCCCCCTCCCTGTACGACCAGGCGCGGGACGGCGTCGTGGACATCGTGTGGACGGTGCTGGGCTACACCCCCGGCCGCTTCCCGAAGGTGGAGGCGTTCGAGCTGCCGTTCATGGTGACGACCGGCGAGGCGACGAGCCGCGCCTTCCACGAGTACGCCATGGAGCACGCGGCCGACGAGTTCCGCGGCGTCCGCCCCCTCGTCCTCCACACCCACGGGCCGGGCCTCCTCCACGTGTCGGGGGAGGGCGTGCGCTCGCTCGAGGACATGGAGGGACAGAAGCTGCGCGGGCCGAGCCGCATGATCACCGCCCTCCTCGAGGAGTACGGGGCGACGGCGATCGGCATGCCTGTCCCGGCGGTGCCGGAGGCCCTGTCCAAGGGCGTCATCGACGGCGTCGTGATCCCCTGGGAGGTGACGCTGCCGCTCAAGGTGCCCGAGCTCGTCGACACCCACACCGAGCTGTCGGGCGACCGCGGCCTCTACACCGTCGGCTTCATCCTCGGCATGAACGAGGCGAGCTATGAGCGCCTGCCGGACGACCTGAAGGCGGTGATCGACGCCAACTCCGGGCCCGAGGTGGCGGCGATGTTCGGCCGCGCCATGGACGAGGTCGACGTGATCGGCCGCGCCCGGGCCGAGGAGGCCGGCAACGAGATCATCGTCCTCGACGAGGCGGAGACGGCCCGCTGGCGCGAGGCGGCGAAGCCCGTCGAGGCGGCCTGGATCGAGGAGATGAACGAGCGCGGCTTCGACGGCGAGGGTCTCGTCGCCGCCGCCCGCGCCCTCATCGAGAAGCACTCGGGCGAGTGAGACCGCCAGCCCCGGCCGCCACGCCCGCGGCCGGGGCCCTTTCGTGCGTCGATCCGACGCGCCACGCGGTCCCGTCCTTCGCGGGTGCGGTAAAGCCTCTTTCGCATCCGCAGCATCGCCCGGCCGCGTCCGCCTTGCGGCGCGCGGTCGACGGTCCGGCCCTTCGTCCCGCGCTTGACAGGGGGCCGCGCGGGTACGCACCTGCCCGTCCCCGGCTGCCGCCGGGCCGCGGCGCGGGCGCCCTGCCCGTGCCTTCCATCCGGATGACGGAGACAGCGATGGACGAGACCGAAGGCGCCGCCTCGGGCGGAAAGCGCGTGATCGTGGCCTCCTACGGCCGCTACCTCGAGGACTTCGAGGTGGGGCACGTCTACGAGCACCGCCCCGGCCGCACGATCACCGCGGCGGACAACATCAACTTCAGCCTGATGACCATGAACGCCCACCCGCTCCACTGCGACCACGCGTTCGCCGAGAAGAGCGAGTTCGGCAAGCCGCTCGTGAACTCGGGCCTCACGCTCGCCATCGTGCTCGGCATGACCGTCAACGACGTGAGCGCCAAGGCGATCGCCAACCTCGGCTGGAAGGAGATCCGCCTCACCGCCCCCGTGTTCCCGGGCGACACGGTCTACGCCCGCTCGGAGGTGCTCGAGGTGCGCGAATCGAAGAAGCGCCCGACCCAGGGGATCGTGACCACCCGCACCGAGGGCTACAAGGCCGACGGCACGGTGTTCATGGTCTTCGAGCGGGCGAGCCTCATCCCGAAGCGCGGCCACGGCGTCGGCGACTGACGCCGCGGCCCGCCCGGCCGCCCGAGGGGCCGGCCGCCTCAGAAGGCGACCGCCGCCCCGTCCTTGCGCGGGTCCGAGCCCGCCACGTAGCCGCCCGCGACCCGCCGCACGATCTGCGCCCCGCCGAAGCCGAAGGCGACGCCGGGCGCGTCGAACGTGAGGCGGTGGCCGCGGCGGGCGAGCCCGTCCACCGTCGCCTCCGGCAGCCCCGGCTCCAGCGCGACGGTGAGCCCGTCAAGGACGCGGAAGCGGGGCGCGTCGCACGCCGTCTGCGGGTCCTGGCCGAACCGGTCCATCCTGACGACCACCTGGACGTGCCCCTGGGCCTGGATCGGCCCGCCCATCACGCCGAGCGCCGTGTCCGGCACCCCGCTGCGCGTCATGAAGCCCGGGATGATGGTGTGGAACGGCCGCTTCGCGGGGCCGATCGCATTCGGATGCCGCGGGTCGGCCGAGAACGCCGCGCCCCGGTTCTGCAGGCTGATCCCCGTCCCCGGCACCACGACGCCCGAGCCGAAGCCGGCGTAGTTCGACTGGATGAAGGAGACCATCATCCCGTCCGCGTCGGCGGTGGCGAGGTAGACGGTGCCGCCGCGCACGGGCTTGCCGGTCTCGAAGAACTGGGCGCGCCGCGGGTCGATCAGTCGCGCGCGGGCGGCGAGATAATCGGGGTCGATCAGCTCGGCCGGCGTCAGCCGCATCGCGGCGGGGTCGGCGACGTGGGCGTGGAGGTCGGCGAGGGCGAGCTTCGTCGCCTCGATCTGCAGGTGCAGGGCGTCGACCGAATCGGGATCGTCCCCGAGGTCCAGGTGGCGGACGATGCCGAGCGCGATCAGCGCCGCGATGCCCTGCCCGTTGGGCGGGATCTCGTGGAGGGTCTTGTCGCCGTAGCCGGTCGCGATCGGGTCGACCCAGTCGGGTGCGTGGGCCGCGAGGTCGTCCGCCGTCATCGCGCCGCCGTTGGCGCGCGCGTGGTGCGCGATCGCCTCCGCGAGCGCGCCGCGGTAAAACGCCTCGCCCCGCGTCTCGGCGATCGCCTCGAGCGTGTCGGCCATCGCCGGGCAGGAGAAGACCTCGCCGGCCGCCGGCGTGCGCCCCTGCGGCATGAAGACGTCCGCGAAACCGGGCTGGCCGGACAGCTCCTCCGCCCCGACCTGCCAGGCGCGCGCGATCACCGGCGTGACGAGGTAACCCTCCCGGGCATAGCCGATCGCCGCGTCGAAGAGGTCCGCGAAGGGCAGCCGGCCGAGGGCCTCGGACAGCGTCGCCCAGGCCGAGACGGCGCCCGGCACCGTCACGCTTTCCCAGCCGCGGAAGGGAACCCCGCCGGCGCCGAAGCGCTCCCTCCTCCAGGCGGCCGGCGATCGGCCGGACGCGTTCAGTCCGCGCAGTCTCTCGCCGTCCCAGACGATCGCGAACGCGTCGCTGCCGATCCCGTTGCTCACGGGCTCGGTGACGGCGAGCGTGACGGCGGCCGAGATTGCGGCGTCGACCGCGTTGCCGCCGCGGCGCATGGCCTCGAGGCCGGCCTGAGCGGCGCGGGGCTCCGACGTCGCGACGACGTTTCGCCCCATCACGGGCGAGCGACGGGCGCGGTAGCGCGGCGTTACACTGAAGTTCATGAGGCGTCCCGATGCGTTGTTGAGTCAGCCCTGCAGCAACGGATGGTCGGCTCATCCATGGAATCCGCCGATTTTTCCGCCGCGACGATTGACAAGGTGGGTCGTGATTTTACATGGCTCGTGTCGCACGCTGCGGCGCAGCCCGATCCCGCTCCGACCTTCCGCGAGTGGCACGAACGAAAGAATCGATGAACTTCTCAGACCTCGGCCTCAGCGACAAGGTGCTCTCCGCCGTCGCGGGCACCGGCTACACGCAACCCACGCCCATCCAGGCGCAGGCGATTCCGCACGTGCTCGCCGGCAAGGACGTGCTCGGCCTCGCCCAGACCGGCACGGGCAAGACGGCCTCCTTCGTCCTTCCCATGCTGTCCCGCCTCGAACGCGGACGTGCGCGCGCCCGGATGCCGCGCACGCTGATCCTGGAGCCGACGCGGGAGCTCGCCGCGCAGGTGGAGGACAGCTTCAAGCGGTACGGTATCAATCACAAGCTCACCGTGTCCCTGCTCATCGGGGGCGTATCCTTCGGCGAGCAGGACCGCAAGATCGACCGCGGGGCGGACGTCGTGATCGCCACGCCCGGGCGCCTGCTCGATCACATCGAGCGCGGCAAGCTGCTCCTGCAGGGCGTCGACATCTTCGTCATCGACGAGGCCGACCGGATGCTCGACATGGGCTTCATCCCCGACATCGAGCGCAT
>CAZJNX010000222.1:0-6615 GCA_964547415.1 uncultured Hyphomicrobiales bacterium
ACTTCCAGCTCATCTACGTGCTCACCCGCGGCGGGCCGCTCAACGCCACCCACCTGATGGCGACGCTGTCCTTCCAGCGGGCGATCCCGGGCGGCTCGCTGGGCGAGGGCGCGGCGATCGCGGTGGCCATGATCCCGTTCCTGCTCGCGGCGATCCTGTTCAGCTACTTCGGGCTGCAGCGTCGCCGCTGGCAGCAGGGCGGCGCGGACTGAAGACGAGGGGACGAGGATGGCCATCGGCGAGGAAGAGGAACGGCTCACGCGGACGTCGGCCCGCTTCTGGAAGTGGGGACGGCAGAGCCCCCGCGAGGAGCCGGTCGGCTCCTCCACCGACTATCTGATCTCGCTGCCGCGGCGGGTGGTGACCATCTACATTCCGCTCGCCATCTTCATCTTCGTGCTGCTGTTCCCGTTCTACTGGATGACGATCACGACGTTCAAGTCGAACGAGGAGCTTTACGACTACGATAACTTCAGTCCGTTCTGGGTGGCGCGGCCGACGCTCGACAACATCTACAAGCTGTTTTTCGAGACGAGCTACCCGGTCTGGCTGTGGAACACGATGCTGGTCTCCGTGGTGGCGACCTTCATCTCCCTGTTCTGCGCGGTCTGTGCCGCCTACGCCATCGAGCGGCTGCGCTTCAAGGGTGCGCGCACGACGGGCCTGATGATCTTTCTGGCCTACCTGGTGCCGCCGTCGATCCTGTTCATCCCGCTCGCCATCATCGTCTTCAACTACGGCCTGTTCGACACGCCGCTGGCACTGATCCTCACCTATCCGACCTTCCTGATCCCGTTCTGCACCTGGCTCCTGATGGGCTACTTCCGTTCGATCCCCTACGAGCTCGAGGAATGCGCGCTCATCGACGGGGCGAGCCGACTGCAGATCCTCCTCAAGATCATGCTGCCGCTGGCTGTGCCGGGGCTGATTTCGGCCGGCATCTTCGCCTTCACGCTGAGCTGGAACGAATTCATCTATGCGCTCACCTTCATCTCCTCCTCGGAGAACAAGACGGTGCCGGTCGGCGTCGTCACCGAGCTGGTGGAGGGCGACGTCTACCACTGGGGCTCGCTGATGGCCGGCGCGCTGATGGGCTCGCTGCCGGTGGCGATCCTCTATTCCTTCTTCGTGGAGCACTACGTCTCGTCCATGACCGGGGCGGTGAAGGAGTGAGCCGGCCGCTGCCCGCACCGCCCTCCACGGGGGCCGCGCGCCCGCCCCGTTCCGGGAGAATCCCATGCACGTCCTCGTGATCGGCGCGGCCGGGATGGTCGGCCGCAAGCTCGTCGCCCGCCTCGCCGCCGACGGCACCGTCGCGGGCCGGCCCATCGCGCGCATGACCCTCTCGGACGTCGTCATGCCCGAGGCGCCCGCGACCGACAGGATCCCCGTCGAGACCCGCGTCGACGACCTCGCCGCCGAGGGCGTCGCCGAGGCGCTCGTGAAGGACGCGCCCGAGGTGATCTTTCACCTGGCGGCGATCGTGTCGGGCGAGGCGGAGCTCGACTTCGACAAGGGATACCGGGTCAACCTCGACGGCACGTGGCGCCTCCTCGAGGCGATCCGCGCCCGCGGTCACGCCCCGCGCGTCGTCTTCACGAGCTCCATCGCCGTCTTCGGCGCGCCGTTCCCGGACCCGATCCCGGACGACTTCCACCATACGCCCCTTACCTCCTACGGGGCGCAGAAGGCGGCGGGCGAGCTCCTCCTCGCCGACTACACCCGCAAGGGGATGCTGGACGGCATCGGCATCCGCCTGCCCACCATCGTCGTCCGGCCGGGCCGGCCCAACAAGGCGGCGTCCGGCTTCTTCTCCGGCATCATCCGGGAGCCGCTCGCGGGCGAGGAGGCGGTCTGCCCGGTCGACCCGTCGGTGAAGCACTGGGTGGCGAGCCCACGCTCCGCGGTCGGCTTCCTCCTCCACGCCGCCGCCATCGACGGCGACACGGTGGGCCCGCGGCGGAACCTGACGATGCCGGGCCTCGCGGTCACCGTCGGCGAGATGATTGCCGCGCTCCGCCGCGTTGCCGGCGAGGCGGTGGCCGCCCGCGTGCGCTTCGAGCCGGACCCGTTCATCGAGGGGATCGTCGCGGGCTGGCCCCGCGCGTTCGCGCCGGAGCGGGCCCGCGCCCTCGGCTTCCGCGCCGAGGACGATTTCGAGGAGATCATCCGCATCCACATCGAGGACGAACGCGGCGGAGCCTCCGTCCGAGAGACGGTCGCTTGATCCCTGTCATGGACGCGGCCAAG
The DNA here is from genome assembly GCA_964547415.1 of uncultured Hyphomicrobiales bacterium. Classification (GTDB taxonomy): domain Bacteria; phylum Pseudomonadota; class Alphaproteobacteria; order Rhizobiales; family Amorphaceae; genus CAZJNX01. Next base: position 2,251 of record CAZJNX010000222.1, read on the forward strand.
CGGACGGTGCCGGATGCCCGATCGGGAACAACGGCCCCAGGGGAGGACGAAAATGGACGAGGAGGTCCCGACGGGACCGGTGAAGGTGGCCGGCCGGCGGCGGCCGCCCGACCGGCTGCGCGGGCTGGCGCTCGACCAGCCCGGCGATCTCGAGGCCTTCTGGCCGCAGGTCTACCCTTTTCCTGCCGATGACCTGAGACCTGCGGAGGGTGTCGGCCTGTGGTGCCGCAGCCCTGCGATCCACCGCGGGCACCTTCGGGGCACGAACTGACGGGCGCTCGCCCTCCGTGCAACGCGGTCCCGTCATGCCTTCGCGACGACGGCGCGGCGGGGCAGGGCGTGCGTGGCAAAGGATGGTGCCGCTGGGGACGGTCAAGCGCCCGGCCCCGTCCCCATCGAGGGATGGATGTCCCGTTTGTCCCGACCTGAACTCCCTCGGTTTTCCCGTTTCGCTCGTTGACAGGCAACGAGGACGAACGCCGGGTCGGCATCGCCGGGTGCTCGCGAATGCTGCCCCGGCCGCGTTCTGCCCCGGATCCTGCGCGGCCTCACCGTCCTCGCCTCGGGGTCGTCGGCTCAGCCGAGCTGCGGGACAAGCGGACCTGCGGCGGCCTCGCATGGCGGGAACGGCTCGGGCGGCCGCACGCGCGGGGGCCGCGAGCCGCCTCACGCGCGCGAGACCAACCACACGTTCATCGGGTCGTGCGGCAGGACGTGGCGGGCGACGTCGGCGAAGCCGGCCTCGCGCAGCATCGCCTCGGCCGTCTCCCGGCCCCCCATGGTGCCGAGCCCCTCGCCGCCCTGGCCGAGGGAGACCGGCATGCCGTGGAACGTGGAGATCATGCCGTGGAAGGTCGCGAACGGGCAGTCGAGGGTGTTCTCCAGCCGCGCCGAGCCCCGGATGTCCTGCATCAGGTGGATGCCACCCGGGTGAAGCGCCCGGCGCAGGCGGGCGAGAAGGTCGAGCGGCGATTTCCGGTCGTGGACCGCGTCGAACGAGGTCCCGCGGTCGAAAGACGCCACCCCGTCGATGTCCGACAGGTCGCCGAGGGCACATTGGAAAGACCCGCCCCGGCGGGCGGCCATCGCCATGGGCGCCCGCTCCGTCCCGGTCACCGCGTTTTCCGCCCAGGACCCATGGCGCCTCGATCCAGGTGGCGCACGTTCCCGTCGTGCCGTCCGCGCCGACCGCGCGCACTGCCGGGCGCTACGGTTGCCCCAAGCCGAAGGGCCTCGAGCCGTTGATTTCATGGAGCTGTGAGGGAGTGGCTGGGGCGGCAGGATTCGAACCTGCGCATGGCGGTACCAAAAACCGCTGCCTTACCGCTTGGCTACGCCCCAACGGGCCGCGGGAGCCTCTCCCTCGATGTAGCGAACCCGCCGCGCCCCGGCAACCGGGCCGACGGGCGCCCTCCGCTCAGGCGGGGGGCGTGAGGAGGGTCACGGCGGCGAGCGCCATCACCTCCGCCGCGTCCACGAGGTCGTCGATGGCGACATGCTCGTCCGGGACGTGGGCGAGCTCGAGACGGCCCGGGCCGTAGGCGACGGTGGCGTCGTGGTTGCCGTGGCGGACGATGTGCTTCTGGTCGTAGCTGCCCGGCGAGACCACGAAGGCCGGCGGACGGCCCAGGACGGCCGCGATCGCCCCGGCGAGGGCGGCGGAGACCGGCGCGTCCCGCCGCGTCATCGTCGGCTCCACGGTGAGGAGGTCGCGCATCGTCCACGCGAAGTCCGCCCGCGTCGCCGCGACGCCCTCGATCAGCGCCGCCATCTCGGCCCGCACGCCGTCGAGCGTCTCCTCCACGGGGAAGCGGCGGTCGACCACGAGGCGGCAGCTGTCGGGCACGCACGGGCTCGGGAGCCCGGAAAAGCCCTCGTCCTGCCCGCCGTGGACGGAATTGAGGTTGATCGTCGAGGCGCGGGCGGCGGGCGGCGTCACGGGCATGTCGGTCCGACGCGCGGCGAGGCGGGGGACGAGGTCGGTCTCGACGGCGGCGAGGACGGCGCCCATGTGGCGGATCGCGCAGGTGCCGAGGAACGGCATGGAGCCGTGGGCGATCCGCCCCCGCGTTTCGATCTCGCCCCACCACACGCCGCGGTGGCCGAGGCAGATCCGGTCCTTGTCGAGGGGCTCGGGGATGATCACGTGGTCGACCCGCCCCCGGTCGAACAGGCCCAGGGCGGCGAGGTGACCGACGCCGCCGTAGCCGCCCGTCTCCTCGTCGGCCGTGGCCGAGACCTCGAGCGCGCCCGGATGGTCCGGGAACACGGCGGCGAGCGCCTCCACCGCGACGACGGCCGCCGCGATCCCGCCCTTCATGTCGGCCGTGCCGCGGCCCCACACGCGGCCGTCGCGAATCGCTCCGCCCCACGGGTCCTCCGTCCAGCCGAGGCCGGCCGGCACCACGTCGATGTGGCCGTTGAAGTGGACGACGGGGCCCGGCCCCCGCCCCTCCCGGCGGGCGACGAGATTGAGGCGGGGATGGCGGTCGCAGTCGCCGGGGGTGCCGGTGGCCCGGATCGTCGTTGCCGAAAAGCCACAGCGCCCGAGGTGGCCGGCGAGGAGCTCGACCACCGCCGCGTAGCCCTCGCCGGGCGGGTTCGGGGTGGGCAGGCGGACGAGGTCGGCGGTGAGCGCGGCGACCTCGTCCCGCCGGGCCCTGACGGCGCGGCGGATGGCGTCCGGATCGGGTCTCATGGCGGCACGATGGGCAAGGACGGTGGAAAACGCCAGCCCTTTCGCCGATGGGCCCGGCTCGCGCCGGGGGGCGTGCGGGGCGCGCCGACGGCGGGGCGCGGCGACCGTCCCCCGGCGGCGTTTCGCGCTGGCATGAATTAATGCTTCCTTGCCCGCTTCCGGGGCTTTCGCGCCCGTTCCGGCGGACACCCCCCGATTTTGTGTTGTCCGTGCAACAAGGGGGGTCAAAGCCCCTTCCGGGAGGGGGCTCGCCGCCTGCTCGTCGTTGATCGGGCGGGGGCGGCACGTAATGTGGCGCTGCGAGCGGCTCACGGCCGTGCGTGGTCCGGACCGGCCCATTGGGGGGTCGCCGGGCCGGACACTGGGATCCGGCCTTTCGCCCTTTCGAGGGTCACCGCCGGAAGGGAAGAACGGACGGAACTCAAATGAAACTTCTTGGAGGTCAAGACATGAAGATCAAAGGTCTCGTCCTCGGTACGGCTGCGGGTGCTCTCGCGGTGACCGGGGCGCAGGCTGCGGATCTGCCGGTCGCCCCTGAGCCGATCGACTACGTCCGCGTCTGCGACGCTTTCGGGCCTGGCTACTACTTCATCCCGGGCACCGACACGTGCCTGCGGGTGGCCGGTCGTATCCGCACCGACTACAACTACTTCAACTTCAACGAGGAGGCTGCCTCCCTCAACGCCGGCTTCTACGGCACCTCGACCCGCTCCTCGAACGCGTACCGGTTCCGCGCTCGTGCGTACATCTACATGGACAGCCGCACGAACACCGAGTTCGGCCTGCTGCGGACGTTCACCGAATTGTACTGGACGGGTGACATCGGCTCCGGCACCCGGCTCGACGGTGGCGACGTCAATCCGGGTGAGGGCGCTGGCGTCACCCTGAACCGGGCGTTCATCCAGTTCGGCGGCCTGACCTTCGGTCGGACCCAGTCGTTCTACGACTTCGTGGACGCGGCGTACGCGTCGGCTCAGTTCTTCAACGCGAACTACTCCGACACGACGACCAACGTCATCGCCTACACCTTCGCCTTCGGCAACGGCTTCTCCGCCTCGATCTCGCTCGAGGACGAGGCCTACCGCCGCCTGCAGGGCGTGTCGGCGATCCGCAACGAGAACCGCAACACGGTCCGCTACGCCGGTAACCGCTGGCCCGACATCGTCGGTAACCTGCGCGTCGACCAGGGTTGGGGTTCGGCCCAGATCATGGGTGCCGGCCACAACGTCCAGACGGTCAACACGACGGGTAACGGCCCGGGTTCGGACAGCGAGTACGGCTGGGCCGTCGGCGCGGGTGTGAACGTCAACGTGCCGTTCGGCTCGGGCACCTCGGTCGGTATCCAGGGTGGCTACACCCAGGGCGCGCTGAAGTACGTGGCCGACACGCCGATCGGCGGTGCGAACATCGGCGGTGCTCTCGTCTCCACGGCCGGCGATTTCTACGTGACGCCGCGTGGCACGCTGGACCTCGTCGAGGCCTGGTCGATCTCGGGTGGTTTCTCCACCTCCTTCACGCCGACCATCTCGTTCGCGATGCAGGCCGGCTACCTCGACGTCAGCCACGGCACCGTGGGCGACATCGACGGTGACGGCCTGCAGGACAGCGCCGACTTCCAGAACTTCGACATCGAGGGCTTCCTCGGCTACTCCCCGGTGTCGGGCTTC
>CAZJNX010000222.1:6625-7219 GCA_964547415.1 uncultured Hyphomicrobiales bacterium
AACACCCGTCGGGTCGAATCCTTCGACGATCCGGAGGCGCTCAGCGTCTTCTTCCGCGCCCAGCGCACCTTCTGATCCAGCGGCCAGTCCGCAGGACCGGGCCCGGCGGGGAAACCCGCCGGGCCTTTTCCTTGGCCACAGGCCATCGCGGGGCACACGGCCCCGCACGCGAAAACGCCGCCCCGTCGACCGGACGGGGCGGCGTTCGCATGTTCGCCCTCGTGTCGAAGGCGGCTTCCGGGCGAAACGGCCGCCGGCTCGCCCGGCGGGCGCCGCCGGGCAAGCCGTCGGCCTGGCCGCGTCAGGCGGCGTCGACGCTCTCGGTCTCCTCGGCCGGCGGGGCGGCCGCGCCCGCGGGCTCGAACGTCAGCCGCTCGGCCGTGGGCGTGACGCGGACCGTCTCCCCGTCGCTCACCTCGCCGGTGAGGATGCGCTCGGCGAGCGGGTCCTGCAGCTCCTTCTGGATCACCCGCTTCAGGGGCCGGGCGCCGTAGACCGGGTCGTAGCCCTTTTTGGCGAGCCACTCCTTCGCCCGCTCGTCCACCTCCAGAACGATCTTGCGGTCGGCCAGCAGCTTGTCGAGCCGGGCGAGCT
>CAZJNX010000223.1:0-7200 GCA_964547415.1 uncultured Hyphomicrobiales bacterium
GGACCCGCCGCGGCCGAGGGTGGCGATCCGCCCGTCCGGCGCGATCCCCTGGAAGCCGGCGACGACGGCGACCTGCCCGGCCGCGAGGCGGCGCAGCAGCTCCTCCCCCTCGATGCCAAGAATGCGGGCCGCGCCGTGGGCGCCGTCCGTGCGCACCGGGATCTGCCAGCCCTGCCAGGAACGCGCGTCAACGTCCATCGCCTGCAGAGTGATGGCGAGGAGCCCGGCCGTCACCTGCTCGCCGGAGGAGACGACGGCGTCGTACTCCCGCGCGTCGTGCAGGGCGGCCGCCTCCCGGCACAGCTCCACGAGGCGGTTCGTCTCCCCGGCCATGGCGGAGACGACGACGGCCACCTCGTTGCCCGCGTCCACCTCGCGCTTGACGTGGCGGGCGACGTTGCGGATGCGCTCGAGGTTCGCGACCGAGGTGCCGCCGAACTTGCAGACGAGGCGGGCCATGGGCGGGTCGTTTCCGTCGTTCCTCCCGCAAGGCCGGCGCGCGCGCCCGCGGGTCGTTTCGCCGCACGGGGCGGCTCGGGTGTCGGGGAAGCTTCGGCCGCCGCGCCGGGGGGCTGGCGGTGGCCGGGACGCGCGGTAAGTAGCACCCGGAGCGCGCGGCCGGCAAGCACGGGCCGCGCCGGGCGCGTGTCGGGAGAGGGGCGATGGCCGAAGCGACGACGGTGGACGCGGGCGAGGTGGAGAAGTTCGGCCGCCTCGCCGACGAGTGGTGGAACCCGAACGGCAAGTTCCGCCCGCTGCACAAGTTCAACCCGGTGCGGCTCGGCTACATCCGCGACACCCTCTGCCGCCACTTCTCGCGCGATCCCCGCGCCGAACGTCCGTTCGAGGGGCTGCGCCTCCTCGACATCGGCTGCGGCGGCGGCCTCCTGTCCGAGCCGATGGCCCGCCTCGGGGCGGACGTGGTCGGCGCCGACGCCGCCCCCACCAACATCGAGGTGGCGAGGATCCACGCCGCCCGCACCGGCACGCCGGTGGACTACCGCGCCACCACCGCCGAGGCGCTCGCCGCCGAGGGCGAGACGTTCGACGTGGTGCTCGCCATGGAGATCATCGAGCATGTGGCCGACGTGCCGGCCTTCGCGCGGGCCTGCGCGTCCATGGTGCGGCCGGACGGGCTCCTGTTCGTCGCCACCATCAACCGGACCCCGAAGGCGTACCTCCTCGCCATCGTGGGGGCGGAGCGGGTGCTGCGCTGGCTGCCGAGGGGCACCCACCAGTACGACAGGCTGGTGAAGCCCGCGGAGATCGACGCCGCGCTCGAGGGCACGGGCGTCGCCGTCACCGAGCGGCACGGGGTCGTCTACAACCCCTTGAAGGACAGCTGGGGCCTCTCGGCGGACACGGACGTCAACTACATGGTGCTCGCCGTCCGCCACGCGGGCTGAGGCCTTCAGCCGAGGCGGGCGACGATCGGGGCGAGGTCGTTGAGCGTCCGCCCGAGGCGGTTGCCGAAGTAGGCGTGGTCCACGACGGCGACGGCGTCGCGCATGGTGAGGCCCTCTCCCGCCGCGGCGATCTCGGCCGTCGCCACGCCCGCGCGCTCGAACGGGGGCGGCACCTCCCGGTTCGCCCGCGCCTCCCGGGCGAGTGCCGCGACCGCCGAGAGCGCTGCCGACAGGCGCCCGTCGAGGGTGCCGAAGGCCGCGCGCACGGGCTCTGGCACGGTGGCGCGGGCGGCGACCGGCCGGCCCGCCTCGTACTGGTCGAGATAGGCGAGCACCGCGTCGAGGAGGGCGACGAGGCGCAGGATCTCCCGCGCGTCGCGCCCGGTCATGGTGCGCTCGGCGGCGATCGTCGGCAGCCGCTCGGCGATGCCCGCGAAGCGCCCGCCGAGGCTCGCCGCGACCGTCGCGGGCCCCGCGTCCGCCGGGGCGGAGACGAGGCCGTCGAAGGCGTCCGACAGGTCGGCGAGGAGGGTCGCCACCTCCTGGCGGATCGAGGCGGCCGCGTAGCTCGGCACCACGAGGAAGGCCGCGGCGAGGGCCGCCGCCGCGCCGATCAGCGTCTCGTAGACGCGGGCGGCCATCTCCGCCGTCCCCGCCCCGGTGAGGACGTGGATGCCGAGGGCGACGACGAATCCGATCGCGGCCGAGGCCACCGTGTAGCGCGTCTCGATCGTCACGACGACGAGGAGGAGCGCGGCGGCCATGATGGAGAGCTCCGCCGCCAGCTTGCCGCTCACGAAGGGCACGAGGGCGATGGCGATGGCCACCCCCACCAGCGTCCCGAGTCCGCGCCGGAAGGAGCGCAGCGCCGTCTCCCCCACCGTGCCGTTGAGGACGAGGGCGACGGTGAGGGTGGCCCAGTAGGCGTGGGCGAGGTCGAGGGTGAACTGGAGCGCCGTCGTGATGGAGACCGCGACGAACGCCTGGAGGGCGAGGCGCCGCGCCGCCCGCTCCGCCGCCTTCGCCGCCGCCGCCGTCCGGTCGGTGGAGAGCGCCACGGGCTCGATCTCCGAGCGGCCGGCGAAGTAGTCGTTGAGGGCGCGCTCGAGCCGGCGCAGGCCGGTGACGAGCCGCACCGCCTGGATCCGCTCGGGCGCCGCCGATCCCTCCTCCGACAGGCGCTCGGCGGTGAGGGCGGCAAGATCGGCATCGGGGCGCGCCTCGGAGGGAAAGCCGATCACGACGGGGCTCGCGAGGCGGCCGGCGAGGCGGTCCACCGCCCGCTTCAGCCGCGGGTCGGCGAGGAGCGCGGCGCGCGTTCGCCCGTCCATCGACGCGAGCGAGTCGAGGGCCACCTCGAGGGCGAGCACCATCCGGTAAAGGGCGACGAGCTGGGCTCGGAAGCGGGAGGCCACGTGGGGCCGCTCGTCCGCCGCCGCGTCCGCGAAGCGCTGCAGGAGCTGCCAGCGCCGGCGCAGGGTGGCGGCGACGGGCCGGGCGCGCCCGTCCTCTCCCATCGGCTCGGGCTCCACCGCGCCTTCCCGGACGGTGGCCGACAGGGCCTCGCCGATGTCGGACAACAGGTCGAAGGAGCGCACGCGGAAGGCGTCGAGGGCCGACGGCCGCAAGGTGAGGAAGCGGAAGACGAGGGCCGACAGAAGGGCGATGCCAGCCGCAGCCGGGAACCAGAAGCCGGTGGCGAGGGTGGGGTTGGTGGCGACGAAACCCACCCCGAGGAGCGCGGTGAGGAGGCCGAGCTTGGTCGCCACCGGTCCCCAGCGCCGGGCGTAGATCCCACCGACGATGAGGACCACCCACAGGAGCGAGACCGGCAGCTCCCCGTAGCCCCACGAGCCCGGCCCCGCGAGCCCCACGGCCGACACGAGGAGGCCCGCGAGCACGCCGGTCACCGCCACGCGGCGGAACTCGCGCCCGTAGCCCGCCGAGGGGACGAGGATGAACAGGTTGAGCGTCAGGATCGCCGCGACGAGGGGGAGCTCGAGCGCGAGGTCCCCGGCCGCCTGCGCGGCGGAAAAGCGCGCCTCGAGCCACGGGATCGCCGCGAGCGGCGCGGGCAGCGTGAGGCGTGGCGCCGCTTCGGCGAGGAGCCAGGCCGCCGTCGCCGAGGCGGCGACGGCGGCGGCGGTCTTGAGGGCGAGGGCGGTGCGAAGGCCCCCGGGGTCGACGTCGGCGGCGAGGTCGGCGAGGCGGGCGCGCAGCGTCCGGCGCATCCCCCCGGCCCCGGCCCCGCGTCAGGCGCTGGCGGCGGAAAGGCGCGCGGGCGGGGCGTGGCGCTCCAGGAACGCGCCGATCCGGTCCATGGCTTCGGCGATGTCGGCCTCGGACGCGGCGTAGGACACGCGCACGTAGCCCTCGCCGTGTTCCCCGAAGTCCGGCCCGCCGATGAGGGCGACGCCGGCCTCTTCGAGGAGCGCGGAGGCGAGGGCCTTCGCCTGCCAGCCCGTCTCCCGGATGTTGGGAAAGGCGTAGAAGGCGCCCTTCGGCGTCACCGCCGATACGCCCGGCAGCGCGTTGAGCCGCTCCGTCACCAGCGCACGGCGCCGGTCGAACGCGGCGACCATCTCCGCGACGGCGTCCTGGGGGCCGGTGAGGGCGGCGAGCCCGGCGTACTGGGTGGGGGCGTTGACGCACGACCAGGCGTTCACCGCGAGCTTGCGGGCGTGGTCGAAGAGGGCCTCGGGCCAGACGGACCAGCCGAGGCGCCAGCCCGTCATGGCGTAGGTCTTCGACCAGCCGTCGAGCAGGATCGTCCGCTCCGCGATCTCCGGGAACGACAGGAGCGAGACGTGCTCGAGCCCGTCGTAGGTCATGCGCGAATAGATCTCGTCCGACAGGATGGCGACGTCCGGCCGGTCCGCGAGGCCCTTCGCGAGCCGCTCGATCTCGGCGCGCGAGGTGACGCCGCCCGTCGGGTTCGCCGGCGAGTTCACGATGACGAGGCGGGTCTTCCCGTTCACGAGGGACAGGAGCTCCTCGGCCGAGAAGGCGAAGCCGTTCTCCTCCCGGATCGGCAGCGGCACGGCCTTCGCGCCGGTGTACTCGATCATCGAGCGGTAGATGGGAAAGCCCGGGTCCGGGTAGACGATCTCCGCGCCGGGCTCTCCGAACATCAGGATGGCGGCGAACATCGTCACCTTGCCGCCCGGCACGATCATGACGCGATCGGGCGAGACCGCCGCCCCGGTGCGGGCCGCAACGTCCGCCGCCACGGCCTCGCGGAGCGCCGGGATGCCGGGGGCGGCGGTGTAGCCGTGGTGGCCGTCCCGCAGGGCCTTCACGGCCGCCTCGACCACGTGGGGCGGGGTCGGAAAGTCCGGCTGGCCGATGCCGAGGTTGACGATGGAGCGACCCTCGGCGGCGAGCTGCTGCGCGCGGGCGAGGACGGCGAAGGCGTTCTCCTCGCCCATCCGGAAGAACCCGTCCGTCACGTGGAACATCCCAGCCTCCCGCCGTCTCGCCGCGTTTCCCTCCGCTTCAAGCAGATCGCCGCCCGCGCCACAACGCCCGCTCACTCGGGCCGGCAGATCTCCCCCCGTGCGATGGCCCGCGCCGTGCGCGCGGCGAGCATCGCCACGATCGCGAGGAGGAGGACCCAAAGCCCGATCCCGACCGCCTCGTGGACGGGCGAGCCCGTGCGCTCGGCGAACACGAGGGAGGCGATGGACAGCGCCGCCACGGGGAAGGAGAGCGCCCAGAAGGACAGGGCGAAGGGAAGCCGCACCACCTTCGGCGCCTCGAGGGCGACGATCGCGAGGAAGACGTAGCCCGCGTTGAGGAGGATGCGGGCGAAGGCGTCCACGCCCCCGCCGAGGTGGAGGTAGGCGAGGAAGGCGACCGCGGGCGGCGCGACGAGGATGACGAGGGTGGGGGCGAGGCGCGCGGGCAGCGGGTCGTGGAAGACGAGGCGGTTGAAGACGAGGGTGAGGAGGACGAGCCAGAACAGGAGCCCCGCCGTAAAGAACAGCCAGGACAGCTCCACGTAGCCGAAGCCCGCACCGGCTACCGGCACCACCACGTTGCCCACCGCCGGGATGAACCAGGCCGGCGACAGGTGGGCGGTCTGGAACGGCCGGTGGGAGATCCACGTGCCGATGACGGCGAGGGTCAGCACCGCCTGGAGCGCGACGCCGACGAGCCACAGCCCCTCCGCGAGGCCGGGCGCATGGGCCGACAGGCCCGTCGCGATCAGGAGGAGCGAGATCGAGATCGCCGGGAAGAAGGCGATCCGCACCGGGTGGCGCCACTCGGCGAGCACCGCGGCCGGGTGGAGCGCGCCCTTTGCGGCATAGAACCCGGCGATCGCGAGGAACGCGAGGACGGTGAGGGCGAGCGCGGCGAGGGAGGCGACGTGGGGAAGGCCGAGGGCGGCCTCCACCGCGCGGGTCGCGAGGGTGAGGCCGCCGAGGCCGAGCACCGTCGCGAAGAAGGCGATGGGAAACTCGGCGAGGCGGTTCTCGGCGTGGGGCAGGCTGGTCTCTGTCATGGGGCGGCTCCCGAGAGGTCCGCCCGCAGGTGCCGCCCGCGGCTTTCCCGCGCCATGACATCGGTCAAGGAATGGGGCCGCCTCAGGGATGGTGGGGCGTGGCGGCGGCCGCCTCCTTCGCCTTCAGCCGCTCCCGGTGGAGGATGTAAAGGCCCGAGCCGCCGATGATGAGGCTGCCCGCCAGCGTCCACAGGTCCGGCAGGTCGCCGAACACGACGAAGCCCAGCAGCACCATCCAGAACATCTGCGTGTAGAGGAAGGGGGCGAGGACGTTGGGCGTCGCCAGCTTGTGGGCGACGATGAGGACGTAGTGCCCGAACGCCCCGAACACCCCGAGGCACAGGACGAGAACCCAAAGCGACGGGTCCGGCATCTGAAGGACGGGCAGCGCCGCGGGCGCGTAGAAGCCGATCCCCACGAAGCCCGGCCAGACGAGGAGGGTGGTGGAGGTCTCGCTGCCCCCGAGCCGCCGCGTCATGATGATGTAGAAGGTGTATGAGACCATCGCCCCGAAGGACAGGAACACGGCCCAGTGGACCTCGGCGAAGCCCGGGCGCGTGACGAGCAGAACCCCGAGGAAGCCGACCACCACCGCCGCCCAGCGCCGCGGGCCCGCCCATTCGCCGAGGAACGGGCCGGACAGGGCCGTCACCAGGAGCGGGGCGGCGAACATGATCGCCACCGTCTGGGCGAGCTGCAGGTACTGGAGGGCGGCGAAGTTGAAGCCCGTCGCCCCGCACATGAACAGGGCCCTCAGCGTCTGCATGGGAATGTTGCGCGGCACCAGCATCGACGGCCGCGCCCACACCCTCAGGAGCAGCAGGATGAGGAGGGTGTGGATGAGAAAGCGCAGCCAGATGACCTCGAGCGCCGGCAGGTACTGGACGAGGTACTTCACCGTGGCGTCGAGGCAGGAGAACATGAAGACGGCGAGCACCATGAGCGCGATGCCCTTGAGCACCGACCCCGCCTCATCGGTGCCCGCGTACGTGCTCGCCATGCCGTCAGCGCCTCCCTGTCCGGCCGGCGACGCTGCCAACCCGCCCGGCCAACGCGCCCCCGCGCCGTCCGTTCGTACAGGAGAGGTAGCACGCGGGCGGCCCGGGTCCGCGCCGGTGCGGCGCATGACTGCCATGAGGCGCGCCCGGCGCGGGGCCGCTCAGCGCTGGCAGACGGGGCAATGGAAGGTGGAGCGGCCGGTCTGGACGATGCGGCGGACGACGCCGTTGCAGGCGGGGCGCGGGCAGGGCTCGTCCTCCTTCCCGTAGACCGCGAACGTGTGCTGGAAGC
>CAZJNX010000224.1:0-7194 GCA_964547415.1 uncultured Hyphomicrobiales bacterium
CGAGTGCGGCAACTTCACCCTCGTGCGCAACGGTACCTGCCTCAAGTGCGACACGTGCGGCGCCACCTCCGGCTGCAGCTGATCCGTCGCGGCCCGGCCTTGCTGGCCGGGTCCCTCCCCTCCGCCTCCCCTCCCGCTCTGCGCACGTTCGGCCGGCAAGCCCCGGGCAAGCCGGTCGTGCGAGCCTTGCAGCTGTATTCCGGCCGGTCGCCGGCGTCGTCGCCTCCGGCCGGCTGCACGGTGGCTCCGAGGAGTGGGGTGGAACGGTGGCCCAGGTCTTCGCGAACATGCGCGTTTCGGGAAAGCTCGCGGCGGGCTTTTCGCTCGTCATCCTGGTGATGGTGGTCGGCAGCCTCGTCGTCCTCGAACGCGTCCTCAGGATCCAGCACGACACGCGCTGGACCACCCACACGTATGACGTGCTCGAGGCGGTGGACGGCATCCTCATGGGCATGGTGAACCAGGAGACGGCCCTGCGCGGTTTCCTGCTCACCACGGAGGAGCGCTCGCTCGACACCTACGAGCGGGGCCTCGCCCAGTACCGGGATTCGATGACGCGGGCGCGCGAGCTCACCCGCGACAACCCGGAGGTCCAGCGCCTCCTCGCCGAGCTCGACGCCGCCGCCACCTCCTGGACGCGGGACCACGCCGAGCGTGCCATCGCCCTCGTGCGCGATCCCGACACGGTGGAGGCGGGTCGCCATCTCGAGGCCTCGGGCGCGGGCAAGACCCTGTTCGACGCCCTGCGCGCCCGGATCGCGGCGATCGAGAGCATCGAGCGGGGCCTCCTCGCAGATCGCACGGCCGACAAGGAATCGGCCTTCGCCGCCACCTTGTGGATCCTGCCCGCCACCCTCGTCCTGTCGGTCCTCGTGGCCGGGGCCTGCCTCTTCGCGCTCACCGCCGGCATCGCGGGCCCGGTGCGCCGGCTCGAGGGCACCATGGCCGCCCTCGCCTCCGGCAAGCGGGACGTCGAGGTCCCGGGGGTCGACCGGCGGGACGAGATGGGCGACATGGCCCGCGCCGTCGCGGTCTTCCGCCAGGGCCTCGTGGAGGCGGAGGCCCTCCGGGCCGACAAGGAGGCGGAGGAGGCCGCCCGGGAGGCGCGCCGACGCACCATGGACGAGGCGGTGGCCCACTTCGACGAGATCGCGGCGACCACCGTGGAGGCCGTCTCGAAGTCGGCCGAGGAGCTGCAGGCGGCCGCGCGGCGCATGTCCGCCACCGCGAGCCGGACCTCGCAGGACACGACCCGCGTGGCGAGCACCTCGCAGGAGACGGCGGCCAACATCGAGGCGGTCGCCGCCGCCGCGGAGGAGCTTTCCGCTTCCGTGCAGGAGATCGCCCGGCAGATCGCCCTGTCGAGCCGCATGTCCCGCGAGGCGGTGGTGGACGCCGAGCAGGCCTCGGCGCGGGTCAACCATTTCGCCGACACCGCCCAGAAGATCAGCTCTGTGGTCGGCCTCATCAGCGACATCGCCGAGCAGACCAACCTCCTCGCCCTCAACGCGACGATCGAGGCCGCGCGCGCGGGCGAGGCGGGCAAGGGCTTCGCGGTGGTCGCCGCCGAGGTGAAGGGCCTCGCCGAACAGACGGCGAAGGCGACGGAGGAGATCCGCTCCCAGATCGCCGCCGTCCAGTCGTCCACCGACGCCACGGTGACCGACATCGGCAAGATATCGGACCGCATCCGCCAGATGGACGAGATTTCCTCCACCATCGCCGCGGCCGTGGAGGAGCAGGGCTCGGCCACCGGCGAGATCGCCCGCAACGCCCGCCAGGTGGCGAGCAGCTCCGCCAACGTGACGGCCACCATCGACGCGGTGAGCTCGGCCGCCGACGAGACCGGCAACACCTCCGAGTCGGTGCTCACCGCCGCCCGCGCGCTCCTGGAGCGCGCCACCACCATGCGCGACCGTACCACGGCCTTCCTGGAGACGATCCGCGCCACCTGAGGAGGCCGGCGATCCAATCGGCCCGCGGGCCGGTCGGCCGCCCATCGCGAGGCGCCCGGAGCGCTGGGCGCCCGCGAAGGCCTGCGGACCCGCCCATCGGCCCGACGGCCAGCAGCGGCAGCTCGAGATCGCGCTCGCGGGCGCGCCGCGCTTCATCCTGTTCGACGGGCCCGCGGCGGGCCTGTCCCCGACGGAGCGGCGGGAGCTCGTGGAGATCCTCACCGGGCTGCCGTCCCACATGGGCGACACCATCATCGAGCACGACATGGACGTCGCCCGGCGCGTGTCCGCGCGCGTGAGGATGATGCACAACGGGCGCACCTTCGAGGAAGGCAAGCCCGCCGAGATCGAGGACGACCCGGAGGTCCAGGCGCTCCGCCTCGCAGGCGGCCATGGCCACCGACCGGCCCGGGCCCGCCGCCGCCTTCGAGGTGCGGGACCTCAACGGCTTCCACGGCCACTCCCACGCCCTCCAGGGCGTCACGATCCGCCTTACCCACGGCGTCCACGGCGTCCACCGCGTCCACGGCGTCCACGCGCGCTCCTCGTCATGGACGAGCCGACCGAGGGGCTCGCCCCGGTCATGGTCGCCAGGTGATGGGGATGCCGGGACATCCCGAAGGCGGAGGGGCTGCCCGTGCGCCTTGCGGACCTGTCCACCGCCGGCAAGCCCTCGGGCGCGGCGATCCCGCCGACCAAGATCGCCGCCTGGCACCCGCGGGGGCGCGGCTGGCGTGTTCGTCGGCGACCGGGGGCAGGCCGTCGCCGCCATGACCGAGGCGTTGGAGCGCTGGGCGAAGCGGCGGACGGGGATCGCGGGCATCATCCCAGCTGATCGGCCCGCTCGTCCTTCGTCGAACCGCTTCGACGCGGAGGGCCTCACCCGCCGCATCGAGGACGTGGAGGGCCAGCGCAAGCTCCGGCACTCCATCGAGCGGGAGCCCATGATCGCGATCCGCGCACGGAACCTGGAGGCCGGGAAGGAAGCGCTCCGGATGGAGCGGGAGAGCGAGGAGGCGCGCCTTGCCCAGGAGCGGGCCGTGGAGTTCCGCCGCGCCCGGCAACGCGCCGAGATCGCCTGCGAGCGCGCCGCGCAGGAGACGGAGGCCAAGAGCGCCGAGGGCATCGCCCGCGAGCGCATCGAGGCGGCCCGGATCGCCGGCGAGCGGGCCATCGCCGAGGCCCGCATCACGCCCGCGGGGGAGATCCGCCAGCGCGAGATCGCCCGCCGGAATGCGGTGGAGAGCGCCGAGATCGCCACCCGCGAGGCGCTCGCGAGAAGGCGCGGATCGCCGAGGGCCGCGCCGTCGCGGCGGCCCATCGCGAGCGAGCGGCAGACCGAGGAGGAGGCGATCGAGCGCCGCCGCCTCGTCGAGGAGGCGGACATCGCCGCGCGGCGGGTGATCGACAACGCCCGCATCGAGCAGGGGCGCGCCGTGGAGGCTGCCCGGATCGAGCGGGACGAGGCCGTCGAGGCGCGCGAGATCGCCCGCCGCCGCGCCGTGGAGGCGGCCGAGATCGCCGCCCGGGAGGAGACGGAGAAGGCGCGGATCGCCCAGGAGCTCACCGTCACCGACGTCGCCCGCGAGCAGGCCCTCGAGGCGGCGCGGACGGAGAGAAAGCGCGCCACCGAGCAGGCCGAGATCGCCCGCCTCCAGGCCCTGCGCGCGGCCGAGATCGCCTCCCGCGAGGAGATCGAGCGCACCCGCATCGGCCACCAGAAGGAGCGCCGCAAGCGCGAGGCGGGCCGCGAGGGCGAGGTCGGACTCGCCGTGAGGCCGCCGCCGAGGCGCCCGAGGTGGACACCGCCGACCTCGACACCGACGGGCGCGGCACCATCCACGTGAACGGCGTGCCCTCGCGCACCATCGCCGTGATGGCCGCCTCCCGGGCCGCCCCGTTCAAGCAGGGGCGGACCGTGTCGGGCCGCGGCATCTTCCTCATCCCGATGTCGGACGTGGCCCCCGAGACGGACGACGTGACGCCGGTCTCCCGCTACGCCCACGCGGCCCTCGTCATCGACGTGGAGGTGGACGACGAGACCGGCGAGGTCACCGTCCCGGAGATGAACCCGGCCTACGAGGCGGGCCGCGCCCTCGACCCGAAGCTCGTGGAGCAGCAGCGCGTCGGCGGCGCCTTGGATGGGCATGAGCCACGCCCTGTGGGAGATCACCGAGCCCTGGTTCCCGGACCGCGCCCACGGGCCGGAGGACTTCAACCAGTCCCTGATGCCGGGGCCGGGGCGACATCGCCCCCCACGACACCGCGATCCCCGAACGCAGCCCGCCGGACGGCCCCTTCGACGGCAAGGGACCGGGCGAGATGTGCGCGAACCCGGTCATCCCGGCGGTCGCCAACGCGGTCCACGACGCGATCGGCGCCGACGTCGACGACCTGCCGGTCACGCCCGAGATGGTGCTGCGGGGCATCCGGGCGCACGGCAGGGGCGTCCCGGGCGGGCAGGCGACCCGGGCCGCCCTCGACGAATGGAACGACCCGCGCCAGCCGCCGCCCGAGGACCGCCGAGAGCGCCTTCGCCGCCTCGGTCTTGCCGACGCCGGGCGCCCCTTCGAGGAGCAGCGGTCTGCCGAGGGCGAGCGCGAGGTAGGCGGCCGTCGCCAGCCCGTCGCAGGCGATGTACTGCGCCCCTCGGAGCGCGTCGGCGAGCGCCTCCGGCGACCCGATCCCGTGGACGACGCGCCTCACCGCCACGATACGCCCTCCCATCGACCCCTCGTACCCTTGTCCCGTTCCGGTGGTGGGACAGGGCGACGTTCCGGCGGAGCCGACACGATCTCCACCGCAGCGGGCGGGGCGGGGGTCAAGCCCGAAGAGCGAAGCGTGGCTTGATGCCCGCCCCGCCCGCTGCGAGGCTCGCGTGACGAGGGAGCCGGTCCCATGGGGCGCACCGGCGGGTGCGGGTCGCCTGCCCGCCCGGGTCGCCTGCGATGGTACGAGGGGATCGACGCGGCGGCCGCAGATGCTCGCGATCCGCCAGGCGGGGCGGGACGACGTGAAGATCTACGACGACCGCTTCCCGATCCCCCGGGCCCCTCCTCGACGCGCTCAGGGCGGCGGACGCGGCCACCCTCCTCATCGACGAGATCGACCGGGCCGACCGCCCGTTCGCCTTCCTCTTCGCGTTCCTGTCGGACTTCGCCATCTCGACGCCCCGCGCGCGGAACGGTGCGGGCCGAGGCGCGGCCCGTCGTCGTGCCGACCGTCAACCGCACCCGCGACCTCCACGAGGCGCTGCGCCGCCGCTGCGTCTACCACTTCATCGACGACCCGGACGCGCGCCTCGAATCCGACATCGTGACGATGCGCGCCTCCTCCGTCGCCCGCGCCACCGCCGACGCCGTGGTGGCGCCGGTCAACCGCCTGCGGGGCGAGCCGCTGGCCGAGCCCCCCGGCGTCGCCGGCGCCGGCCGAGACCTTCACCTTCGGCACCCGCCTCGCCCGGGTCACCGGGGCGCTGAAGCCGAGGAACCGGGAGCAGGCGCTGGCCGGGGCCGGCCGCCTCGCCCCGGACCGGGACGGCGGCACCCGCATCGGCGACGCCCTCGCCGCCTTCCTCGCCGTGCCCCGCTTCGCGGGCTTCGCGCGGGGGGCGGTCGCCGTCGTGGCGCCGGGCAGCGAGCGGGCGATCCTCCACGACAACGCGGTCCGCATCGATCGGCTCCGAAAGACACAAGGGGAGGAAAGACATGGCCTTCGCGATCCACATCCTCGACGACGGCGACATCGCGCTCGAGGCGAGCTTCCTGGTGCTCGGCCACGACTGGCGACGCCGGCGGCGGGTGCCGACCTACGGCTTCCCGATCCTAGGGGGGACCTATCCCGTGCCGGTCGACACCGGCTACCGGGACAACGCCCCCATGGAGAGCCTCGGCGTGCGGGGCCTCCACGACCACGGCGACATGATCGAGAGCCAGCTCGCCCGGCAAGGCCTCGTCCCCGGCGACGTCCACTACGTCGTCCACGCGCAGCTGCACATCGACTGCGGAAGGCTGTCTCCCGTTCTCCCACATGCCGGCCGACGTGCGCCGCCGCCGGGACCGGCAGGGCGGCGTCCGGGAGGTCATGCGCCCGTCCGACGGGGGCAACGGCATGACCTACGACGCCGACCTCAACCTCGTCATCTGCGAGCATGCGACCTCGTCGGTCGTGCGCTTCCGGCCGGACGGCCCGCGCGCGGTGCCGTGCTCGCGCTCCGAGGGGCGCGAGCTCTACGGCCCGAACGACGTGGTGGTCCGCTCCGGCGGAGCGATCTGGTTCACCGACCCCACCTACGGGCGCCTGCCGGGCTTCGGGGTGGAGCGGCCGACCGAGCGCGGCTTCCAGGGCGTCTACCGCCTGCCGCCGGGTCACCGGCCGGGAGAGGAGCCCGACGCGATGCGGACGGCATCGTCATCCGCACGTCACGGCAGGGCTTTACCAGCGAGGGCAATCAGCCCTGGTTCCGGGGTGCGGCACGCGGAGGGATCGTGAGCGAAAACCCGGTGATGGTGGACCGGGCGCGGACGGAGGTGCTGCGGCGGGTCTTCGCCGCGCGCAAGTTCGCCGGCACGGACGATCCGACCGACGTTGCCGACGCGCTCGCGCTCGGGAGCGCACTCCTCGGTGCGGGTCTCGTTCCGGCGCACAGGGTGATCGCCTGCGAGCGGCGGACCCGGCGGTGCCTGTTCGTGCGCCGCGACGGTGACGGTGCGTGCGAGGCGTTCATCGCGCTCCTGTTCCTCGGAGAGGGCGGGTTCCACGCCCTGATGCGGGGGACGTTCGCGCCCGAAGCGCCGGAGCTTTCCCACCTCGCCACGCCTGAGGAGCCAGCCGCCGCGATCTACGTGTGGTGCCTCGGCGGCAGGGGGAACGTCGCCCGGCGCGCCGTCGTGCGGGCGGTGACGGAGGCGAGGCGCCGGGCGTTCCCCGACCTTCCCCTGTTCGCCCGGCCCATGAGCCGGGAGGGACGGATGATGACGGCGGCCCTCGACGCGCCGTCGGCCGGCACGGCGTGGCTCGGCTGGGTGCCGGCCCGCCCGCACACGCCCGCCTGAGCCCCGCCATGGACGATCCGCGTGCCTCCGCAAGGCCCGCACGCCCGAGCGTGCGGGTGGTGCGCACCCTCGACGACCTGCAGCGCGTCGCCGCGGTGCGCGCGCTCGTCTACATGGCGGAGCAGGACTGCCCGTACGGCGAGGAGTTCGACGGCAACGATCTCGCCGGCGCCACTCACCTCCTC
>CAZJNX010000225.1:0-7159 GCA_964547415.1 uncultured Hyphomicrobiales bacterium
ACGAGATGCTGTCCGAGCGCGACAAGCTGAACGCCGACCTGCAGGACATCCTCGATTCCCAGACCGACGCCTGGGGCATCAAGGTCGCGAACGTCGAGATCAAGCACGTCGACATCGACGAGAGCATGGTCCGCGCCATCGCCCGGCAGGCCGAGGCC
Source organism: uncultured Hyphomicrobiales bacterium (assembly GCA_964547415.1). Classification (GTDB taxonomy): domain Bacteria; phylum Pseudomonadota; class Alphaproteobacteria; order Rhizobiales; family Amorphaceae; genus CAZJNX01. Next base: position 159 of record CAZJNX010000225.1, read on the forward strand.
GAGCGCAACCGCCGCGCCCGCGTCATCAACGCGGAGGGCGAGCACCAGGCGGCCGAGCGCCTCACGGAGGCCGCGAAGACCCTTGCGAGCGTGCCCGAGGCCATGCAGCTGCGCTACCTGTCGACCCTCTACGACATCGCGGCCGACAAGAACTCCACCATCGTCTTCCCCTTCCCCACCGACCTCGCCCGCCAGCTCCCCGACCTCCTGAACGGCATGGGGCGGCAGGCCGGCAGGACCGAGGGCAGCGAGGGGTGAGGCCGACCGACCTCGGGTGATCGACGCTCGCGCCGGGCACGGACCGCGTCAAGGCACGCTTCGCTCGAGGCCTTGACCCGGCCCGCGCCCGGCGCGCTTCTGGCAGTGTCGGCTCCGCCGGAATGTCGGCGGTTTTGTCCCTCCACCGGAATGGACCGGGGACCGGCCGGGCGTCACGGGAGCAGGGTGGCTTCGGCGAAGGCGGTCAGGACCGGGCCGGCGAGAAGGCCCGGGAGGACGACGGCGGCGGCGGCCAGCGTGAGCGCGGCGGCCGAGGCGAAGGACAGGACGGCTGCGGACCGCGGCGGGTCGCGGAAGGCCATCGGGGCCATCACGCGGGCGTAGTAGGCGAGGGAGACCACCGTGTTCGCCGCCGCCACCACGGCGAGCCAGCCCATGCCCGCGGCGATCACGGCGGCGAACGCCTCCAGCTTGCCGAAGAAACCCGCCGTCGGCGGGATCCCGACGAGCGACAGGAATCCGAGGGACAGGACGGCGGCGGCGAGGTTGCCCACCGCGTAGGCGCCGGCCATGGCGAGGAGCGCCGCCGACGCCCGCGGGTCGAGGCCGATGGCGGCGACCGGCATCAACAGGTAGCCGGACTGGGAGACGGACGACCAGCCGAGGAGGCGGCGCACGTCGTCCTGCGAGAGCGCCGCGAGGTTCCCGAGCGTCATGGTGGCGGCGGCGGCGAGGGCGATGAGCGTGCGCAGCGCAAGGAGGTCCGCCGGCACGGCGGCGACGATCCGGGCAAGCGCCAGCGCGGCGGCGAGCTTCGGCACCACCGTCAGGAACGCGGCGACGGGCGCGGGCGCTCCCTCCGCCACGTCCGGCACCCACGCGTGCCCCGGCACCGCGCCGAGCTTGAACAGGAGCGCCACGATGACGAGCCCGACCCCGCCCGCGAGGAGCGGCGAGGCCCCCGCCCCGGCCGCAAGGCGCGCGGCCATCGCCTCCAGCCCGCTGGTCCCGAGGAGGCCGAGGACGAGGGCGACCCCGGCCACGAGCAGCGCGTTGGCGAGCGCGCCTAGGAGAAAGTACTTCATGCCCGCCTCGAGGGAGATCGCCCAGTCCCGGTGCCAGGCGGCGAGCGCGTAGCCGGTGACGGAGGACAGGAGCACGCCGACGAGGAGCTGCAACAGGTCCCCCGCCCCCGCCATCGCCCCGAGCGCCGACAGGAGGAGGACGGCGTAGACCTCCCCGTGGCGGGCGTCGGTCGCGAACCAGGCCGGCGACAGGAGGACGACGAGGCCCGTCGCCCCGACGATCAGGAGCCGCACGAAGACCCCCGCCCCGTCCATGGTCCAGGTGCCCGAGAAGGTGAACCGTGTCGTCCCGAGGTCGGCGAGGAGGAGACCGGCGGCGATGGAAAGGCCCGCGAGCGCGATGGCGGCCGACAAGGCCTGCCGGCGCCGCGGCGCGAACACGGCGAACAGGAGCGCCGCCACGGCCGTCAGGAGGACCGCGATCTCCGGCGCGAGGTCGGCGACCGGCATCCCTCAGCCCCCGACGAGTTGGCCCGTCCCCGCCTCCACGAGGTCGAGGAGCCAGCGCGGCCACACACCGATCAGCACCACGAGGAACAGGAAGGCGGCGAGGACCGCCCCTTCCGCCCGCGACAGGTCCGGCAGCCGGGAAAGGCGCGCGGGCAGCGCGCCGAAGAACACCTGCCGGAGCATCGTCAGGAACAGGGCGGCGGTGATCAGGATCCCGAGGAGCCCGATCGCCGCGATCACGGGAAAGATGGCGAACGCGCCGACGAAGATCTGCACCTCCGCCACGAACCCCGCGAGCCCGGGCAGGCCGAGGCTCGCGAAGGAGGCGAGGACGGCGGCGGCCGACAGGCGCGGCGTGACGCCAGCGAGCCCGCCGAAGGCTTCCATGTCGTAGGTGGAGGCGCGGGCGAAGAGGCCGCCCGCGATCAGGAACAGGGCGCCGGTGATGAGACCGTGGGCCACCATCTCCACCACCGCCCCCGTGAGGGCGAGGCCGCGCGCCGCCTCCTCCCCGGTGACGAGGGCCCCCGCCGCCGCGATGCCGAGGACGGCGTAGCCCATGTGGTTCACCGAGGTGTAGGCGATCCGCCGCTTGATGCTCGTCTGCCCGAAGGCGACGAGGGCGCCCCACAGGATCGAGGCGAGCGCCACGAGGGCGAGCGGCAGGGCGTAGTCGGCGAAGGTCTCGCGCATCATCTGGAGCGGGATCCGCACCATCCCGTAGGTCCCCATCTTGAGGAGGACGCCCGCCAGGATCGCCGAGGCCGGCCCGGGCGCGTCCACGTGGGCGGGCGGCAGCCAGGTGTGGACGGGAAAGAGCGGCGTCTTGATCGCGAAGCCGAGGAGAAAGCCGAGGAGGACGAGGCTCGCCCGCGGCTCGAGCCCGGCGAGCGGCTGCTCGGCGATCAGCGCGCGCATGTCGAAGGTGAGCGGGTCGGTGGCGAGGACGAGCGCGATGATGGCAAGCAGGATCGCGAGCGACCCGGCCAGCGTGTAGACGAAGAACTTGAGCGCGGCCGCCTCCGCCGCCCCGTGCCCCCACCGCCCGATCAGGAAGAACATGCCGACCAGCGACAGGTCGAAGAAGACGTAGAACAGGAGAAGGTCGAGGGCGAGGAACAGGCCGAGGGACACCCCTTCGAGGAACAGGAACCAGGCGTAGTACTGCCGCGCCCGCTCCGCCTTCTCCATGGGCCAGGCGACCGCGCCGACGAACAGGAGCGCCGTCATCAGGGCGAGGGCGAGCGAGATCCCGTCCACCCCGAGCCGCCAGGCGACGCCGAGCGAGGGGATCCACGTCACCTCCTCCACGAGGTCGAAGCCGCCCGCCCCGCCCCCCTCGAAGCGGGCCCACGCCATGAGGAGGAGAAGGAGCGGCACCGCCGAAAGGGCGACGGCGGTGCGGCGCGCGGCACGGTCGGGCAGGCGGGGCGCGAAGGCGAGCGCCGCCGCGCCGAGGAGCGGGACGAGGACGCAGAGCGTCAGCATCTCAGCCTGCGAATGCGAAGACGAGGACGGCGACGGCGAGACCGCCCGACAGGACGGCGAGATACTGGTGGGCAAGCCCGGTCTGGGTGCGCCTCAGGTCTCGGCCGGAGACGGAGAGGAGAAAGGCCGTGCCGCTGGCGAGGCCGTCGGTGATCCTCTCGCCGACCCGGTCCCCGGCCCGGGCGAGCCGGCCGGAGGCGGCGGCGACGGCGGCGATCCCCCGGTCCAGCACCCGGTCGTCCACCGTGGCAAGGGCAGCAGCGAGCACCTCGCCGATGCTGGCGAGGCAGGCGATGGTCCGGTCCAGCACCCGGTCGTCCACCGTCGAGAAGCCCGCCGCGAGGGCTCGGCCGCGTCGGGCGAGGCCGCGCACGGCGCCGTCGAGGAGACCGTCGTCGGCCCGGCCGAGGAGGCGGGCGAGGCGGCGGAAGGGGTGGATGACGGCCCGCTCGATCAGGGCCGGCAGGCCGAGCCAGTCCGCCGCCGCGGCCGCGAGACCCTCCGTGCCGAGGCGGGGCAGGTGGCGGGCGAGCGTGATGCCGAGGACGGCGCCCGCCGCCACCAGCGCGAGCGACAGGGCAAGGTCCGCCGCCGAGCCCGGCGGCAGCGCGCCGCCGAGGAGGGCGGCGGCGCGGTCCGCGACGGCCGGGATCCAGAGGACCGACAGGCCGATGGTGAGGGCGGCGAGGAGGACGTCCGGCCACAGGGCGCTGCCGGGCGGCAACCGCTCCGCCGGCGCTTCCGGCCCGGCCCCGAACACGAGGAGGCGGAAGCGGACGGCGTAGGCCGCGCTGAGCCCGCCCGCGAGGGCCGGCAGGACCGCGAGCCAGAGGGAGGGCTCCGCCAGCGCCGCGACGATCTTGTCCTTGGTGAAGGCGCCGCCGAGGGGCGGGATGCCGGCGAGCGCCAGCGTCGGCGCCAGCGAGATCGCCGCCATGACGGGAAGCGCGCGCCCGACCCGCAGGCGGTCCATGGCGTAGGTGCCGCGCAGGCGGGCGGCCGTCCCCGCCGTCAGGAAGAGGGCCGCCTTGAGGGCGCCGTGGGCGAGGAGGTGGAGGATCGCAAGCGCCGGGAAGCCCGCGCCCGCCGCCGCGAACATGAGCCCGAGATGGGCGGAGGTGGAGGCGGCGAGGAGCCGCTTCACGTGGTTCTGGAGGACCGCGACGACGCCCCCCGCGAGCGCCGTCGCGAGGCCGACAGCGACCGCCGCCCCGCCGAACCAGCCGGCCGGGGCGAGCGGCTCCACCCGCGCGACGAGGTAGGCGCCCGCCGCCACCAGCGCGGCGGCGTGGAGGAAGGCGGACACGCTCGTCGGCGCGTCCATGGCCCGGAACAGCCAGGGCGAGAACGGCACCTGCCCCGCCTTCGCCGCCGCCGACACGAGGACGCCCGCAAGCACGAGGACGAGCGGCAGGCCCGTGAGCTCCGCGATGGCGGCGAAGGCGAACGACTCCGTCGCCGTGAACAGGGCCATGACGGCCACGAAGAGGCCGACGTCCCCCGCCCGCGTGAGGAGGAAGGCCCAGGCGGCCGATCCCACCGTCTCCCCGCGCCGCCAGTCGTGGGCGATGAGCGCCCAGGAGGTGGCGCCGATCACCTCCCAGCCGATCAGGAGGAGGAGGAGGTCGTCCGCCGCGAGGACGAGGAGCATGCCCCCCGCGAACACGAGGTGGAGGCCGACGAGGCGCCGAAGGTCCGCCTCGTGCTCCACGAGGGCGGCGTAGAGGACGACGGCGAGCCCGACGAACGGCACCAGGAGCGCGACGGCCGCCGACAGGGGCACGAAGCCCGCCGTCAGGGTCAGCGCCCCGCCCCAGCCGACGCTCGCCCGCCCGTCGGCGAGGACGGCGGTGGCCGAAAGGAGGAGGGCGAGGCCCATCGCCCCGCCGCCGAGGAGGGATAGCCCCTTGCGGGAGCGCGGACCGGCAAGCGCGATCGTCGCGCCCGCCGCGATCGACCACAGGGCGGGGAGGAGCGGGTTCATTCCTTCAGCGTCCCGATGCTCTCGGTGACGTCGGCCTGCCGCTTGCGGTAGACGGCGACGACGAGGGCGAAGCCCGCCGCCATCTCCACCGCCATCACGGCCATGGCGACGATGGCGAGGAGCTGGCCCGACGGCGCGCCGGCGAGCGCGAACGACCAGAAGCCGAGGACGGCGAGGATGACGCCGTTCAGCATCAGTTCGAGCCCCATCATCAGCATCACGAAGGACTGCTGGGAGAGCGCCCCGTAGAGCCCGATGGCGAAGAGGGCGGCGGCGACGAGGAGGACGGTGGCGAGCGTCATGGCCTCACCCTTGGCCGTGGTGGGCGTGGTTGCCGCCGTCCTCGTCCGGCACGCGGCCCGCGGGCGCACCGCCCGGCTCCAGCCCCGGCGGCCGCGAGCCCGCGTCGGCCGGCCCGTGCCGCCCCTCCCGCGCCGACAGGGCGACGGCGACCACCATGGTGGCGAGCAGCGTCACCCCCGCCGTCTCGAACACGAGCATGTAGCGCCCGAGGAGCGCGTTCCCGAGGTCGCGCACCACCGGCCGGTCCGCCGCCACCGGGTCCGACGGCAGGTCGGTGAGGATGATCGCCGCGGCCGCGGCCACGAACGCAAAGGCACCCGCCGCGATCGACAGGCGGTGCTGGTGGACCATCGCCATCGGGTTGAGGCCGGCGGGGTTCATCATGAACATCACCATGAAGAGCCCCATCACCATCATCTCCACGGCCATCATGAAGACGGTGGCGACGCCGATGTACGGGGCCGACAGGAGGAGGCCGATGCCGCCGACCGCGATGAAGGAGGTCATCAGCAGGAAGGTGGCGCGGATCATGGAATCGACCCGGAACACCCGGAAGCCGCTCCACACCGCGAGCGCCGAGAGGGCGAGGAAGAGGACGTCGTCGATCATGGCAGGAGCGCCGTGACGCCGGCCTGGACGAGGTGGAGGAAGGAGACGGGCAGGAGCACCGTCCAGACGAGCCCCATCATCGGCGGCGCCGGCATGCGCGCGAGGACGTGGCCGAGGAGGATCGTCGCGAGGAGGACGGCGGCGGTCTTGAGGACGACCCAGGCGGGCCCCGGCAGGACCGGCCCGAGCGGCCCGCCGAGGAAGACGGTGGCGGCCATCGCCGAGAAGGACACGAGCATGGCAAGGCGCGCGGCCTGCCAGGCTGCGAGGGCCGGCCCGCTCTCCTCCGCCGAGGTGCCGCCGGACAGGTCCGCGGGGTCGGCGTAGTCGAACGGCCCGCGCAGGGTGAGCGACAGGCCGACGAGGATGAACAGCGGCAGGCCCAGGGGCTGGCGGACGACGTTCCACGTCTCCCGCTGGCTCTCCACGATGGCGAGGACGTCGAGGGACCGCGCGGGCAGCGCCGCGGCGATGAGGACGAACATGCTCGGCAGCATGATCGGCAGGCCGACGGCGACGTAGCGGTAGGCGCCGATGAGCGGGAACGGGCCGTTGGGCGACCAGCCGTGGAGGAAGACCACGACGACGACGAGGGCCTCGGCCGCTCCCCACAGGACGATCCCGCTCGGCAGGGACAGGACGGCGAAGCCGTCGGCGAAGGGAACGACGGCAAGGCCGGCCGCCGCGAGCGCCAGGTACCAGGCCGGGGCGAGCAGGCGGTTCGCCCGGTCCGGCGCCTCGGTCTCGAGCGGCTGAACGAGGAGGAGCGCCGCGCCCGACCGGAAGGGGTCGAGGGCGCCGCGGCCCGCCCCCTTGTCTGTTGGCGTGATGGTAGCTTGGGAGGTGCGGAAGGGAGCCCGTCC
>CAZJNX010000226.1:0-3856 GCA_964547415.1 uncultured Hyphomicrobiales bacterium
ATGCCGCCGAGGCCGAAGACGACCACGTTGGAACCGGGCTCCACCTTCGCCGTGTTTACGACGGCGCCGACGCCCGTCGTCACCCCGCAACCGATGTAGCATACCTTGTCGAACGGCGCGTCCTCGCGGATCTTCGCGCAGGCGATCTCCGGCAGCACCGTGTAGTTGGCGAAGGTGGACGTGCCCATGTAGTGGTGGACCGGCTCTCCACCGATGGAAAAGCGCGAGGTGCCGTCGGGCATCACGCCGCGCCCCTGGGTGGAGCGGATCTTCTGGCACAGGTTAGTCTTGGGGTTGAGGCAGTACTCGCACTCCCGGCACTCGGGCGTGTAGAGCGGGATCACGTGGTCCCCCTTCTTCAGCGACCGGACGCCCGGGCCCACGTCGACGACGACGCCCGCCCCCTCGTGGCCGAGGATGGCCGGGAACAGACCCTCCGGATCCGCGCCGGACAGGGTGAAGTCGTCCGTGTGGCACAGGCCCGTCGCCCGCACCTCCACCAGCACCTCGCCCTCGCGCGGCCCCTCGAGATCCACCGTCGTCACCTCGAGCGGCTTGCCGGGTGCGACGGCGACGGCGGCACGTACCTGCATGGGTATCCTCCTGTCCCCTTCGGCACGTCCCATACATGAGCGCGCGGGGCCTGTCAGGCCGAGCCGCGACCGGCGGGCATGGGCTTTGCGACCTCGCGCCGCTCCCGCGGCCGTCCGCGCCCGGAAGGGACGGGCGCGGCGACGCGGCGCGGGTGCCGCAGGGTGAGCCGGGGCGCAGCGACCGCCGCCCGCCCGCCAGGGCGCCCGGGCCCCGAAAGGCGGCGGCGGGCTCGGGACGTCTCGTCTCGCCCGGGTCGGCCGCGCCCGGGCGGACGGGCCCTGCCGGTGGTCGTCGGCCCGCGCGAGGCGGTCCTGCCCTGGCGGTGCGGGCGAACGATCGGCCCGGGTCCGCCGCGCCGCCGACGATCCGCGCCGCCCGTCCCGGCGGGACCCGCCTCGCGGACCGGCAGGGGGTCAGCGCGGCCGGCTGACGGGATGGATGCCGGTGCGCGCGTGCCAGCGCAGGAACGCGCCGTAGTTGAGGTTCGGCAGGGCCCCGAGGGGCGTGCCCTCGAGGAAGGCGTCGAGGGCCGCAAGGTCGGCGCTCTCCACCGCGACGGTGGCAAGGCGCGTGCCCTCGGCCGGGAAAAGGAGGTGCGTCACCTCGCCGAGGAGCGGCCCGCCGGAGAGGCGGCGGCGGCGCTTCTCGACGTCGATGGCCCGCGTGCCCGGGCCGTGCCGTGCGAGGCTGTCGAGGAAGTCCCCGGCACAGGCGCCGGACAGGCCCCGGTGCGAGCGGTCGAACAGGCGGCCGGCGAGGGCGAGCGCCTCCCGGTCGAGGGGGAAGGCCGCCGAGGCCACCACCTCCCACCCCTCGAGGCGGCCAGCGAGGGCGGCAAGGCGCTTCACCTCGAAGCGCGCCCCGTCGCGCAGCTTGGGCAGGAGGCGCGGCTCGTGCGGGAGCAGCAGGTAGGTGTCCCGCCGCGGCAGCTCGGGCTCGCCGGCCGGCGAAAGGCCCGGCAGCGGGGCCGCCGGGACCTCCCGGGGCAGGAAGAAGCAGCGGAACTCGAAGCGGTTCTCGCCGCCGTCCGCCACCGGACCCGACCCGCCCTCAGCCGGTCTCGATCGGCGCGTCCGGCAGCCCGCCCCACTCCGCCCACGACCCGTCGTAGACCGCCACCTGGCGATGACCGGTCTCGGCGAGGGCAAGGGCCAGGATCGCCGCGGACACGCCGGACCCGCAGCTCGCGATCGCCGGCTCCGACGGGTCGACGCCCGCGCCCGCCAAAACGGTCTTCAGTTCCGCCGCCGGCTTCATCGTGCCGTCGGCGGCGATGAGGGCCGCGTAGTGGACGTTCCGCGCGCCCGGGATATGGCCGGCCCGCAGGCCCGGGCGCGGCTCGGGCACCTCGCCCCGGAAGCGCTCGGGGCTGCGGGTGTCGAGGATCTGGGCCGAGCCGTCGCCGACCGCGCGCAGGACGTCGCGGCTGTCGGCGACGAGGCGGTGGTCGAGCCGCGCCGTGAAGTGCCGCTCGCGCCGGTGGGTCACGTCGTCGGTCACCGGGCGGCCCTCGGCCACCCACTTGGGCAGGCCCCCGTCGAGCACGAACACCTGGGACACCCCCATCGCGCGGAACATCCACCACACGCGGGGCGCGGAATAGATGCCCACCGTGTCGTAGACGACGATGGTCTGCCCGTCGCCGATGCCGAGCTTGCGGACAGCGCTGGAGAAGGCCTCGGGGCGGGGCAGCATGTGGGGGAGGTCGCTGTGCCTGTCGGCGATCTCCTCGATGTCGAAGCGCACCGCGCCGGGGATGTGGCAGGCGGCGTACTCGGCCGCCGGGTCGCGCCCCGCCGTCGGCAGGTGCCAGGAGCCGTCCACGACGGCGACGTCCGGGGCGTCGAGGTGCTCCTCGAGCCAGGCGGTGGACACGAGGTTCTGGCGGGGTTCGGTCATCGGGGGCTCGTCCGTTGCGAAAGGCGGCATCTTCCACGGGCGGGGGCGGTCCGTCCACCGCCAGCCGCCGTCAATCGAGGAGGGCGATCCTCACGCGCCGGTTCTGCCGCCCCTTCTTCTCGATCTTCGTGACGGCGAGGGTGCCGATCTCGCCGGTGGAGGCGACGTGGGTGCCGCCACAGGGCTGCAGGTCCACGTCCTCGCCGATCCTGACGAGCCGTACCCGGCCGGTGCCGCGCGGGGGCTTCACCTTCATGGTCTTCACGAGGTCGGGCGCGGCGTCGAGCTCCTCGTCGGTGATCCACTCGGCCGTCACCCGGTGGTCGCCCGCCGCCATGGCGTTGAGGCGGGCGGCGATCTCGTCCCTGTCGAGGCCGCCTTCCGGGATGTCGAAGTCGAGGCGGCTCTCCTCCTCGCCGATCTGCCCGCCGGTGACGGGGAAGGGGAGGGCGACCGACAGGAGGTGGAGCGCGGTGTGCATGCGCATGATGCGGTACCGCCGCGGCCAGTCGAGGTGGAGCGTCACCGCCGTTCCGGGCGCGAGGGCGGCGAGGTCCCCCTCGACGGCCGACAGGATCCCCTCCCGGTCGTCCGCGTAGCGGGTGCCGGTGACGGCGACGCGCTCGCCGCCGGGAAGCTCGATGGCGCCGGTGTCGCCGGGCTGCCCGCCGCCGGTGGCGTAGAACACCGTCCGGTCGAGGCGCACGTGGCCGCCCTTTACGGCGACCACCGTGGCCTCGGCGGTGGCGAGGTAGGGATCGTCTCGGAAAAGCGGGGTGGTCATCTCACTCGGCGGGCTCGTACGGGACCTCGATGGCGCTCTCGCGCTCGATCCAGTCCGGTACCGGCAGGTCCTTGGAGCGCAGGAACGCCGGGTCGAACAGGCGCGAGGCGTAGCGGGTGCCGAAGTCGCACAGGATGGTCACGATGGTGTGGCCGGGCCCGAGCTCCCGCGCCATGCGGATCGCGCCCGCCACGTTGATGCCGGACGAGCCGCCGAGGCACAGCCCCTCTTCCTTAAGGAGCTGGAAGACGATGGGGATCGCCTCCGAATCGGGAATCTGGAACGGCATGTCCACCGGCGCGCCCTCGAGGTTCGCCGTGATGCGGCCCTGGCCGATGCCTTCGGTAATGGACGAGCCTTCCGCCTTCAGTTCCCCGTGGGCGTAGAAGTTGTAGAGGGCCGCGCCCATGGGGTCGGCGAGGCCGATCTTCACGTCCGGGTTGCGCTCCTTCAGCGCCATGCCGACGCCCGCCAGCGTCCCGCCGGTGCCGACCGCGCAGATGAAGGCGTCCACCTCGCCGTTCGTCTGCTCCCAGATCTCCGGCCCGGTCGTCAGGATATGGCCCTCCCGGTTCGCCA
>CAZJNX010000226.1:3866-7140 GCA_964547415.1 uncultured Hyphomicrobiales bacterium
CACGTTGTCGAACTGGTTGGCCCAGATCGCTCCGCCCGGCGCCGTCTTCGCGAGCCGTTCGGCGAGCCGGCCCGACACCTTCACGTAGTTGTTGGGGTTGCGATAGGGGACGGCGGGGACCTCGATCAGCTCCGCGCCGTAAAGGCGCAGGGTCTGCTTCTTCTCCTCCGACTGGGTCTCGGGGATGACGATCACCGTCCTGAGGCCGAGGGCGTTGCCCACCACGGCGAGCCCGATGCCCGTGTTGCCGGCCGTCCCCTCCACCACCGTGCCGCCGGGGCCGAGCTCGCCGCTCTTCATCGCCGCCTCGATGATGAAGCGGCCCGCCCGGTCCTTCACCGACTGTCCGGGGTTCATGAACTCGGCCTTGCCGAGGATCTCGCAGCCCGTCTCCTCGGACGCGCGCTTCAGGCGCACGAGGGGCGTGTTGCCGATCATGTCGATGACGGAAGTGGCGATGCGGGGCGGTGCGTGCATGTGATCCTTGCCCGGTCCTTCAAGCCGCCGACCGCTGCCCCATGTAAGGCGTGGGTGCAAGCGGCGTTGCGCCCGCCGCAGGCCCGGAGGCTGCGGCGACGGGACGTCGTCCCTCTTCGTCCGGCCATCTTGCCTCGGCCGGCGCTTTTCACGAAGGATGGCGCGGAACGGCGCGGAAGGCCACCGGGCGGGGAAAAAAACGACGGTTTGATCACGGTCGGTTGATCCGGCCCGACAGACGGCGCGTAAAGGCGATCGGACGCGGAACCGAATGGCTGGAACGACGACCTTGAGCAACATGTTGACCCCGATCGCCCCGGTGGATTCGCTGCTCGCCGCCTACGTGACGGGGGGCTTGCCACGCCCGGCGAGCGTGCTCGTGGAGGCGCACCTCGAGATGACGGAGGCCAGCCGCGGCTGGGTGCGGGACCTTGAGGTGGTGGCGGCCGACGCCATGCAGGCGTGCGAGCCCGCGGCCCTGTCGGGCCGGGATGCGATGCTTTCGGCGATCTTTGCCGCCGACGGGGCGGAGGAGGAGGCGCCGGCCGCGCTGCGGCCGGACCGGCCGGCGCTGCCGCCGAAGGTGCGCCCGGGTCGCCTGCCGCGCTCGATCCGCGGCTTCATCGGCCGCGATCTCGCCGACGTGCCGTGGCGGACGGTGCTGCCGGGCCTGCGCGAGTGGAAGGTGGGCGAGGCGGACGGGTGCACGGCGAGCCTCATCCGCATCCGCCCGGGCGTTCCCGTCCCCCACCACACCCACGGCGGCGCCGAGGTGACGCTGGTGCTGGAGGGCGGCTTCCGCGACCGCACGGGCCACTATGTCGAGGGGGACATCGCCGCCGCGGACGATACGGTCGACCACCGCCCGGTCGCCGACCTCGGGCGGGACTGCATCTGCTTCGCCGTGACGGACGCGCCCTTGCGCCTCACCGGCCTCGTCGGCCGTCTCGTCTCCCGCCTGTCCGACTGACCGGTCGCAACGGGGCACCCGCGTCGCCCCCGAACCGGTCGCAAGGGCCGCCCCCTTGCGGAGGGCGGCCTTGCCGCCCAGTCCTCGTGTTCCACGATCATCGTGTGGAGCGTCGTCGTGGCGATGGCCTCGCGGCCATACGTCCGCGCCGCCGCGAACGGCACCTCGCCCCGTCACCCTCACCCGTACTGGTCCTCCTTGTCCCGCTCCATGCGGGCGGCGAGGGGGGAGTGTCCGTAGACCTCCCGAAAACACTTGGAGAAGTGGGAGGCGGAGACGAAGCCGCAGGCGACGGCCACGTCCACGATCGGCATGGTGGACTGCATCAGGAGGTGGCGCGCCCGGTCGAGGCGGATCTCGAGGTAGTAGCGGGCGGGCGACATGCCGACGCCCTGGCGGAAGAGCCGCTCCACCTGCCGGCGCGACAGGCCCACGTAGCGCGAGATCTCGACGAGGGACAGCGGCTCCTCCACGTTCGCTTCCATCAGCTCGATGATGGTGAGGAGCTTCGGGTTGCCCACCGAAAGCCGCGCGCGCAGGGGCAGGCGCTGGCGGTCCGAGGCGGGCCGAACCCGGTCCGCCAGGCACTGCTCGCACAGGCGCATGACGAGCGTCTCGTCGTGGTCCGCCTCGATGAGGCCGAGCATCAGGTCGAGGGAGGCGGTCCCGCCCGGGCAGGTGTAGATGTTGCCCGAAATCTCGTAGATGTCGGCGTAGACCTGGGCGTCGGGAAAGCGTTCGGAGAAGGCGGGCAGCATCTCCCAGTGGATCGAGCAGCGCCGCCCGTCGAGGAGGCCCGCCTCCGCGAGCACCCACGAGCCGGTGCAAACGCCCCCGATGCCGATGCCCTTGGCATGGAGCTGGCGCAGCCAGGGGTGGACGGGGCGGGTGTCCACCTTCTCGATCCCGAGGCCCGCGCACACGAAGACGAAGTCCGGCGGCTCGGCCGCGCACCGCTTCCTCTCGTCGGCGAGCGCGCTCTCGGTCATGATGACCATGCCGTTGCTCGCCTTCTCGCTCGCCCCGTCGACGGAGGCGACGCGCCAGCGATAGTACGGCCGCCCGAGGATGCGGTTGGCGAGGCGCAGCGGCTCCACCGCGTTCGCGAAGGCGATCATGGAGAAGTTGTGGGCGAGGTAGAAGACGATCGAGCGACCCCGCCGCTCCCCGCCGTCCGCAAGGGTGATGGGTTTTTGCACCGCCGTCACAGCCACGAGCGCCCGCCGCACCGCGCGCGGGATCGGTTCCGATTCCCTCCTAGATCGGCGGAACCGGCTTGCCATGCAAGCGCCCCGCAAAGAGTTTTCCATGTCCTCGCGGCCCGCGTGGGGCCGCTTCCGGCCAGCTTCAACTTCGCCCGCCCGGCGCGCCGGCCGGAAGGCAAATAATCCTGAAGAACGAGGAAAGTCATGACAGACGGAACGAGGGACGAGGCAAAGTCCGGCACCGCCCAGCCGAGCGACCTCGAGATCGCCCGCGCCGCCCGCAAGCTCCCCATCGGCGACATCGCCGAAAAGCTGGCCATTCCGGCGGACGCGGTGCTGCCCTTCGGCCGCGACAAGGCCAAGATCGACCTCGAACGCCTCGGCAGCAAGGACCGCGGGCAGGGTCGTCTCGTGCTGGTGACGGCGATCAACCCGACGCCCGCGGGCGAGGGCAAGACGACCACCACCGTCGGCCTCGGCGACGGGCTGAACCGCATCGGCAAGCGTGCCGCCATCTGCCTGCGCGAGCCCTCCCTCGGCCCCTGCTTCGGGGTGAAGGGCGGGGCGGCGGGCGGCGGCTACGCCCAGGTCGTGCCCATGGAGGACATCAACCTCCACTTCA
>CAZJNX010000227.1:0-7095 GCA_964547415.1 uncultured Hyphomicrobiales bacterium
GGGCCGCCGAGCTCCATGGCGAAGACGCCGTCGCGCTTGAAGCACACGTCCTCGATCGTCACCTCGTCGCCGGCGAGCTTCTTCTTCGACGAGGTCTCGATGATGGTCGGGCAGGCCTTGCCGCCGAACAGGAGCGAGGTGGTGTCGGACTTGGGGTCGCAGCCGATCAGCAGGACGCGCTTGCCCTGCTGCGCCATCATGTAGGACAGGTTGGAAAGCGTGAAGCTCTTGCCGATCCCGCCCTTTCCGTAGATGGCGATGATCTGCGTCTCCTTCTTCACCTCGCCGGTGTGGACCGGGTCGGGCTCTAGTGACGCTTCTTCCCGGAGGCGTTCGTCCACCTCGAGCGATGCGCGGGGGGCTGCGTCCAGGTTATCCGTCATGCGAGCGACCTCCAGTCGATGATCATTTTGAGGCAGGCTGGGTCGTTGAAGGCGGTGTCGTACGCCGCGGCCGCGTCGGTCGCGGGGGCGTGGTGCGTGATGAGACCGGAAAGGGAGAGCTTGCCCTCCCCGATCAGGCGGTCGGTGTCGGTAAGTTCTTCCGGCTTCCACTCCGCCGCGATCGAGAAGCGGGCCTCGCGCATGAAGGCGGGCGGAAAGGTGAAGGCCACCTTCTCCTTGTAGAAGCCGGCGAGCACGATCTCGCCGCCCTTGGTGAGCTTGTGGACCACCTTGTCGATGATGCCGGCATCGCCCGACACGTCGCAGATGGTGGAATAGGGCCCGCCCGCGTCCTCCGACGGGTCGATGACGGGATAGCCCGTGGCGCCGTCCCGGCGGGCCGGGTTCGTCTCCCAGACGACGGGCGGCGGGGCGCCGAGGGCGATCGCGATGCGGGCGATGAGGCGGCCGAGGACGCCGTGGCCGATCACGAGGTCCGGGATGGCGCCCGGGCGGATGGCGTGGCGGGCGGTGGCGGCGAGGGCGAGCATGGTGCCGGCCTCGCCCAGCGCCTCGTCCACCGGCAGCACCCGCTCGCCGGCGACGACGAGGCGGCGGCCGGCCGCGCCGAACAGGCCCCGCACGCCCTCGAAGCCGCGCGACCCGGGGACGAACACGAACGCCCCCTCGCGGCGGCCCGACTCCGGACCGGCCTCGACGATCCGGCCGACGGCCTCGTAGCCGGGCACCAGCGGATAGCCCATGCCCGGGAAGGGCGGCATCTCGCCCGACCACAGCAGGCGCTCGGTGCCGGTGGAGATCGCGCTCCAGGAGACCTCGACGACGACGTCGCCGGGCCCCGGCTCCACCAGGCGGACCGGTGCGAGCGCGATGGCGCGGGGTTCTGAAAGGACGATGGCGGACGTTTCCATGGGGCTGGTCGGCTTCGCTTCTGTCGTGGGGTCCGGGCGCACCGCCCTTGGCGTCGGGCGCTGAGGACCATGAGTGTCAGTCTAGCTTCACACCAAGGGGTGTCAACTACGGATTACACTTACCCCGTGCGCGGAGCGGGGATCAGCCCGGCCGTTTCGCCGACAGGACGCGCACGAGAAGGGGATTGCGGGTGCCGTGCTCGCGGATGTCGGAAAAGCCCGCGCGCTTCAGCCGCTCCTCGAGCTCGGCGCGGGTCCTGAGGCGGCCCGAGCCCATGGCGATGAGAAACATGGCGAAGTAGGCCTCGATGCGCTCCGCGCCGGGCGTGCCGGCCATGGGCTCGGCGACGACGAGGGTGCCGCCGGGCGTCAGCGCCTCGCGCACCTTCGACAGGACGAGGTCGACCCGCTCGTCCGGGTGGTCGTGGAGGATGCGCACGAGGCTCGCCAGGTCCGCGCCCGCGGGCAGCGCCGGGTCGTCGAAGCTGCCGCCCACGATCTCGATGCGGGCGGGCAGGCGCCCGTCGCACTTGGCCGCACGGGCATGGTGGGCGACCGCCGGCAGGTCGAACAGGACGAGGGCGAGATCGGGGTGGCGCGCCCCGACGGCGGACAGGAACGCGCCCGAGCCGCCGCCCACGTCCATCAGGCGGTTGAAGCGCGAGAAGTCGAAGGCGGCGAGCACCTCCTCGGCGATGAAGGCCTGGGAGGCGGCCATCAGCGCGGTGTATTCGCCGGCCGCCTCCGGGCCGATGGCGTCGGGCTTTTCCGTCGTCGCGTAGGCCCAGTAGCGGCCGAGCCGCTCGCCCGGCCCGCCCGACTTCAGGAGGGCGACGGGGTCGGCGAGGTCCTCGTAGAGGGCGGCGTGGTGGGCGATCATCGCCTGGACGCCCGGCTGGCCGAGGAGCGCCGCGCCGAGGGCGCCGAGCCCGTAGCGCCCGCCCGAGCGGCGGGACAGGAGGCGCAGGGAGGCGGCCGCCGACAGGAGGCGGCGCGTCTCCTCGGGCGGCAGGCCGATCTCCGGGCCGAGGACGTCGGGCGTCGCGGGGGCGTCGGCGAGGCGGCGGAACAGGCCGAGCTTCAGGCAGGCGGCGAGCACCTGGGAGTAGGCGAAGCCGGCGGTGAGGTCGAACAGGGCCCGCGCCTCGGCCCGGGCGTGGCGGCTCACCGGCCAGATGCCCATGGCGCGGCGCTGGAAGGCGGGGCGCGAGAGGGTCCGGTCGCGGAAGGCGAGGAGGCGGTCGACGAGGGAGGGGCGGTCGCTCATGGCAGTCCCCGGGGCGCGGCGGCGCCCGGAAAAGGACGGCCGCGCCCGCGGGCAGGGCCCCGGGCGCGGCAGATGGCGGCGGCGGCGGCGAACGGCCCGCGGGGACGGCCCGTCAGGCGATGCGCTCCAGGAGGCTCTTCGGCAGGAACCGCTCGGCCTGGGCCTCCACGAGGGCGCGCAGCGCCCCCTCCCCGCCACAGGGCGGGATGGAGGAGACGCAGTCCCCGAGGAGACCGCGCAGGCGCCCCACCGCCCCCTCGATGCCGAGCCGGGCCACCGCGTTGGGCCGGCCGAGGGCGGCGTCGCGCCCGAGGGGCTTGCCGAGGTCGGGCCGGCTCGCCACCGCGTCGTGGATGTCGTCGGCGACCTGGTAGGCCTCGCCCAGGAGATCGCCGAAGCGACGCCACGGGGCGGGGTCGGCGCCCGCGGCCTCCGCGCCCGCGACAGCGGCGGCGACGAACAGCGCCCCGGTCTTCGCCCGCTGGTAGGCCGACAGGTCCACCTTCTCCTCGCTCTCCCAGGCCTGGCCCGCCACGATTCCGCCCGGCACGCCCACCGCGTCCGACACGGTCATGAGGAGCGGGGCGAGCCGCTCGGGCCGCGCCGCGCCCGCGTCCGCGAGGGTCTGGAAGGCGAGCACGATGAGACCGTCGCCCGCGAGGACGGCGAGCGCCTCGCCGAAGGCGGCGTGGACGGACGGGCGGCCGCGGCGCATGTCGGCGTCGTCGAAGCAGGGCAGGTCGTCGTGCACGAGGGAGGCGCAGTGGAGAAACTCGAGGCTCGCCGCCGCCGCGTCCGTGAGGGCGGGGCAGTCCTCCCCGCAGGCGGCGGCGACCGCCATCGCAAGGCGCGGGCGCACCCGTGCGCCGCCGGGGAAGACGGCGTACTCCATGGCCTGGTTGAGCTTCGGCGGGGTCTGGAAGCCGCGGCGGGCGAGGCGCACGTCCGGCCGGGCGAGCGCGCGGGCAAGCGCCTCCTCGATGCGCCCGCCCGTCCCGCGAACGGCCTTGGGCCCGGTTCCATCGCAACGGTCCGCCGGCATGGGCGCCTCCCGACTGTCAACTCATCGTGACCAACACAAGTGTCAACCATAGTGGACACACGCAGCGCCGGGTGTCAACGCGCCGCGCGCCGGCCCGGGGTGTCAATCCGGATTGACAGGGCGAATTGACAGCGGCGGGGACGGCGGCCAGTAAGGGTGCGGATCGACAAGGCTGGCGAGGACACGTGCGGAACGGGGGACAGCGGATCGTCGTGATCGGCGGCGGCATGGGCGGGCTCGCCGCGGCGATCGAGCTGGCCGCCCGCGGCAACGCGGTCACGCTCGTGGAGCGGCAGCCGCGGGTGGGCGGGAAGATGCGCGAGGTGGCGGTGGCCGGCCGGGCGGTCGATTCGGGGCCCACCGTGTTCACCATGCGCTGGGTGTTCGAGGAGCTCTTCCGCAACGCCGGCGCGGACTTTGCCGAGCGGGTGCCGACGACGCCGCTCGAGGTCCTCGCCCGCCACGCCTGGGGCCCGCAGGAGCGGCTCGACCTCTTCCTCGACCGGAAGCGCTCGGCGGACGCCATCGCCGCCTTCGCGGGCCCCGCCGAGGGCCGCGGCTACCTTTCCTTCTGCGAGGACGCGCGGCGCATCTTCGAGACGGTGGAGCGGCCCGTCATGCTGTCGGACAGGCCCGACATGATGGCGGTCGCCATGAAGGCGGGCTTCGACATCGACCGGGTGAAGGCCTTCACCACCATGTGGCGGGCCCTCTCGCGCCACTTCCGCGACGAGCGGCTCATCCAGCTGTTCGGCCGCTATGCCACCTACTGCGGCTCCTCCCCGTTCCTCGCGCCCGGCACGCTCATGCTCGTCGCCCACGTGGAGCAGGAGGGGGTCTGGTCGGTGAACGGCGGCATGTACCGCCTCGCCGAGGCCATGGAGCGGCTCGCCCGGGAGGCGGGCGTCACGGTCCTGACGGAGACGAGCGCGGCGCGGATCGACACCCGCGACGGCCGCGTCGCCGGCGTCCTCACGGTCCCGGCCGGCGAGGAGGGGGACCTTGCCAACGCCGCGCGCCTGCCGGCCGACGCGGTGGTCGTCAACGCGGACGTCTCGGCGGTGGCGACGGGCCTGTTCGGCGAGAAGGCGGCGCGGGCCGCAGCGCCCGTGACGGAGGAGGAGCGCAGCCTGTCGGCCGTCGCCTCCTCGGTGGTGGCGCGTGCGGAGGGCTTCCCCCTCGCCCGCCACACCGTCTTCTTCTCCCGCGACTACGTGGCCGAGTTCGAGGACATCTTCGAGCGGCGGCGCCTGCCGGGCGAACCCACCGTCTACGTGTGCACGGAGGACCGGCTGGAGCCTGGCCCCCTCGACGGCGCGCAGACGGCGGGCGAGGCGGAGCGCTTCCTCCTCCTCGTCAACGCGCCCGCCACGGGCGATGGCCGCCCCTTCACCCAGGACGAGATCGACCGATGCCAGCAAGCGACCTTCCGCCAGCTTCACCGGTGCGGGCTGACCCTGGTGCCGGGAAGCGCCGCGATGCGGGTGACGGACCCGTCGGGCTTTCACCGGCTCTTTCCGGCGACGGGGGGCGCCCTCTACGGGCGGGCGAACCACTCGTGGTCGGCCTCGATGCAGCGGCCGACGCCGCGCACGCGGGTGCCGGGGCTGTACCTGGCGGGGGGGAGCGCGCACCCGGGGCCGGGGGTCCCGATGGCGGCGCTCTCGGGGCGACTCGCGGCGGCCTGTCTCGAGGCGGACCGGCGTTCGACCAGGCGGTCGATCCCGGCGGGTACCTTTGGTGGTATGTCGACGGGCTGAGCGAGGACGGGCGCCACGGCGTCACGGTCATCGCCTTCGTCGGCAGCGTCTTCTCGCCCTACTACGCCTGGGCAGGCCGGCGGGACCCGGAGAACCACGTCGCGATCAACGTCGCCCTGTACGGCCCGGGCGGGCGCTGGGCGATGACCGAGCGCGGGCGCAAGCGCATGCGGCGCGGGCCGGAGCGGTTCGAGGTGGGGCCGAGCTCCATCGGCTGGGAGGGCGACGACCTCGTCATCCGCGTGGACGAGCGGGGCGCCCCCCTCCCCTTCCCCGTGCGCGGCGAGATCCGGGTGAAGCCGGCCTTCACGAGCGAACGCGTCTACACCCTCGACGCGGAGAAGCGCCATTCCTGGTGGCCGGTGGCGAGCAACGCCACGATCGAGGTGCGCATGGACGAGCCCTCGCTCGCCTGGCGCGGCTCGGGCTACCTCGATTCCAACTTCGGGACGGTGGGGCTCGAGGAGAGCTTTTCCTACTGGACATGGTCGCGGGCGCCGCTGTCGGACGGCGGGGCGGCGGTCCTTTACGACGTTTGGCGGCGGGACGGGGAGGAGACGACCCTCGCGGTCCGCATCCGCCCCGACGGCAGCCACGAGCCGTTCGAGCCGCCCGCCCACGTGGAGCTCTCCCGCGGGTTCTGGCGCGTGCGCCGCTCGACCCGCGCGGAGGAGGCGTCGGCCTGCCGGATCGCCCGGGCCTTCGAGGACACGCCGTTCTATACCCGGAGCGAGCTGTCCACCGCCCTCCTCGGGGAGCGGATGCCCGCGGTCCACGAGAGCCTCGACCTCGACCGCTTCCGCTCCCAGGTGGTCCGGATGATGCTCCCCTTCCGGATGCCGCGCCTGCCCGGCTGACGGGCGCGGCCACCGGTCAGATATCGCCCGGCGCGCCGAGGAGCCAGCCCGCGAGGGTCCGCGCCAGGAGGGCGCCGCCCGGGTCGTTCGGCTCGATGGGGTTGGCGTAAAGGCCCGGGTCGGTGAAGAGGGTCCTGAGGTCGAGGACGTCCGCGTCCACCGCCCGCGCCTCCTCCGCCATCACGTCGGTGAAGATGGACAGGAGGGTGGAGGTGGCCGTCTGCCAGTCCGGCGTCGCCGCCGGGTCGAGGGAGAAGCAGCCCCGGTAGACCACGAGGGCGATGAGGCGGGGGGCGAGCGGCCGCGCCCGCGCCAGCATCTGCCGGTAGTCCTGGCGGAAGGCTTCCTGGATGCCGCCGAGCAGGAGGGCCGTCTCCATCAGGGTCCGCCGCTCGTCGGAGGACAACAGGTCCGCGTGGCCGAGGGCGTCGTTCCCGCCGACGCTGACGATGACGGCCTCGTACGTCTCGCCCCCGCCGCGGGCGGGCAGCTGGCGGTCGATCACGTCGCGGACGAGGGCGCCGTCGAGGGCGCGGAACTCCACGGCGAAGGCACCCTTCAGCGTCTCCTCCAGGTGGTCGTAGAAGGGGCGTCCCTGAGGCCCGACGTAAGGGCCGTTGTCGAGGGTGGAATCGCCGACGATCAGAACCCGCGGCATGGATCGCCCCTCCCCTTCCCGCCCGGCGGCTCAGACCGCGAGGTAGGTCTCGCGCAGCTCCGCGTTGTCGAGCACCTCCCGCGCCGAGCCGCGGAAGACGACCTGGCCCATGTCGAGGATGATCGCGCTGTCGGCGATCCTGAGCGCGGCCATCGCGTTCTGCTCGACGAGAATCGAGGTGATGCCGAGCTCCTTG
>CAZJNX010000228.1:0-7064 GCA_964547415.1 uncultured Hyphomicrobiales bacterium
TCCAGTTGAGGTAGCGGCGGCACAGCTTCAGCATTTTGCCGACCCGCTTTTGATGGACGTCGTAGACCAGGATTACATACATTACCACCAGATTTTGAAGGGTTCAAACTGAGGCTCCATTTTGAGCAAGTGCTTTGCTAGTTTGTAGCAGTCCAGCCGGAGTAAGTGCCGATAGCTGACCTTGCGCTCCAGTTTCCGGTGCTGTATCGTCTGTTGCAGGCGTTCTTCCCAGGCTTGTACTACCTTTTTCCGGCCCGCTGGCGATAGAAAGCAGGCATTGTCCACCCAATCGAAGTGTTCGGGACGGATTTCCCTGCGGTTGCATAACCGGAAGATCAGCCGGTCTACCAGAATAGGCTTGAAAATTTCGGAAATATCCAAAGCCAGACTGAAACGGCGGGTGCCCGGTTCGTGCAAATAACTCAGGGTCGGGTTGAGCTGGGAATTGTAGATGGCATCGAGGCATACCGTATAGCAAAGTGAATTGCCAAAACTAATCAGTGCGTTGAGCTCGTCTGCGGGTGGCCGCTTGCGCCTTCCCTTCCATTCAAAAGTGTCAATGATGCTTCCAAAGGATTGGTAGTACGTTTGCCGGGCATTGCCTTCCAACCCCATCAAATGCCCTACATTCTTTGCGTTTGGCAACTCTGCTTTCAGTTGCTCGACCTGCCTGATAATGTCCCTGAGCTCCCGGCCGCGGTTTCCGTAATACTTTAAATTTTTGAGTATGTTAAACATACTGGCCTCTACGAATGCCTTCGCTATGCCCAGGCGCTGCGAAGTCTCACGGTAGGCATCAGCCTGAGCAATAAGAAGCTGACCAGCGAGTAAATGTTCTTTAGGGGCAAAGCTTCCGGTGTAATGCTGGTAGTAATCAAAGAAGTGAACCGGGATATGATTGCGCCCCAAAAAATTGTACAAGGCACTATTAGTATCCAAACTGCCGAAAATATAAAGCGCACTGACACCTTCTACCGGCAGATACCTTGGTTTTAGGTCGGGTTTTTCCTCGGTTGGCTGAGGTTCAAATTTCAGGGTATTCTCGCGCCGGCTCATGCGCCCGGGATTGAACAGATAATACGCTTTCTTCATAGCTACACAGTTTATACAAAACAAAAGTCCCGGTACGCACAATTTTTACAATAGGCTTTTTTGACCAAAGCCGGGCAGTAATCTTGTTTCACAATCCGTTCGATTTCAGCTTCCCAGCCCTGAATATCTTGCCGGATTTCATCGGTAAGCGTTACTGTCCTGCTACGCCGTTGTTTGGGGTATTCAAGTATACCCTGTACGCCATCAATACCTGCTTTTTCTAATACATACAGATAGTACTGGACCTGCGCTACATGGGCGTGTTCCAGTTTGGGGCTTTTCTTGACTTCCCGCACCAGCTTTTCGCGTGGGTCGAAATGGTCAATTTTTAGAAAACCCAAATTCAGTTCCCGCCAGCGGGAGGCGCGGTGAGCGTAGGACTGCTTGCCGATCAGCTTTCCTTCGCCCACCGCCTGACTGTTGTCTTCCTGCCGCATGCCCTGGTGGTGTAGCCACAATTTTCGGTGGCAAAGGTGGTAGTAGGTGATGTGGGAGGCGGAGATCATGAGGTTTGCATAATCCCCTTCTGCAACTCTTGCAAAATGTGTTGCTCTGCATTATTCATGGCATTACCGTCTACAACCACTTCGCTAACAAAACCTTTTACTGCTGGAGCTAAAAACAACTCAACACCATCAATAGAATCCTCAATTACTGGTGCTGCCTTGTAAGGCTGCGTTGCGTCTTCCACAATATCTGCACGGATAGCATTGATGATACTGTTTGCGTTGTTGCTAACAGCCAGAGCTAATGTCCCCTGCGGACTAAAAGTACGGCTCTGATTACTCGTTATACGCCAGTTGACAATTGCTTTGGCTAAAGCTTTGAGAATCTGACTTTGCCGTTCTGCAGGGGCGTATAAGCGCTCTCCAACTTCCCTCCATCCCTCTTCTTTCAGCTCGGCTATTTGCTCTTCAGTAATTTCCGGATCATACTGGTTAGTAGAAACAGAGAAAAGCGTAGTTAAGTCAACAGCTATATCAAAAACAAACAATCCATTTGCTCGGGGGCCTAATTTGAGCCAGTTACGCATGGGAAGCGTTTTATCGGCTTCAGTTAAATACGCTTTTATTTCTTCAGGACTGAGTTCATTACCTTTTTCATCTGTAACCCTCACCTTATGATAGCCAGGTTGATCGCTACGGTCAAATGTGCCGCTTTCAGAATCTTCCAATCGAGCCAGGGACGGATGTAATGGCCTCATGGCTGAGATAGAAAGAGGGCTTCTTCTTTTTACAGCGGTAGCACCCTTTTGAGCGCGCATCCATCCGCCTATAAGTTGATCGGCATATTGTGGGTCGCAAGGGTTCCAAGGCTCTTTTTGGTCAGATTGTTTGACTTCGCCTGCTTTAGCTTTTTTTAGCTGGTAGTTGAACGTGATAGGGGCACGTCGTTCCCCATCCATGGATTCTACCATAGCATCAAGTATAGAGCGTTTCACTTGTTGGCCACTTGAGTAGGGCTGGGGTTTGTTTGTTAATGCATCCCAATAGTGCTTTTGCCCGTCACTAACGCCAAAGACAGTATGTTCAACTTGGCGCAATCCTCGGATATAAATGAATCTAGACATAGTGATTAATTTTTTTAAAGGTTATTATAAGCATGCTTAAAGCGTACAAGCGTGATGAATAGCGGGACGTTAGTTGCTGGCATCCGCATCAGTTCGTGTACCGTTTTCTCAAAAACGCCTTTCTGCTCAGCAGCAGGAGATTGTTTAAATTCTTCTTCTGTAATAAGGTCAGTCAGTGCGGTTATAAATTGCTTCTTACCGCCTGCTTCTAAGACTTTCGCAACAGCTTGCGAAAGGACTTTTTTACCTCTGGATGAGGGCCCTACCTTAGACAGGACTTCAGCCAGCTCTTGTGCAGTCAAGAGTAACTCTTCGTTCTTAAGCATAGCAATGATCCATGTTTGATATATTCTGAAATTGATGATAGTATTTTCACTGAACTTGATAGACTTTGGATTTTGATCCCTGGTAGTCATATATTTCCGGAGGTCTTTGGGCTCTACTGCCCTTAATCCAATAGCTCCCATTCGGCAAGCCTGAAAAAAGCTTAGTTCAGTGTCGTATAGCGCTTCTAAGCTTTTTCTTTCCCTGGTGAAATCCTCTGCGCCGAAGAGTTTCTCGTACAGTGTTGATAACTTTTGTATTTCACCTAGCTTGATCGGCACGAAACCGACGGAAGTATTTGTTTGTCCAAAGGAATAGATATAGGTCATGATATCTGGCTGCTTCGCGATTCGTGCTAAAGCAAAGAGTACGCTGATCCAGGAAGGGGTGACAAAAGCGCTCACTCCATCTTTCATACTCATTGCATCCGGTGGTGGAAAGTGAGCTAATCGGTCTTTTTCTACTTTTCGATTAGCATTATGTATGAGCCACCAGGCATTCCAACTGTCAATCTGATGAGGTTTGAGGGTATCATATTGATCGAGGAATTTTCTGTAATAAATCCAGCCCTCTACAATCAAGTCAAGTATTGCTGGCGTCTTTACGAGCAAAGAAACTCCTCCTTTGACCCCAATACCCGCGGCCATTCCAAGCCAAGAGAAGTAAGCATCGTCGGTGTGAAAACTAATATCTATTTGACTGATTTGACTTGCAGTTGCAGAAGAAAGTTCTCGGCTAAAGCCACCCATAAATAGGTGCCCTTCCCGCCCCTCCAATACTTCGACATCGCCATGAAAAGCAGATAGTGCGGCCTGCCTTACTTCTGCCGTAAGCGGCTTTTTCTTTTTCTGTTTGTATGCTTGATCAAATTTGGAGTTGTTGGCCAGCATAAGATAGCGTTCACTATCAAAAAACAACGGAAAGAACTCTTCGTCAAAGTACGTTTTGACAGTGACCTCTCTCCCTGTACGTTCTTTCCAGCGGCTAAAAATCAACTTTCCGATTTCTGCTGTATACATAGACTAAAGGATTTGTGCGTTAGGAGATACTTGCTTTTCTGCGATGAGCCCTCTTCGGTCCATTTCATCAAACTTATAGCGCTCATCAGGAAGAATTAATGGATAGCTTCCTGACTGTTCGATAGCCAATTTGTTATATCTGTTGAAGTTTCCAGGTACAGGTATCTCGTAAAGTGGCTTTTTATCATGTCGGGCATATCGGTACTCTTCTACTTCACTGGCTAAAACACAGCAATGCCCTTCAATACCCAGGGCTTCAATGATTACACCTCTGGGGCGGTGCTCCAACTTTTTCATTCTGCAGTGGTCACCCTCTATAAACTGGTAATCATTGGAAGTGGGGATGGGGGCGCTTTCAGGATAGACTTGATCCAGAAGAGATTGTGTCATTTTCTCTTTAAACACATCTCCGTCCGGTAAAACCTCATAAGAACGTTTAACGACATCTATGTCATAAGGCAGGACCTCCCTGGGTTTATCAGAAGGAGCAAGGATATGAATAGGGCGTAATGTCCGCTCACTTTTTGGTTTCCTTTTTCTATTGACTCTCCCGAAGCGCTGAATCAAAGCATCAAGAGGTGCTGCCTCAGTAATCATGCGGTCATAAGAGATATCCAGGCTAACCTCTACAACCTGAGTAGCCACCGCAATTGCTGCCTGGGTTCCAGAGCTGGAGTCTTGTAATTCAATTACCTCTTTTTCGAGTTTTGCCCGGTCCTTTCGCCTATATCGGCTATGGATTAGGACTATAGGTATATTGCTATGCTTTTGTAGTAGTGATTCGTAGATTTCTTGTGCCCTTTTTACTTGGTTTGCAACTATCAATATGCGCTCCCCTTCGGCAATAGCAAGGTCAATGATTGAATCCATAGCAGCACGATCTATGGGGCTACCTTCATGACTTTTATAAATGACATGACGGTCAAAATCCTCAAGTATATGCTCATCTAGCTCTACTTGATATACAGAATCTGAACCTCCAAGTATAGTTAATAATCGATGAGCGAGGGCCGTAGGTAGAGTAGCAGTTCCGATATGCACGCTGCATTCCAGCACAATCAATCGCTGCACTATTTCAAGTACCATCCGTTGTGCTTTATCACTGAAGGTATGGACCTCGTCTAAAATCACATCTTGTCCACGCACATCTAAAGCTATGCTTTCGTGACCTGGCGTGCCAAAAACCAAGGCAGACAATTGGTGTGGCGTCATCACCTTAATAGAAGCTCCAGGATGATGCTGCATGTCAACATCTTCAGATGCTTCTTCTGCAATCTTTTTTCCTGCTGGTTCGGTTTCGAGACTGACTTTTGAGGCAGCATGCACTCTCCTTATATCTTCTTCTGGGAAGTCGTCCTTAAACCGTTTATACATGGCATTGATAGATGCCTGGAAAGGTAAAGTGTAGAAAATACGCCCCTTACACCTTCGAACAAGGAAGTCGGTTTTACCTGCTCCCGTGGGTGCTGTGACCAGTGTATGCTTTTTGGCAATACCTACCTTTACCTGTGAAAGCGGGTACAAATAGGCACGTTCACTCTTCGTCCGCTGCTCATAAGGTTTTGTGTCAGGCACTTTAAATAGTTTAAGAGTCTTCTTTGTCGTTTCATCCTGGAAACCACTTGCAAAATGGTCAGCAGTCATGAGCAATCCGCGATGCGGCGACCAATCATTTGGCACGCTTTCTACATAGTCTATAGCATACTTTAAAGCATCCGATGCTTCTTCTTCAGAAATTTCAATTTTAGGCAAGCCAAATGTTGAAGCGACCTCAATTGCAGCGGGTGCCCATTCCTCATAGTAGTTCAAGTGTGTTTCGAGTATCATTGATGGGTCTCCAGCTTCTTCTTCCAACAGGTCAAGCAAACCTCTGCCGGATTTGTCTCCAACGATAGACTTGTGATGAGCTACAACCATTTCGATTAGCGCCGGCCACTCATTTTTTGGGAAAAGCGGCAAAAATGCCAAAGAGGAGTATTCATGCCGATGCGTAGGTACTTTATCCAGGTCCCTCCACCTTAGCTCTTTTCTAATTGCTTCGCTTCCTGCCAGCTTTTTGAGCCATCCTTCTCTGTGCTCTTTGGGTTTGTCAAGAAGCATCGCTTGAAATACCGGATGCCCCTTGCCCAAGTCATGTAGGATAGCACCTTTTATCGCCAATTCCTGATCAAATGAATAGGCTTTTGCGAAAGCCTCTATGGCTTGAACTACATGCAAAGTATGCTCCTCCAGGAACAACAAGCCTCTATCTGCACTTTTTGCCAGAAGATTACGCATAGTCGTGAAATTGAGAAGCATCACCAATTATTTCAAGTCGACCGTACATAGGAACGGCTTGATGATACCGATTGTACCCAACCAAAAAGGCTTCATCAAGGTGTTCGCCGAACTGTAGCTCAAAGCCTACTAATTCCTCAAATTCAGCCTCAGGCATCGATCGTAGATCAGTAGGATATACCAAGTCTTCATTTCTGCAGAGACATAGGTGCTGTTGGGCCGCGATCTCCGCATCAGGTAGTGACTCAAAAGCCAAGTACAGTATAGGGTTCAAGAGCACGCTGCGGAAGAGAATGCCCTGCTGCCGTCTCATTTTGACTTTTGCTTTTTGCCCCTTTATCTTTTTTGTCTCGTAATCCGCCCCTTGAATAACTTCCATTTGCCTTGCCAATCCATTATAGGCAAGCCTGTGGCGTTTAATCTTGAATATACCTTGTTCTAAGAGCAATTCCGGGAAAAGCTTTTTCTCCATTCCTTCAACTATACTAGGCGTAAGGAACTGCTGCGAAAATGTCTCTCCATCCCGAACCGCCGTCCAAGGCTTAATAAACCCAAATGGCCCGGTATACTTCACGACATAATAATCCATGAATCAATTTTTTGAAACTAAATGCCTTTGTAAATCTGTTGCTTAACAAGAGTGCAAGTTGCTATGGTTTCTCAAACCCGCACCTTGCGGAGGATGCCAGTATTGGCACGGTTGCGTAGGAATTTGCACCCATTATCTTCACCGCAACGCCCCAAACCCAATCCCCGTAGAATGCCCGGCCCCCACATCCCAC
>CAZJNX010000229.1:0-3428 GCA_964547415.1 uncultured Hyphomicrobiales bacterium
GCGACATCTACACCGACGTCGACGGCGTCTACACCACCGACCCGCGGATCGTGCCGGCCGCGCGCCGCCTGCCGCGCATTTCCCACGAGGAGATGCTGGAGATGGCCTCGCTCGGGGCGAAGGTCCTCCAGGTCCGCTCGGTGGAGCTCGCCATGGTCCACGGGGTCAGGACGTTCGTGCGCTCCTCCTTCGAGCCGCCGGAGACGGCGGGCGGGCCCTCCGGCACCCTCATCTGCGACGAGGAGGAGATCGTGGAAAAGGAAACCGTCACCGGCATCGCCTTCTCCAAGGACGAGGCGCAGCTGTCGCTGCGCGGCCTGCCCGACCGGCCCGGCGTCGCCGCCGCGGTGTTCGGTCCGCTCGCCGAGGCCGGCATCAACGTGGACATGATCGTCCAGTCCGTCTCCGCCGACGGATCGGTGACCGACATCACCTTCACCGTGCCCGCGGCCGACCACGACCGGGCCCGCCGCTCCCTCGAGGGGGCGCGGGAGGAGATCGGCTTCCGCGAGATCCAGGGGTCCACCGACGTCATCAAGGTGTCGGTCATCGGGGTGGGGATGCGAAGCCACGCGGGCGTCGCCGCCGCCGCCTTCAAGGCGCTGGGCGAGCGGGGCATCAACATCCGCGCGATCACCACCTCCGAGATCAAGATCTCGATCCTGATCGACGCGGCGTTCGCCGAGCTTGCGGTCCGCACGCTCCATTCGGTATATCGCCTCGACCGGACGCCCGCCTGACGATCCGACGCAGGGCGGTGGCCGGGCCGCCGGAAACACCCAGGACGAACCACCGAGCCGCTTCCGGAGGGGCACGATGCCGGGTTCCCCCGCCGGCCCTCGCCTGCTTTTGCGCCGCCTCCGCGAGGTGATGGCCGAGCCCATCGGCGCGCAGGAACGGCTCGACAAGATCGTCGTCCTCATCGCCTCCAACATGGTGGCCGAGGTCTGCTCGCTCTACGTCCTGCGCGCGGACGGCGTGCTCGAACTCTACGCGACGGAGGGGCTGAAGCGCGAGGCTGTCCACAAGACGGGCCTCAGGATCGGCCAGGGCCTCGTCGGGCGCATCGCCTACGAGGCGCGGCCGCTGAACCTCGCCAACGCCCAGACCCACCCGGCCTTCGCCTACCTCCCAGAGACGGGCGAGGAGATCTACAACGCCTTCCTCGGCGTCCCGATCCTGAGGGCGGGGCGCACCCTCGGCGTCCTCGTGGTGCAGAACCGCGCCCACCGCACCTACACCGACGAGGAGGTGGAGGCGCTGCAGACGACCGCCATGGTGATCGCCGAGATGGCCGCGGCGGGCGAGTTCGAGGCGGTGAGCCGCCAGGGCCCCGCCCTCGACCTGTCGCGCCCCATGCGCGTCCAGGGCGTGTCGCTGGCCGACGGGGTGGGCCTCGGCCACGCCGTCCTGCACGAGCCGCGGGTGGTCGTCACCAACCTCATCGCTGACGACATCGGCCACGAGCTCGAACGGCTCGAGCGGGCCCTGTCGAGCGTGCGCAACTCCCTCACCCAGATGCTCTCCCGCCGCGAGGTCGCCACCCACGGCGAGCACCGGGACATCCTGGAAGCCTTCCTGATGGTCGCCCACGACCGGGGCTGGGCGGCCAAGATGCAGGAGGCGATCAGGAACGGCCTGTCCGCCGAGGCGGCGGTGGAGCGCGTCCAGTCCGACACGCGGGCGCGGATGCTGCGCTCCACCGACCCGTACCTGAAGGAGCGCCTCCACGACCTCGACGACCTCGCCAACCGCGTCCTGCGCGAGCTGGTGGGCCGTGCGCCCGTCCGGCCCGAGGGGCTGCCGTCCGACGCCATCGTGTTCGCCCGCTCCATGGGCGCGGCCGAGCTCCTCGACTACGACCGCAGCCGCGTGCGCGCCCTCGTCCTGGAGGAGGGGGCGCCCACCAGCCACGTGACCATCGTCGCCCGCGCCCTCGGCATCCCGGCCGTCGGCCAGGCGGACGCGGCCGTCTCCCTGGTGGAGCCGGGGGACGCGGTGATCGTCGACGCGGAGATCGGCGAGGTCCACATCCGCCCGCCCCTCGACGTGGAGCGGGTGTTCGCGGAGAAGGTGCGCTTCCGCGCCCGCCGGCAGGCCCAGTACCGGCGGCTGAAGAACCTTCCCCCCGTCACCCGCGACGGGCGGGAGGTCACGCTGCACATGAACGGCGGCCTCCTCATCGACCTGCCGCACCTCGCCGAGTCCGGCGCGTCCGGCATCGGCCTGTTCCGCACCGAGATCCTGTTCATGGTGGCGCCGACCCTGCCGCGGGTGCGCGAGCAGGTGGCCCTTTACCGGCAGATCATGGACACGACGGGCGACCGGCCGGTCACCTTCCGCTCCCTCGACATCGGGGGCGACAAGATCCTGCCCTACCAGCGCTCCATCGAGGAGGAGAACCCGGCCATGGGCTGGCGGGCGATCCGCCTCGGCCTCGACCGGCCCGCGCTGCTTCGCCTGCAGATGCGCGCCCTCCTCCTCGCCTCGGGCGGGCGGGACCTGCGCGTCATGTTCCCGCTGATCGCCACCGTCACCGAGTTCGAGCGGGCGCGCATGCTGGTGGAGCAGGAAATCCGTCACCTGCGCCGCCACGGCCACCGCCTGCCCGACCAGGTGCGCCTCGGCGTCATGCTGGAGACGCCCTCCCTCCTGTTCCAGCTCGAGGAGCTGATGGGGGTGGCCGACTTCGTGTCGGTGGGCACCAACGACCTGTTCCAGTTCATGATGGCGGCCGACCGGGGCAACACCCGCGTCGCGGGCCGCTACGACCCGCTCGCCGTCTCGTTCCTGAGGGCGCTGAGGCGCGTGGCGGAGGCCGCGCAGACGGCCCACTGCCCGGTGTCGGTGTGCGGCGAGCTCGCCGGGCGGCCGCTCGAGGCGATGGCGCTCGTGGGCCTCGGCTTCGACACCCTGTCCATGCCGCCCGCCGCCGTCGGACCGGTGAAGGCCATGATCCGCTCGGTCGACCTCGCTCGCCTGCGGGCGCGCCTCCTGCCCCGCCTTGATCCCCTGCACGGACGGGACGATATCCGGAGCGTTCTCACGCGCTTCGCGGAGGAGAACGGCATTCCCGTCTGACGGCCCGGCGCGCGGGACGGCGCCGCCGGCGATCCCGGATGAACATGCTCGCCAAGGACAAGCTCGACCAGGTGGTCGACCGATTCAACATCCTCGAGCAACGGCTCGCCGCCGGCGCGTCGGAGGAATACGCGCGCCTGTCGCGCGAGTATGCCGAGCTCGAGCCCCTCGTGCACCGCGTCTCGGACCTGCGTGCCGCGGAACGGGAGCTCGCCGACCTCGAGGCGATCCTCGCCGACCCCGGGACGGACCGGGAGATGGCCGAGCTCGCCGAGGCGGAGCGGCCGACGCTGAAGCGCCGCATCGAGGCGCTTCAGGAGGAGATCCGCATCGCGCTCCTGCCGAAG
>CAZJNX010000229.1:3438-6970 GCA_964547415.1 uncultured Hyphomicrobiales bacterium
GGACGACAAGGACGCGATCCTCGAGATCCGCGCCGGCACCGGCGGCGACGAGGCGGCCCTGTTCGCGGGCGACCTCTTCCGCATGTACCAGCGTCTCGCCGAGAAGCACGGCTGGAAGACGACCGTCCTCGACGCCTCGGAGGGGGAGGCGGGCGGCTACAAGGAGATCGTGGCCTCGGTCGCGGGGCCGGGCGTCTTCTCGCGGCTGAAGTTCGAATCGGGCGTCCACCGGGTGCAGCGGGTGCCCGTCACCGAATCGGGCGGGCGCATCCACACCTCCGCCGCCACCGTGGCGGTGCTGCCCGAGGCGGAGGAGGTGGAGATCGACATTCCGCCGTCCGACATCCGCATCGACACGATGCGCGCCTCGGGCGCGGGCGGCCAGCACGTCAACACCACGGACTCGGCGGTGCGCATCACCCACCTGCCGACCGGGATCGTGGTGACCTCCTCGGAGAAGAGCCAGCACCAGAACCGGGCGCGGGCCATGCAGGTGCTGCGCGCGCGCCTTTACGACATCATGCGCAGCGAGGCCGCCGCCGAGCGCGCCGCCGCCCGCAAGGACCAGGTGGGGACGGGCGACCGGTCCGAGCGGATCCGCACCTACAACTTCCCGCAAGGCCGGGTCACCGACCACCGCATCAACCTGACCCTCTACCGGCTGGAGGAGGTGCTCGCGGGCGAGGCCCTCGACGAGGTGATCGACGCCCTCGTCGCCGACCACCAGGCCGCCCTCCTCGCCGAGGCGGATGCCTGAGCCGGAGACGGCCGCCGCCCTCCTCGCCGAGGCGCGGGCGCGGCTTTCCGAGGCGGGCGTTCCGGACGCAGCCCTCGACGCCCGCCTCCTCGTGGCGGACGCCCTCGGGGTCGAGCCGGCCATGCTGCCGGCGATCGGCGAGCGACCGGTGGACGCCACGGGGCGTGCCCGCGCCCGCGCCCACCTGGAGGCGCGCGCCGCTGGCCGGCCGGTCGGCCGCATCCTCGGCCGCCGCGCCTTCTGGACGCTGGACCTCGCCCTCTCCCCGGGGACGCTGGAGCCGCGGCCGGATACCGAGACGCTTGTCGAGGCCGTCCTCGCCTTTCTGGGCGCCCCGGGGCGCGGGCGCGACGCGCCGCTCACGATCGCCGACCTCGGCACCGGCACCGGGGCGATTCTGCTCGCGCTCCTGTCCGAGCTGCCGCGGGCCCGCGGCGTCGGGACCGACCTCGACCGCGATGCCCTCGCGACGGCGCGGGCGAACGCGTGCCGGAACGGCCTCGACGACCGGGCGTTGTTCGCGCGCGGGGACTTTTTCGGCCCGGTGGCGCCCGGGGTGGATGTCATCGTTTCGAATCCACCCTATATCCCATCCATCGAGGTCGACGACCTCGCCCCCGAGGTGCGGGAGCATGATCCGCGGCTCGCCCTCGACGGAGGCGCCGACGGTCTCGACTGTTACCGGACGATCTTGAGACAGGTCTCCTCCGCCGTTCCCGCAGCGGGCGGTCATTGGCGACCGGACGTCTTCCTCGAGCTGTCGCCGTCGATCGCCGAACCGCTCGGCGTCCTCGCCGTGGAGGCGGGTTTCGAGGTGGCGGACTGGCGGCGTGATCTCGCCGGTCGCTTCAGGTGCGTGCATCTTCGATGGCGGAAATGACACACCGCCCGTCGCGCGACGCGAAGGCCAGACGGACCGCCGATTTGGTCCTTGGAAATCGCGGGCGAAGTGGCTAACGTCCACTCGCCGACGGGGTTTTGAGATCCGACGACCGTGAGCCGTCCGGTGCGCGGATCGTCGGTATCGTCCGCCTCGGTCCGCATGGGCTGCGGATCGAACCCCTGAAGGAGACAGCGCAGTCCTTCGTCGAGCCTCGCCTGCCTCGCCGCCCGTCCGACCGGCCGAGGAGGCGCGTTCGCCCCGTGGGCGAAACGGGCGGGAAGCGGGCGAAGGGGCGGAAAGCTCCGGGCAGCGTGGACATGGCACCGTCGTCGGGCGCGATCGGGTGGGCTCACGCTCGAAGGCGCAAGGCCACGAAACGTGCGGGCGCGCCGGGGGGTGGGTCCGCCGCGGGTGGCGCGTGGCCGCACGGCGCGGCGCTGGCCGATGCCTTCCGGGCGCCGGCGGGCGGCCGTCGGCGGTTCGGCGTCGCCGCTCCCATGCGGATCAGGACCGTTCCGGACGAGAAGCGATCGGATGAGACAAGGCACACAGAACAAACGTCTACGCAGCCGCAGCCGCAAGAGCCCGAGCTCGCTTTCACGCGTGTACGAATCGAGCGGCCCGGACGTGAAGATCCGCGGCAGCGCCCAGCAGGTCGCCGACAAGTACGTGCAGCTCTCGCGGGACGCGCAGTCGGCCGGCGACAGGGTCATGGCGGAGAACTACCTCCAGCATGCCGAGCACTACTACAGGATCCTGGCGGCCGCGCAGCCCCAGTCGGTCTACCGGGAGGACCGTGACGAGCGGGACGAGCGGGACGACGACCAGGACGACGCCCAGCAGGACGGCCGCGAGGGCGAGGGCCGCGACATCCGCGACGACGGGCGGGGTTCCCGGCGCGAGCACGAGGCCCGCGACGGCTCCCGCCGCGGCGGCGGCCACGACCGCGAGCGCGGCGAACAGGCGGCCATGAACGGCAACGGCCACGCCGCCGCGGAAGGCGTCAACGGCCTCCATGCGGCCAACGGGCACGCCGCTGCCCCCAACGGCCACGACACGCCCGAGGCGGCTGACGACGCCGCCGACGCCGGGCCCGCCGCGGACGCGGCCGCCGACCAACCGGCCGAGGCGATGCTTCCGGGCATCGACCAGGGCGGGGAGGCGTCCGCCGGGGCCGAGGGCGATCAGGCCGAGGAGGGCGAGGGCTCGGGCCGGAAGACCACCCGTCGCCGGACCCGGTCCACGACCTCGTCCCCGCGCACCCGGTCGACGCGGACCTCCCGCTCCCGCCGGTCCACCGCGGGCGACGGCGACACCCAGAAGACCGACGCCTGAGCGATCCGGCGCCCCGGCCCCTCCGCGGCCGGGGCGCCGCCAGCGCGTCCGCGGGGGCGCCCGATCGTCCCGGACGCGGGTGCCGGGGCACAGGCCCGCGACCGCGCTCCCCGAGGCAACCACGCCACCTGGAGAAATGCCATTGCCGGAGCGGCGGGCTCCGCCCGTTCGCCTGCGCCGGGGCCCGGCGTCCCCCGACGACGCCCCCTTCGCCGGACGGACGCAAGCCAGCCGCGAGCGCGGTCGACCGGAGGCGCCGCGATCGAGGGAACCGCGCCCGTCACCCCGACCCGGGCGGGACCCGTTCCACCCTGCCCCGGGACGCCGCGGCGCAGCGCCACGCCGCGGCCGGGTGGCGCGGCGTCCGGCGTGCCGCCGTGGCGCGACGGAAGACGGTGCCGGCGCGTTTCGCCACCGGTCGCGGCGGCGGGGCCACCGCCCGCCTCGCCCACGCCGAGGCTGCCGGGGCACCGGTCCGCGACCGCGCTCTCCTAGGCCACCACGCCACCT
The DNA here is from genome assembly GCA_964547415.1 of uncultured Hyphomicrobiales bacterium. GTDB lineage: Bacteria > Pseudomonadota > Alphaproteobacteria > Rhizobiales > Amorphaceae > CAZJNX01. The sequence goes on from CAZJNX010000229.1 coordinate 6,924, forward strand.
GGAGAAGGGCCATTGCCGGAGCGGCGGGCTCCGCCCGTTCGCCTGAC
>CAZJNX010000230.1:0-6947 GCA_964547415.1 uncultured Hyphomicrobiales bacterium
GGCGCATGCAGCCCGCGTTGATCGGGATCGGCGCGTCCACGAGGAGGCGGAAGCAGTAAAGGACCGCCGCCCGCGTCACCGGCTCGGGGGCGTTGAAGTTGCTCCCCTGCTGGAGGCTCGTGCCCGTGAAGTCGACCTCAGCCTGCCGGCGCTCCCGGTCGACGCGGATCGCCACCTTGATGGTGGCACCCTGGTCCGTCGTCACCTCGAAGGCCGAATCGTGCAGCGCCTCGATGGCGCGGCGCACGCTCTCCTCCGCGTTGTCCTGGACGTGGGCCATGTAGGCGGACACGACGTCGAGGCCGAACGCGCCCACCATCTTGCGCAGCTCGGCGACGCCCTTGTTGTTGGCGGCGATCTGGGCCTTGAGGTCCGCGACGTTGTGGTCCGGGCTGCGCGCCGGGTACGGGTGGCCGAGGAGCTTCCTGCGCAACGCCTCCTCCTGGAAGACGCCCTCGTCCACCAGCTTGAAGTTGTCGAAGAGGACGCCCTCCTCGTCCACCGTCGTCGCGAGCGGGGTCATGGAGCCGGGCGCCGTGCCACCCACGTCGGCGTGGTGGCCGCGGCTCGCCACGTAGAACAGGATTTCCTTGCCCGCCGCGTCGAACACCGGCGTCACCACCGTGATGTCGGGCAGGTGCGTGCCGCCGTTGTAGGGGGCGTTGATGGCGTAGACGTCGCCGTCCTTCATGCGGCCGGCGTTCTCCTTCACGATCGTCTCCACCGACCGGTCCATGGAGCCGAGGTGGACCGGGATGTGGGGCGCGTTGGCGACGAGCGCGCCGGTGTGGTCGAACACCGCGCAGGAAAAGTCGAGCCGCTCCTTGATGTTGACCGACGAGGCCGTGTTCTGGAGCGTGATGCCCATCTGCTCGGCGATGGACATGAACAGGTTGTTGAAGACCTCCAGCATGACCGGGTCGGCCCTGGTGCCGACGGCGACGCGGGCGGGCAGCGCCTCAACGCGGGACAGGCGCACGTGGTCCTTCGCCGTCACCTCGGCGCGCCAGCCGGGCTCCACCACGATCGTCTGGTGGTCCTCGACGACGAGGGCCGGCCCGTCGAGCACCTGGCCCGGGCCCATGGCCGCCCGGCGGACGACGGGGGACAGGTGCCACTCGCCGCCCGAGAAGAAGCGGGTCGTCCGCTCGGCGGCGGGGGCGCCGGCGTCGTGGTCGACCGGGTGGTCGGGCTCGGAAAGGTCGTGGCCGCCGCCGATGCTCTCCACCTCGATCGCCTCCATCACGATGCCCCGGTCGGCGAAGACGAAGCCGAACTGCTGGCGGTGGGCGGCCTCGAAGGCGGCGCGCATGTCCTCGGGCGAGCCGAGGGGGACGGACAGGGTCGTGTCCGTCCCGTCGTAGCGCAGCTGGCCGTGGGCGACGGTGGCGACGTCCTCCGCCGGCACGTCCTGGCCCGTCACCTCCGCCTCGGTCTCGGCGGCGAGGGCGGCCCTGAGGCGGCCGACATCGTCCATCACCGCCCCGTCGAGGGGGCGGACGACGGCCTGGGCGCGGCTCGCGCGGATGTCGGCAAGGCCCATGCCGTAGGCGGACAGGAGGCCGGAGAACGGGTGGATCAGGACCTCGGTCATGCCGAGGGCGTCGGCCACCTTGCAGGCGTGCTGGCCCGCCGCGCCGCCGAACGAGTTGAGGACGTAGGACGAGACGTCGTAGCCGCGCTCCACCGAGATCTTCTTGATGGCGTTCGCCATGTTGTCGACGGCGATGGTGAGGAAGCCCTCGGCGACGTCCGCGGCCGTGCGCCCGTCGGCGAGGTCGCCGGCCTCCGCCTCGAAGGCCGCGCGCACGCCGTCCGCGTCGAGGGGCTCGTCCTGGTTCGGGCCGAAGATGGCGGGAAAGAGGTCCGGCAGGAGCTTGCCGAGCATCACGTTGGCGTCGGTGACGGTGAGCGGGCCGCCGCGCCGGTAGCATTTCGGCCCCGGGTCCGCCCCGGCCGAATCCGGGCCGACGCGAAATCGCTCCTTGTCGAAGTGGAGGATGGAGCCGCCGCCCGCCGCCACCGTGTGGACCCGCATCATGGGCGCGCGCAGGCGCACGCCCGCCACCTCCGTCTCGAACGCGCGCTCGTACTCGCCGTCGAAGTGGGACACGTCCGTGGACGTGCCGCCCATGTCGAAGCCGATCATGCGGGAAAAGCCCGCGATCCGCGCCGTCTCGATGGCGCCGACGACGCCGCCCGCAGGGCCCGACAGGATCGCGTCCTTGCCCTGGAACAGCTGCGCGGCCGTGAGCCCGCCGTTCGACATCATGAACATGAGGTTGACCGCCGAGGCCTTCTCCTCGGTCGTCTCGCCCGCGTCGGCGAAGGCGCCGGCCACCCGGTCCACGTAGCGGCGCAGGATGGGCGACAGGTAGGCGTCCACCACCGTGGTGTCGCCGCGGGGCACGAACTTGATGAGCGGGGAGACCTCGTGGCTCACCGACACCTGGGGGAAGCCCATCTCGCGGGCGAGGCGGGCGGCGGCGGCCTCGTGGTCCGGGTAGGCGTAGGCGTGCATGAAGGCGATGGCGACGGAGCCGATCCCCGCCTCCCGCGCCGCCTCGAGGGCGGTGCGGACCGCCTCGGGGTCGAGCGGCGTCTCCACCGTGCCGTCGGCGAGCACCCGCTCGGGAACCTCGGCGACGCGGGTGTAGAGCATCTCCGGCTTCACGATCTTCCGGGCGAAGATGTGGGGGCGGGCCTGGTGGCCGATCCGGAGTGCGTCGCGGAAGCCCTTTGTGACGAGAAGGAGCGTCGGGTCGCCCTTGCGCTCGAGCAGCGCGTTGGTGGCGACGGTGGTGCCCATCTTGATGGAGCCGATCCGGTCCGCCGGGATCGGCGCGCCCGGCTCGAGGCCGAGGAAGAGGCGGATGCCGTGGAGGGCGGCGTCCTCGTAGGCCGGGTTCTCGGACAAGACCTTGCGGGTCGCGAGGCGGCCGTCGGGGGCTTTCGCGACCACGTCGGTGAAGGTGCCGCCCCGGTCGATCCAGAAGCTCCAGCGGTTGTCGCTCGCCCGGCCCGTCTCGCCCATGGTGCCTCGCTCGGGTATGCCGCGTGCGCCCGCTCGCGGTGGCGAGCGGGCGCGCGGAGTTGATGGCCCCCGGCGGGAAAATGCAAGGCCGGCGCCATCCGCGACCCGCCGACTGGTGAATGCGGCGGACCTGCCGGCCGGCGACGGCCCGGGCGTCAGCGCTTGTAGACGCCGGCGGGCGGGGCGGGCGGCGGGCTGATGAGGCGCATCCCTGCGATGCCGGCGGCCACGTTGGCGCCCACCTGGCCCTGCACGCTGATGGGCTGCAGGACGATGGACCGGTCGAACCCGCCGATGAGGACGTTGCCGCCCACGCCGACGCCCGGCGTCGCCTCGGCCGTCACGCCGAAATAGCGGCCCTCGAGGAAGCCCGGCGTGAGCTGGTTGGTGGCGGCGAGCACGAGCCAGGCGAGGGCGGTGCCCCCGGTGGCGCCGATGTCCACCCCGATCTTGGTGATCGACCCGTCGTAGATCTCACGCGGGGCGTTGCCGGCCGGGCGGTATGTGCAGGCGAGCAGCTTGCGCGAGCCGACGATGAAGCCCGCCCCGCCCTCGATGTTGCAGGTGAGAATGCCGAGGCGGAAGGTGAAGGCGGCGTTGGCCGCGGGCGCGCCGAGACCGACGAGGAGAAGGGCGACGAGGAGAAGGCGGATGCGCATGGGAATGGCTCCCGGCTGGATGGGGTCCTGCGGGCCGCGCCGCCGGCGGACGCCGGTGCGGGGACCCTTGGCGTCGGGACGGCCGCTCCGCGGCATCCCGTGGGCACTGTTCGAGAACCGCCCCGCCGGGGGATCGGTTGCGGCCGCCCACGACGGCGGGGGCCGCCGCCCGCGTCTGCCGGCCGCGGCTACCGGACGGCGCGGAGCGTCATGCCGGCGATGCCGGCGGCGATGTCGACCCCGGTCTGGGCCTGGGCGCTCAGCGGGTTCAGCATGATGGAGCGGTCGAAGCCGCCGACCATGGCGTTCGCGCCGACGCCCACGCCCGCCGTCGCCTCCGCGCCGACGCCCACGTAGGTCCCCTCGAGCGCGCCGGGGGCGAGCTGGCTGGTGGGGGCGAGCACGCCCCATACGATCTCGCTCGCCGACGTGGCGCCGATGTCGATGCCGAAGCGGTTGATGGTGCCGGTGTAGCGCTCCGGCGCGCCGCCGCCCGCGGGGCGATAGGTGCAGCCGAGCTCCTTCGAGGAGCCGAAGATGAAGCCCGCCCCGCCGGCCACGAGGCATTCGAGGACGCCGATCCGCACGCGCTCCTGGGCGGAGGCGGCACCGGTGAGGCCGACGGCCACGGCGACGGCGAGGCTTGCGAGCATCGTCTTGATCATCGGGTGTCTCCGCACGGGCCGGACCGCCGAGGCGGCGGGGCCGGCTTCAGGACAGCTGGCCGCAGAAGCGCTGGATGCGGGTGCACGCCTCCTCCAGCGCAGCGGTGGAGGTGGCGTAGGAGATCCGGAAGTGGGGGGCGAGGCCGAAGGCGGACCCGTGGACGACCGCCACCCCTTCCGCGTCGAGGAGTTCCTTCACGAAGTCCTCGTCGGTCTCGATCCGCTTGCCGGACGGGGCGGTGCGCCCGATCGTCCCCGCGCAGGACGGGAAGACGTAGAAGGCGCCCTCCGGCGTCGGACAGGAGATCCCGTTCGCCTGGTTGAGCATGGAGACGACGAGATCCCGCCGCTCGCGGAAGACGCGGTTGTTCTCGTCGATGAAGTCCTGCGGGCCCGACAGCGCCTCGACCGCCGCCCACTGGGAGATGGAGCAGGGGTTCGAGGTGGACTGGGACTGGATCTTCGCCATCGCCTTGACGAGCGGCTGCGGCCCGGCGGCGTAGCCGATGCGCCAGCCGGTCATGCAGTAGGCCTTCGACACGCCGTTCATCGTCAGCGTGCGGTCCTTCAGGGCCGGCTCCACCTCGGCGACCGTGTGGAACACGAAGTCGTCGTAGACGAGGTGCTCGTACATGTCGTCCGTCAGCACCCACACGTTCTCGTGGCGCACGAGCACGTCGGTGAGCGCCTTCAGCTCCGCCCGCGTGCAGGCCGCGCCCGAGGGGTTCGACGGCGAGTTGAGGATGATCCACTTGGTCCGCGGGGTGATCGCGGCCTCGAGGGCCTCCGGGCGCAGCTTGTAGCCGTCCTCGAGACGGGCCTCGACCGTCACCGGCTCGCCGCCCGCGAGCAGCACCATGTCCGGATAGCTCACCCAGTAGGGGGCGGGCACGATCACCTCGTCCCCGGGGTTCAGGGTCGCCATCAGGGCGTTGTAGATGACCTGCTTGCCGCCCGAGCCGACCGTCACCTCCCCGGGCTCGTAGGCGAGGTCGTTCTCGCGGGCGAACTTGTCGCAGATCGCCTGCTTCAGCTCCGGGATGCCGTCGACCGCGGTGTACTTGGTGCGCCCCTCGCGGATGGCGCGGATGCCCGCTTCCTTGATGTTCTCGGGCGTGTCGAAGTCGGGCTCGCCGGCGCCGAGCCCGATCACGTCGCGGCCCGCGCGCTTGAGCTCCGCGGCCATGTTGGTGACCGCGATGGTGGCGGAGGGCTTCACGCGGGCGAGGCTGTCGGACAGGAAGGACATCGAAACACTCTCGCGTCTCGGGGACGGCACCACGTCGTGCCGGCGCGGGAACCTCTCGCCGTCCCTGCCGGCACGTCCGTCATTCCTAGCCGAGATCGTGCCGGATTGACACGGGAACGTGTCAGGCACCCCTGCCGTCCGGCCATGCGCGCCGGGCATGGCCGCCGGGGATCGAGCCTCAGAAGGGGATGCCGGGGCCGATGGTGCCGTGCCAGGCGTCGAGCCACGGCAGCGTCCGCTGGTAGGTGTAGCGGTTGACCAGAACCTCGTTGTTCGGCAGCCGCACCTGGCCCTCGTTGATGGTCGGCGTCGTCGGCAGGCCGTTGTTCGTTAGCATGTAGACGCCCGGGAGCTGCCGGCCGTAGGCGCCGTAGTTGCCGGTGCCGCCCGGGCCCGACGGGGTGACCGTGATCTCGGGCACCTGCCGGTCCTGGGCCGAGGCCGGGGCCGCCGCGAGCGCGGGGGCGAGGAGCGCCGCGACAGCGGCGGCGCGGATCATCGTCGGGGTCGTCTTCATGGCGGCTCCCCTCCCCGGGAGTCGTCTGATGGCCGGCGGACGCCGGAGGATGGCGGGAGGGCCGCGCGTGCGGCCCCGTTTGCGACAGTACACCGCTCCGAAACGCTTGAACAGGGCGAGGGTTGCCCGTGGCTTTGCGGCCACAGCGTGCCGCCCGGATCACTGTTTCATCAGGCGGCCGACGAGCTGGGCCGTGTAGTCCACCATCGGGATCACCCGCGCGTAGTTGATCCGCGTCGGACCGATGATGCCGAGGGCGCCGACGACGCGGTTCTGCCGGTCCCGCCACGGCGCGACCACCAGCGACGAGCCCGACAGGGAGAAGAGCTTGTTCTCCGAGCCGATGAAGATGCGCACCCCGTCGCCCTCCTCGGCGAGGCCGATCAGCTGGAGGATGTCCTTCTTGGTCTCGAGGTCGTTGAACAGCTGGCGGATCCGCTCGAGGTCCTCCCGCGCCTCGACCTCCGACAGGAGGTTGGCGCGGCCGTGGACGATGAGGCTGCCCGCGTCCGCCGAGGAGGCGCCGGCCCAGGTGGCGATGCCCGTGTCGACGAGCTTCTTCGTCAGCTCGTCCACCTCCTGTTGCGTCTCCCGCCGCAGCCGCTCGATGATCCCGCGCGCCTCCGACAGCGTCTTTCCGCGGATGTGGCCGTTGAGGTAGTTGGACGCCTCCACAAGGGCCGACGGGGGCAGCCCCGCCGGCAGGCCCACGAGGCGGTTCTCCACCTGCCCGTCCTCGCCCACGAGCACCACGAGCGCCCGGTCGGGCTCCAGGGCGACGAACTCGATGTGCTTCAGCCGCATGTCCTGCTTGCCGGCGACC
>CAZJNX010000231.1:0-6946 GCA_964547415.1 uncultured Hyphomicrobiales bacterium
AATGCCGATGACCTTGCTCATGACTGTCTCTCCTTCTGGCAGACCGACTGGACCCGGGGTGGCATCCAGACGAGGGCGACGGCCGTCGGTCGGTCCCCGCTTCGCAGACTGAAAAAATCAGCTCCGCCCGGGCGGCGGATCAGCCCAGGATATAAGGGGGTGCCCCATGGGCCGCAAGCGGACCGCCGGGGCGTCCGTTTCGCTCCCCGGCGGCCCCGCGCGGGCCTCAGCGCTCGGCGATGGCGGCGGGCGCCTTTGCCGTCACCCGCGCGCTGACGGCGATCTTCAGCGGCAGGTTGTCGCCCGAGGGGTCGTTGGAGCGGCCGATGTCGTAGGCGAGCCGCTCCACCTCGGCCGTCGACTCGGCGGTGCCCACGCCGTCCGCCATCGTCAGCGTGAACGGCAGGGACAACGGGTTCGAGACGCCGCGGATGGTGAGGGTCCCGTCCGCAACATAGCTGCCCTCGCCCGTCTGGCGGATGTCGGTGGAGGAGAACTCGGCCGCGCCGAACGCGGCGGTGTCGAACCCGTCGCCCCCCTTGAGCTGCGCCTCGGTGATGTCGCCGCCCGAGACAGAGGCGGAGTTCATCTTCATGAGGACGCTGATGGAGGACGTGCCGAGGCTCTCGGGGTCGAACACGATGTCGGCCGACCAGTCGGCGATGGTGCCGGTCACCTCGCGGCCGGCGAAGGCGAAGGTGAAGGTGAGGCTCGAGCGCGCCGGATCGACCTGCCAGCTCTCCATCACCGGTTCGCGCGGCATGTCGGGCGCGGGAAGCGTGTCGGCGGCGGGGGCCGCCTCGTTCGGCTCGGCCGTCCCGGCGCCCTCCGGCCGCACCACGAGGGGCGCGCCGTCCGGCGTCTCGGCCCGCGTCGGGTCGGCTTCGGCGGCCGTCGCGGGGGCGGCGGGGCCGACCGTGCCGTCCGCCTCGGTGCCCGCCGCCGCCGGGGCGGCGCCTTCGTCCCCGCCGACCTCGGGCGCGGCCTCGGCGACCCCGCCGCTCGTGTCCGTGACCGGGTCGGGCGCAACGCCCGTCCCGCCGGAGTCCCCGGCCGTGGTCGTGCCGTTTCCGCCACCGCCAGCGTTGTCGCTCGCCGCATCGCCGCCCGACGCGCGCGCAGCATCGCCGGTCTCGGCGGATCCGTCGGCCGAGGGGGCGCCGGGCGTCGATCCGGCGCCCGCGTCGGCCGTGCCGCCGCCCGCGGCGGCGTCGTCCGCGGCGGCGGTCGTTGTCGTGGTGTCCGCCCGGCCGCCCGCGGCGGGGGCCGCGTCGGTGGCGGTCTCGCGGTCGGAGGCGAGGGCGAGGGTGGTCGTCTCGCCGGCGGCGCGGGTCTGCAGGGTACCCCAGCCGATGGCGGCGGCCGCGGCGAGGACCATGACCGAAAGGGTCGCCGCGTAGCCGTAGGACCGGCGCGCCTCGGCGATGCGGCCCATCATCTCCGGCAGCATCCGCCCGATCACGTTCTCGCCCTTCCACTGGTGCTTCAGCGCCGCGCCCACGTGCAGGACGACGAGGGCCGCCGCCCCGTAGGACAGCCACACATGGGCGACCTCGCTCACCGCGTGGACCGTGTGGCGCGCCCCGTCCGGCACCGGGATGTGGGGCCAGGGCAGCTGCGGCATGAAGAAGAGCACCGTCTGCACCTCGATCCGCGAGGTGGACACGAGGAGCCAGCCCGACAGCGGAATGAGGAAGATGAGCGCGTAGAACAGGACGTGCACCGCCTTCGCCGACAGCCGCTCCCAGCCGGGCATGTCGTAGGGCATCGACGGCGGCGGGTTGAACAGGCGCCACAGGACGCGCCCGACGGACAGGACGAGGACCAGGATCCCGAACGACTTGTGGATCTGGTAGGCGTCGTACTGGGCCGCGGAGCCGCGCGCGGCGATCTCCACCATCCAGTAGCCGAGCGGGATCTGGACGAGGATCAGGATCGCGATCGCCCAGTGGAGCGCGATCGCGCCGAGCGTGTAGCGCCGCACCGCCGGGTGCCGATCTTCGGTAGCCATGGATGGTCGCCCCAAGCTTGTCCTTCGGCCCGTCGTCGTGACGGACCGCGGCACCGGCCCCCGGCACCGCGGCCCGTTTGCATCGCCCGGCCGCCCCGGGCAAGGGGCGGCGGCGGAAGGCGCGTCAGTCCGCCTTCAGGAACTCGGCCTCGATCAGGATCGCCACCGTGTCGCCGACCGGGCCGACGAGGGTGGTGACGCCGTGGTCCGAGCGCTGGATGGAGCCGGTCGCCGACACGCCGAGGGCCGGCACGCCCGCCATCGGGTGGGTCATGGCGCCGTTCAGCGTCACATCGAGGGTGACGGGCAACGTGACGCCCTTCAGCGTCAGATCGCCGGTGATCTCGGCCGTGTTCTCGCCCGTCACCTCGATGTCGGTGGAGGTGAAGGTGATCTCGGGATGGTTCGCCGCGTCGAGGAACATGTCGGACGCGATCTCCGCCTCGAAGTCCTTCTCGCCCGGGAAGTTGGTGAGGACGGCCGCTGCCGGGATCGTGACCGTGACCGTCGAGTTCTCGACGTTCTCGGGGTCGAGGACGATGGTGGCGTCGATCTCGGCGGGGTCGAACTGACCGGTGTAGTTGGAAAGGCCGAGGTGGCTCACCTTCCACAGCACCGACAGGTGCGTCTCGTCGACGGCGTAGGTGCCGGCGGGGATGTCGAGCGTCTCGGCGCTAGCGGGGGCCGCGAACGGCACGGCGGCGAGCGCGATGGCGGCGGCGAGATGTGCGCGCATGAAGTGACCCTCTCGTCTGTCGTGTCTTCGTCGTGTCTTCGGGATCGGTCGCGGGGAGGACGGTGTCCGCGTCCGTGAGCGGCGAAGTAGGGCCGCCGCCCGGCCGTGGTAGGTGATGAACTGAGAGTTGCCGCCGAGCGAACGACGGGGGCGGCCCGCGCCGGGGCGATGGGCGGCGGCCGGCGGGCGTGCTAGGGGGCCCCGGTCGCGGGAAGGGGAATGGAGGCGAAGCCATGGGACGGGCACGCTTGGGGGGCCTCGCGCTCCTCGTCCTCCTTCTCGCCCCGCTCCTCGCCGCCTGCGGCTTCGCCCCGGGCGAGGATTTCCGCTCCGTGCCCGCCCAGGCGCGGGAGACGCGCGTCGACCCGGCCGAGGCCGCGCGGCTCGTCAACGCCTTCCGCCTCTCCCGCGGGCGCGCCCCCCTCACGGTGGACCCGCGGCTCAACGCCATCGCCCGGGACACGGCGCGGGTGATGGCGAGCCGCGACCAGCTGAAGACCGAGATGCACACCCGGGACGGCCTCCTCGGCCGCCTCGAGGGCGCGGGCTACGCCCACGTGGCGGCGGCGGAGAACCTCGGCGCGGGCTACCCGACCCTCGAGCTCGCCATGAAGGGCTGGCGCAACTCCCGCGGCCACCGGCGCAACCTCCTCAACCCCAACGTGACCCGCATGGGGATCGGCCTCGTCCTCGCCGACCGCGGCCGCTACGTGAGCTACTGGGTCCTCATCATGGCGCGGCCGAAGGACGACGTCCCGGCCGGTGTCCCGGACGGCGTCTGAGGCGGGCGCTCCCGCGCGGCCGCCCGGGGCACGCCCTTCGGAGGATTGGTGCGGGCCGGCGCGCCGTGCCATGGAGGAGCGGGGGGAGCCGAACCGCGGGAGCGGTGCGCTATGGCCTGGACCGGGACCTTCCGGAACAACTCGATCGACATGTTCATCGGCGTCGACGGCTGGTTCGGCACCCTCGGCATCCCGACGGGCCTGCCCCTCAACCCGCCGGCGGCGGTCGAGACGGGCCCCACCGGGGCCGTCTTCCGCTCGCCCATCTTCCTCGGGGAGATCCGATTCGCCGGCACCGGCCTCGCCGTGGAGGAGCGCGACCTCGGCTTCGGGGCGACCATCCCCGTCTTCACCGCGGGCACGATCACGGGTTTCGAGGTCCTCTTCAACCCGCTTCTGTCGCGTGTCCTGTCGAGCGACCCGACGCCGGAGCAGCGGGAGGCGGCGCTCGAGGACTTCGGCCGGATGGAGGCCCTCATCCTCAGCGGGACGGTCGAGACCGAGCCCCTGTCCGCCGTCGCCCTCAGCCAGAGCATCCTCGCGAGCTTCGCGAACCGCGACGTCGGCCCCTCCCGCGCCTTCTTCAGCCAGTTCTCCCACGTCTACACGGGCTCGGACGCGGGCCAGTCCCTCGCCGGCTTCGACGGGCCGGACGTGCTCGTGGGCCTCGGCGGCGACGACTTCCTCGACGGGGCGGCCGGGGACGACACCCTCGACGGCGGCGCCGGCAGCGACGGCCTCAACGGCGGCGAGGGCTCGGACCTCTACCTCCCCGGCACGCCCGGCCAGCTCTTCGACACGGTGACGGACGGGGGCACCGGCCGCGGCGACATCGACACCCTGTCCTACGCCGACGCGCCCGGCCCCGTCGCCGTCGATCTCAACTTCCTCGACGGCGACCAGAGCGGCGGTGCGGCGCGCGGCCTGCAGGTCGGCGGGATCGAGGCGGTGATCGGCTCGCCCTTCGCCGACACCATCCACGGCAGCGCAACCCCCGGCTCGGAGGCCGACACGCTCCTCGGCGGGGCCGGCGACGACGTCCTCATCGGCTACGACGGCAGCGACCGCCTCCAGGGCGGCCCGGGCTTCGACCAGCTCTTCGGCGGCGGCAACGGCGGCGCGTTCGGCGCCGGACCGGGGGATGTCGCCGTCTTCGCCGCCGATCCCGCCTTCGTCCAGGTGTTCCTCGCGCCGCCGGGCGAACGCCTCGTCTACGCGCCGGGCGGCGGCGTCGACCGGCTCGTCGGGATGGAGTTCCTGGAAATCGGCGGCGCGGTCGTGCCCGTGGGCAACCTCGCGCCGAGCCGCGCCACCCTCCTCGTCGGCGAGCCCGGCGGCGGGTTCCTGACGGGCAGCGACCGGCCGGACCTCATCGTCGGCCGCGCCGGCGACGAGACGGCCCGCGGCCGCGCTGGCGCCGACACCATCGACGGCGGGGAGGGGGCGGACCTCCTCGTGGGCGGCCCGGGCGGGGATGTCCTGATCGGCGGCCCGGGCCGGGACGCCTCCGGCCACGATGACGCGGCGAACCCCGTGCTGGCCGACCTGCGGCGGCCGGGCCGCAACGCCGGCGAGGCGGCCGGCGACACCGACTTCTCGATCGAGGATCTCGTCGGCAGCTCTGCCGCCGATCGCCTGTTCGGCGACCGCGGGCCCAACGTACTGACGGGCGGCGCCGGGAACGACCGCCTCGAAGGCCGCGCTGGCGGGGACGTCCCGGCGGGCGGCACCGGCAACGACCGGCTCGGCGGCGGCGGCGGCGGGGACGAGCTCGACGGCGGCGGCGGCAGGGATCGGCTGACCGGCGGCGGCGGGAACGACCGCCTCGAAGGTCGCGCTGGCGGGGACGTCCTGGCGGGCGGCACCGGCAACGACCGGCTCGGCGGCGGCGGCGGCGGGGACGAGCTCGACGGCGGCGGCGGCAGGGAGCGGCTGACCGGCGGCGGCGGCGACGACACGGCCTCGGGCGGCGGCGGCCGGGACGTCCTGCTCGGCGGGGACGGGGCCGACGCCCTGTTCGGCAACGGCGGCGGCGACCGCCTCGTCGGCGGCGCGGGGTCGGACACCATCGCGGGCGGCGGCGGGCCGGACCGGATCGAGGGCGGCGGCGGGAACGACGTCCTGTCGGGCGGCCGCGGCGCGGACAGGTTCGTGGTCCGCGCGGACGAGGGGCGGCTCCTCATCGAGGACTACGAGAACCGGCGCGACGGGCTCGAGGTGCATGCCGAGGTGGTCCGCGGGCGCATCGTCGACGGCGACCTCCACGTCCGCCTCGAGGGCGGCACCTTCCTCGTCATCGAGGGCCTCGCCCGCCCGCCGGCGGATGTGGCGTTCGTCTGACGCCATCGACCTGCGCGCGCGGGCCCCCGCGGGCGGCCGGATCGCCTCGACCGCGGCGGGGCCGGACACCGGCCGCGGCGGATCGGCCGGCCGGCGGCGCGCGTCGCACCGCATCGCCGGGCGCGTTCCGCGCGCGCACCGCCGCCCGGGGGATGCCCGGCACCCGCGGTGCCGACCGGGGCCACGGGGGCCGGGCCGGCGAGGCACCCCCCTGGCCGCCGGCGCGCCGTGCGCGGGACGGAACGGCGTGGGCGTCATGAAGGGGACGTCGCGCTCTCTCGCGGCCTGGTCCTCCCGGCGGACGGACGGGTTGCCGGATGGCGGAACGATCAGCTGGGCGAGGGAAACCCCGCTGGCGTGCGTCCGGGGAACGGTCGGGCACGCCGGGTTAGCGGGCGCCAGGGCGTGTGAGGGCGAGGACGCCGCCGTTCCGGCGATCACCGGGGCCCTCGCGCCGGCGCTCGTCGCCGACCTGGGGCGGGACCGGTGCGCCGCCGACGCTTCGCGCCGGGCTCCGGGCGACGGAGGAGCGAGGCGGCCTGATGGCCTCGGATCGGCCGGCCGGATGAAGGGGACGTCGCGCTTCCTCGCGGCCTGGTCCGCCCGGCGGACGGACGGGTTGCCGGATGGCGCAAAGGCCAGCGGGGCGAGGGAAACCCCGCTGGCGTGCGTCCGGGGAACGGTCGGGCACGCCGGGTTAGCGGGCGCCAGGGCGTGCGAGGGCGAGGACGCCGCCGTTCCGGCGATCACCGGGGGCCCTCGCACCGGCGCTCGTCGCCCACCTGGGGCGGCATCGGCCCGTCGCCGACGCTTCGCGCCGGGCTCCGGGCGACGGCGGAGCGAGGCGGCCGGATGGCCACGGACCGGCCGGTTTGCGGGAGGGGCAAGACCGCCAGCGCGGCGCGCCCCCCCCCGCTCCCGTCGGTGCGACCTGGCAAGCTCCCGCGGCCGCGAACGGCGGGTGAGCCGGGGCGCGCCGGTCGGCACGGCTCCGGCGGCGCCATCCCGGCGCGGCGATCGAACGGGGGGGCAACTGTGTTTTTTGAGCTCGGGCTCACCAAGGCGAGGTCGATCCAC
>CAZJNX010000232.1:0-6937 GCA_964547415.1 uncultured Hyphomicrobiales bacterium
AGGATCTGGTGCACGCCGTGGCCGAGCTCGTGGGCGAGCGTCATCACGTCCCGCGTGCGGCCCATGTAGTTGAGGAGGACGTAGGGGTGCGCGGAAGGCACCGTCGGGTGGGAGAAGGCGCCCGGCGCCTTGCCCGGCCGCACCGGCGCGTCGATCCAGGCGTTGTCGAAGAAGCGGGCGGCGAGGGCGCGCAGCTCCGGCGAGAAGGTGCCGTAGGCCGACAGCACCGTCTCGCGCGCCTCGTCCCAGCTGACCGTCCGGTCGTCCGACTCGGGCAGCGGCGCGTTGCGGTCCCAGTACTCGAGGACGCCCTTGCCGAGCCAGCGCGCCTTCATGGCGTAGTAGCGGTGGGACAGGCGCGGATAGGCGTCCGTGACGGCCGACACGAGCGCGTCCACCACCTCCCGCTCCACCCGGTTCGACAGGTGGCGGCTGTCGGCGACGTCGGAAAAGCCCCGCCAGCGGTCGCCGATCTCCTTGTCCTTGGCGAGGGTGTTGGTGATCAGGGTGAAGACGCGGGAATGGGCCGACAGCTCCCCCGCGATCCCCTCGGCGGCGGCGCGCCGGCGCGTCTCGGACGGGTCGAGGAGCTGGTTGAGCGCCTCCTCGAGCGTCACGCTGCCCTCGTCGAGGGGCACGCGGATCGCCGCGATGGTCTCGTCGAACAGCCGCGCCCAGGCCGAGCGGGCCGTCACCGACTTCTCGTGGAACAGTTTCTCGAGCTCGTCGGACAGCTGGAACGGCTTCTCGCGCCTCAGGTCCGTGAGCCAAGGCCGGTAGCGCGCGAGGGCGGGGGAGGCGTCCATCGCCCGGTCGATGACGCCGTCCTCGATGCGGTTGAGCTCGAGCTCGAAGAACAGGAGATGGGCGCCCGCCGCCGTCAGCCGGTCCTGCACGTCGCCGTAGAACTTGGAGCGGTCCGGGTCCGTTGTGTCGCCCGCGTAGGTGAGGCCGGCGAAGGCGGCGAGGCGGCCGACCCGGTCGCTGAGGGCCTCGTACGCGCCGACGAGGGCGGCGAGGCGCTCGCCCCCGTCCGCCTCGGCGAGGAGACCGGGAAGGGTGCCCTTGTGCGCCGCCTCGAAGGCCTTCGCGTCGGACAGGACGCGGTCGAGGTCGGCGCGGGTCTCGGGCGCGTCGATGGCCGGATAAAGGTCCGACAGGTCCCATTCGGGCAGGCGGCCGAGGGGCCGCCCGGCGGCGGAGGCCTGCTCGGTCTGGCGGGGCAGGCGGAACAGGTCGCGAAGGCGTGCGGGCATTCACTGTCTCCGGTGCGGGCGCCGCGGCGCCGAAGGGGCGCGGCTGTGACGGCCATGCAACAGGCGCGTGTGATACGCCGTTCCGCCGAGCGCTGCCACCGGCGGGCGTGGCTTGCAAGCCCCGCGGCGCCGAGGGTGGCCGAGGGCCGCACCGGCGGGGAAGGGGCTTGCCGGTCGATGCAATTCATGCGTGTATGCGCGGGTGGGCGGCGCAACCCCCGGGTGGCGAGGGACCGGTCGATGGCGATGGCTCGGATGGGAACGGCGGTCCTCGCGGCGCTGGTGGCGGCCGCGCTCGCGTCCGGCGCGCGGGCGGGGCCGCTCGGCCTTGCCGATCCTGCCGCGGGAGCGGACGCGGTCGCGGCCCGCGCCGGCGACCGCTTTCCGGCGGCCCTCGCCGCCGCCCTGTCCGACGGGGCGGTCTCGGCCGCCCTCGGGGAGCGGCCGGAGGCCGGCGCCTTCGCCGAGGCGATCGTCGCCTTCTACGCCGCGCGCGGCTACCGGCCGGTATGGACGGAGGAGGCGGGCTGGAACGAGCGGGCGGACGGCGTCCTCGCCACATTCGCCGCGGCCCGTGCCCACGGGCTCGATCCGGCGCGGTACCTCGCCATCGTCCGGGCGGACGGGGGGGACGGCGCACCCCCGCTCGCTGCGGCCCGCCCGCTCGCCTCGCCCGCGCGCCTCGCGGCGTCCGGGGAGGGTGGCGAGGGTGCGCTGCAAGCCCGCGCCGGGCGGGAGGTGCGGCTTGCCGCCGCCGCGCTCCTTTACGCCCGCCACGCCGCCGCCGGGCAGGTGGACCCGCGGCGGCTTTCCCGCATCATCGACGTGGCGCCCGCGGCGCCCGACCCGGCGGCGGTCCTCTCGGCCCTCGCCGACGCGCCCGATCCCGCCGCCGTCCTCCTTCGCAGCCACCCGCCCCACCCCGGCTTCGAGGCGCTGCGGCAGGCCCTCGGCAAGGCCCTCGACAGGCGGGGGGAGGCGCCGCCCCGCCTGCCGGACGGCCCGCTCCTGAGGCGCGGCGTCGTCCATCCCCAGGTGGCGATCCTGCGCGCCCGCCTCGGGGAGACGGTCTTGCGCGGCACCGACCCCACCGTGTTCGACGCCGCCCTCGCCGAGGCCGTGCGCGCCTTCCAGCGGGAGAACGGCCTCGTGGCCGACGGAATCGTCGGCCCGCGCACGCGCGCCGCCCTCGACGGGGCGGCCGACGCCGACCCGGTGGCCTCGCTCGTCGCCAACATGGAGCGCTTCCGCTGGCTGCCGCGGGACCTCGGGGAGCGGCACGTGTTCGTCAACGTCCCCGCCTTCCGCGTGGAGGTGCGCGCGGGCGCAGAGGTCACCTGGCGCGGGCGGGCGATCGTCGGGCGGCCCGCCAATCCGACGCCCGTCTTCTCCGACATCATGGACCACATCGTGGTCAACCCCTACTGGAACGTGCCCTATTCGATCGCCTCCAGCCAGCTCCTGCCCTCGATCCGGCGCAACCCGGGCTGGCTGACGCGGCGCGGCTACGAGGTGGTGTCGAACGGGCGGGTGGTGAGCCCCCATGCGGTCGGCTGGAGCGAGGCGACGCTCCGCAAGGTGCGGATCCGCCAGCGGCCGGGCCGGGGCAACGCGCTCGGAGCGGTGAAGTTCATGTTCCCGAACCGCCATGCCGTCTATCTCCACGACACGCCGGACAAGCACCTGTTCGACCGCTCCGTCCGCGCCTTCAGCCACGGATGCGTGCGGGTCGACCGGCCGTTCGACTTCGCCCGTGCCCTGCTGGCGGGCGAGCCCTCGGTCTCGGGTGCGGCGCTCGAGGGGATGGTGGGCGGCCGGCAGCGCTGGGTGAACCTCGAGGTGCCGGTCCCGGTTCACATCGCCTACTTCACGCGGGAGGCGACGGCGGACGGCACGATCGTCCGCCACCGGGACCTTTACGGCTTCGACGCCCGCCTGGAGCGGGCTCTCGGCTTCTAGGCCCCGCCTGTTCCGGCGGTTCCGGTGCGGCATCCGGGCGACACCCGGTGGAAAAAGCCGCGGGCCCGGGGGAGGGCGGGTCCGACGCCCTGTTTGCAAGCCGGGAACGCTCGGGTAAAGGCTCCTTAAGCCTTGAGCGGTATCGCACCCGGGTGCCGGGTCGCCCGCGAAGCCGGTGGCTCCGGAGGGAGCTCGGCCCGCCGCCGCCGATGGGTGGCAGGCGCCCCGGCCCGCGCGGAAGGCGGGCGCGGATCCGGCCCGGAAGGGCCGCCGCGTGCAGGAGCGAAGGGTGACAGCTTGACCGGTTCCGTATCCGCCGCCGACGCAAGCGAGAGGGCGCCGTTCAACCGGGTCCGCACGCGGCGCCCCGGCCTGCCCGCGCGTCTCGTCCTGTGGGCCGCTGCCTGCCTCTTCTGTGTCGCAGCCCTCGTGCCCGTCGCCGAGGCGGCCTCGCGCGAGCTCAACCTCTACTTCACCCACACCGGCGAGCGGCTGAAGGTCGTCTACAAGCGCAACGGCCGATACGTCCCCTCCGCCATCAACGAGCTCAACCGTTTCCTGAGGGACTGGCGGCGCAACGAGGCGACGAAGGTCGACCCGGAGCTGTTCGACCTCCTGTGGCACGTCTACCGGGACGTGGGCGCACGCGAGCCGATCCACGTGGTCTCGGCCTACCGCTCGCCGGCGACCAACAACATGCTGCGCCGTCGCTCCCGCGGGGTCGCCCGCTTCAGCCAGCACACGGCGGGCAAGGCGATCGACTTCTACATCCCGGGCGTGCCGAGCGCGAAGATCCGCGAGGCCGCCTTCAAGCGGCAGGTGGGGGGCGTCGGCTACTATCCCCGCTCCGGGACGCCGTTCGTCCACCTCGACACGGGCTCGGTGCGCAGCTGGCCGCGCATGAGCCGCAGCCAGCTCGCCCGCCTGTTCCCGGACGGCAAGACGCTGCACCTGCCGTCCGACGGCAAGCCGCTGAAGAACTACGAGGCGGCGAAGGCGGCGGAGAAGGCCGGCCGGCTCGCGCGGCTCGACGGGGGCGGGGGCGGGGGCCTCCTCGCGTTCGCCCGGGGCGGTGGCGGCAACCGCGGCGCGGAGGTCGACCCCAACCGCGGCGTGATCCGTCCGGACTCGGGCGGCGGCGAGGGCCGGCAGGTGGTGACCGCGCTCCTCAACCGGCAGGACGGCACGGACATCGACCGGGCGATCGAGCGGGCGAGCCGCCCGACGGTGCCCGAGCGCGCGGCCTCCGCGGACGGGGAGGCGGGCGACGGGGACGAGGGAGGCGGCCTCTCCCTCCCGCGCCTGCCGCAGCTGCCGTCCGTGCCCCTGCCGGAGGTGTCCATCGGCGGTCTCGTCGACCGCCTGTCGGGTAACGGCGGCGACGGCGAGGCCACCGGGGACGCGCCGGCCGCGCCGCAGCGGGAAGCGCGCCCGCGCGAGACGGTGGTCGCCGCCGCGAGCCCGCCCACGCGCACCGAGGCGCCGGCCCTGCCGCGGCCCCGCCCCGGCACGCTCGCGCCCGCGGGCGCCGCGACGCCCACTGCCGTCGAGGACGACGAATCCGGGCCCGACGCGGCGGAGGCGCCGCCGGTGCCGCGCATCGCGCCGTCCCGCTACTATCCGGACCGTCGCCCCGAGCGGGCGGACGGCCCGGTCGAGGTGGCCGCCCGGGGCGAGGCGGTCGGCGCGGCGGGGGCGCTCGGCTATGCCGACCCCGTCGCCGACGCGAGCCCGGCCGACGCGCTCGCGGCCATGGACCAGACGGCGCGCCTTCTCGATCCGGCGCGGCGGGCGGTTCCGTCCGGCTCCGCCTCGCCGGCGGCCGGGACGGTGGAGGGGGCCGATCCGCTCCTGGCGCTGGTGCCGCGCCTTCCGGCCCGCCCCCTCCTGTTCGCGCCCGACCAGTCGGATCCCGATCTCCTCGTGGCGTCGGAGGCGGTGGAGGACTTCGGCTTCGCCGAGCTCCGCCACCCCAACCGTCATGGCCAGCTCGGCGGCGAGACCCTCGTCCTGTCCGGCAAGCTCGTGGGCAGCGACCCGGCCCGGTTCGGGCCGGACGGCGCGGGCTTCATAAGTACCGACCGGTTCGAGCGTCCCTCCATCGTGATCTTCGCACGCCCCCGCTAGGCCCGTCGCGTCCGGGGCTGCCCGGCACGGGCCGCGCCTCGTCGGCCGCCGAGGCGCCGGGTCGCTCCGCCACGGCGCCTCGCGCCATCGCCCCGGAGCGCCCGGTGTCCAGGGGCCTCCGGTTCGTCGCGACTTCATCCACAGGTTGTCGTCGGCGGCCGTCCCCGCGTTGACCCGGCGTGTGCCGGCCA
The DNA here is from genome assembly GCA_964547415.1 of uncultured Hyphomicrobiales bacterium. Lineage (GTDB taxonomy): Bacteria > Pseudomonadota > Alphaproteobacteria > Rhizobiales > Amorphaceae > CAZJNX01. The sequence continues at coordinate 5,534 of CAZJNX010000232.1, forward strand.
CCCGTGCCCGCGACCGGCGCGGCCGCCTCCCGCAAGAGCCTGCAACCCCGGTGCGATGCCGTTTCCGCAAGGGGCGGCCGCCCTCGTGCTTGATCGAGGTCAAGGCTCGGGACAGCCAGTGGTGGTAGCGAAGGGGTGCAACTCCTGGTGGATGCGGTGCGAATCGTGTCTACTTGGTTGCGGATCGTCGCGCTGCAACCCGCACCCGGCGATCCGACCTGCGGTGGGCTTCCCTGAAGCCTCGCCGTGTTGCTCCTCCCTCTTCACTGGGCCCGGCCATTCGGTCGGGCCTTTTTTTCTCGGCGATCGGTCGCGGCGGCGGCCGTTTGACCCGGGTCAAGGACCGTGGCCACGCGATGGGGCACAAGGGGGGTGCAACTGCTGGCGGGGTCGCTTCCGGTCGGCTTGCCCGAGTGCCACGGTCGATCGCCGGAAGGTGACGGCGGGCCCCGGGTGCGGGCTTTCCAGCCTTCGTCATGTTGCTCCTCCCGCGACTTGGGGCCCGGCCATCGGCCGGGCCCACTTTCGTTCCGGGAGGCGGGCTGCTGGCCCGAGTCCGCCGCGCGATTCCGCGGCCACCGCCCCGACGCGGCGCGTTGCGGCGAAAGGTGTTTCCGATCTCGTGGCGAACGCCGTTCGAAGACATCGGTCTCGCGGTGACGAGCCAAGGCTCGCGCAAGCAACCCGTGACAATGTGCACCTGCAACTCCGGCGGGCCTGTCCGGCCCGTCGGGGAGGTGGCCGGTCTCGCCGACTTATCCCCTGCTGGCGAGGCCGTGTCATCCTGCGGTGCGCTTCCCTGAAGCCTTCGTCGTGTTGCTCCTCCCTCGACTTGGGCCCGGCCTCTTCGGCCGGGCCCCTTTTTTCGTGTTCCCGCGCGCGGCGCTCGCCCGTCCCGGGCATCGGGGCCAGCGTGTCGTCGCCCGGTCGCGAAGCGGCGTAGCGTCGCGGACCATGGCGCGGAGGATGACGAGAAGCGGGCGGGCGACGGCGCCCGGCTGGTCTTCCGCCGCGCGCCGGCGCCCGGTCCGGGCGCACCGTGCCGCGGCTGTCGGGCCTGAGGTTGCACACGCTCATGGTGATGCCGGGGAAGGGGTGGAGCGCGGGCACGGCAAGAAGGGGGCAGACGTGGCGGGATGCCGCGCGCGCGGCGATGGGTGAGGGGCGCGCGGACCCCAGCTCCCACGGCCGCGACCTTGCCCCGCGGGCGCGGCTGCGCTCGGGCGTTCCCGGCGTCGGCGCGATCGTCCCCGCCACCCTGCTCGGCGGATTGCCCGGGTGTGGCACGCTCCCTCGCCTCCCGCGCCGCCTCGTGCTTCATGCCACCGTCCGTCCCGGGCATCGGAGTGAGCGTGTCGTCGCCCGGTCGCGAAGCGGCGTAGCGTCGCGGACCATGGCGCGGAG
>CAZJNX010000233.1:0-6932 GCA_964547415.1 uncultured Hyphomicrobiales bacterium
GCGAGGGCCATCGCCTCGGACTGGTCGTGGGTGACGTAGACCATGGTGGCGCCGGTGCGGGCGTGGAAGTCGGCGAAGGCGTCCTCCATCGCCGCCCTCAGGTGCACGTCGAGGTTGGCGAGCGGCTCGTCGAGGAGGACGAGGCCCGCGCCCATGGCGAGACAGCGGGCGAGCGCGACCCGCTGGCGCTGGCCGCCCGACAGGTCGGCGGGCCGCCGCTCCCCGAAGGCCGAAAGACCCACGGCCGCGAGCGCGTCCCGGACCTGCCCGGCGAGGGCGGCGCCCCTGAGACCGCGCACCTTGAGCGGGTAGGCGACGTTCGCCGCCACGTCCATGTGGGGCCACAGGGCGTAGGACTGGAAGACGATCCCGACCCGCCGGTCCTCGGGCGGCAGGTGGCGGCCGGGCGTCGATACCGGCTCGCCGCCGAGGCGGATCGTGCCCGCCGTCACGGTCTCGAACCCGGCGATCATCCTGAGGAGGGTGGTCTTGCCGCAGCCCGAGGGCCCGAGGAGGGCGAGGAACCCGCCCGCGGGCACGTCGAGGTCGACCGCGCGCACCACGGCCTCCCCGTCGAACGCCTTGGAGACCCCCTCGAGGGCGACCGCCGTCATCCCGCTCCCCCCGTCCGCCCGCCCGGCGCCTCCTTGCGCACGGCCTCGCGGCGGCGTCCGCGGCGCGCCCGTGCGAGCCGGGGCGTCGTCGCCGCGCGCAGGCCGAATCGCCCCGGGGACGCGCCGGCGGGGGCGGAACGAATCCGGGGTCGCCGTGGGCCGTAAGGCGCGGCCTGCGGGCGTCAGCTGTTGATGGTGTCCTTGAAGGGCTTGCCGGGGCGGAACTTTGGCGACTTGGACGCTGCGATGGTGATGGGGTTGCCGGTGCGCGGGTCGCGGCCCTGGCGCTCGGCCGATTCGGACACCCAGAACGTGCCGAAGCCGGTCACGCGGACCTCGTCGCCGCCCTTGAGCGCCCCGACGATGGCCTCGAAGGTGGCATCGACCGCCTTGGTCGCCTCTTCCTTCTTGAGCGAGGCCTTCTCCGCAACCTCCGCGACGAGCTCGTTCTTGTTCATCCCAAGATCCCCTTCTCGATCCCGCGAGTCGCCGGCCATCGGCACCGTGCAGCGGGCGTCGGACTTGGTGCAGGCTTTCCGGGCGGAAAGCAACCGCGCACGGCCGATTCCGGGCGAGGGAACGGTGGAGTTTTCCTCCGGATGCGCGCCGCGAACGGCGTCGGGACGCCGTCCGGGGCAGCCGGACCGTGACGGGAGCCCCGGGGGCAGCCCCGGCGCGGCCTGCGCCCGATTTGATCGACAAGCGGAATTTATGGTCGCCCGCTGCCCTCCATTTCCGCAGGGATCGCGTTGACGGCGCCGGGGGCAGCCGGAAAGATCTGCAAGACATTTGCGTGAGATGAAATATCCGCCATCCAGCGGTCCCGGGGCGCCGGGTCCGCCCTTTCGATCCAGAGGAGGCTGAACCCATGGCCCTGTCCCGCCTGATGTGTGCCGCGGCGCTGTCGAGCGCCCTCGTGGTCGGCACCCCTGTGCCCGGCCACGCCGAGATGCCGGACCAGTCCTTCAAGGTCGTCGGCACCTGGAGCAGCCTCACCCCCTGGAACGCGCTCGAGCAGCCGCTCTGGCAGGACTGGCTCGTCGAGGCGTCGGACGGCAAGATCACCGGCGAGATCGTCTCCATCTCCGCCGCGGGCCTCAAGGGATACGAGATCATCCGCCTCCTGCAGCTCAACGTGTTCGACTTCGCCCACGGCCTCGTCGGCTACGTGGCCGCGGGCAACGGCCTCATCGAGGCGGCGGACCTCGCTGGCATGGCCCAGGACTTCGACACGCTGGAGAAGATCGTCGAGGCGTACCGGCCCGTCCTCGTCGACACCTTCGAGGAGACGTTCGGCGCCACCGTCGTCGCACTCTATCCCTGGCCGCCGTCCCTCGTCTACTGCACCTCGCCGATCTCCGGCCCGCAGGACCTCGCGGGCAAGAAGATCCGCGTCCACTCCGCCTCGCTGGGCGACTACGTGGAGGGTGCGGGCGGCACCAGCGTGACCATGTCCTTCGGCGAGGTGCTGCCCGCCCTCCAGAAGGGCGTCGTCGACTGCGCGATCACCGACGCCATGTCCGCCTACCGCGGCAACTGGCACGAGGTGATCGACCACGTGATGAACGCCAAGCTCGCCTATTCCATCTCCTTCCTCGCGGTGAACAGCGAGAAGTGGGCCCGCCTCGACGAGGAGACGAAGGCGGTCATGCAGGAGGCGTTCGACAAGCTCGAGGCCGAGGCGTGGGCCGTCGCCCGCGACGACGACGCCAACGGCGTCGCCTGCCTCACGAGCGGCCCCTGCCCCGCGGGCGAGCCGGGCGGGGCGACCCTCGTCGACCTCGACGGCACGGCGCTCGAGAAGCACAAGTCGATCCTCGACGAGGCGGTCCTCGCCGAGTGGGCGAGCCGCTGCCCCGAGTGCGTGCCCACCTGGAACGAGACCGCGGGCAAGGCCGCGGGCCTGTCGGCGCCCGAATCCTGACGGCCCCCTGCCGCCCCGCGCCCCGTGGCGCCGGGGCGGCGGGCCTTTCCCGTCCTCCTTCCCCGCCCGTCGCGGGCGAGGCTCCCGCGGAGCGAACGCTTCCATGCTCGACCGACTGGTGAAAGGCGCGAACCGGCTGTCGCTCTACGCCGTGTGGGCGAGCGGCGCCATGATGATCTTCGCGGCCTTCATGGTCACCTTCGACGTCCTCATCCGCACCTTCGCCAACACCACCCTCGGCGGCGCGGACGAGATTTCCGGCTACCTGTTCGGCATCGCCACCGCCTGGTCCCTGCCCTACGCCCTCCTGCACCGGGCGAACGTTCGGATCGACGCCGTCTACATGCTCCTGCCGCGGCCCGCGAAGGCCTCCCTCGACCTTCTCGGCCTCGTCCTCCTGTCGATCTTCGCGGGCATCGTGACCTGGCGCGGGGTCGCCCTCGTCCTCGATTCCTGGTCCATCAACAAGCTGTCGGTGACGCCGCTCCACGTCCCCCTCGTCATCCCCCAGTCGTTCTGGGTGGCCGGGTGGCTCCTGTTCTGCGGCTGCCTCCTCCTCCTCGTCCTCGCGGTGGTCCAGGCTCTCTTCCGGCGCGACCTCCAGCGGGTCCAGGCGCTCGCCGGGACGCCCACCATCGAGGAGGAGATCCGCGAGGAAGGGTTCGCCCCGGGCGGAACGCCCCCCGGGGAGAAGGCCCACGGCGAGGCGCCGCAACGGGAAAGGGTGCTTCAGTAGATGCTCGGAACCGCCGCCTCCCTGCTTCTGGGCATGATCGCCCTCAGCGTGCCGATCGCCGCGGTCCTCGGCATCCTCGCCCTGATCCTCGCCCTCGTCTATTCGCCCATGCCGATCCATCTCGCGATCGGCGACGTGGTCTGGCAGAACGGGATCGACTTCCTCCTGATCGCCGTCCCGCTCTTCATCCTGATGGGCGAGATCATGCTGCGGACGGGCATCGCCGAGCGCATGTACGCCGCTCTCTCCCACTGGCTGACGTGGCTGCCGGGCGGGCTGATGCACTCCAACATCGGGGCCTGCACCCTGTTCGCCGCCACCTCCGGCTCGTCCATCGCGACGGCCGCCACGGTCGGCACCGTCGCCGTCCCGGAGATGGAGCGGGGCAAGTACAACAAGCCCCTCTTCCTCGGCACCCTCGCCGCGGGCGGGACGCTCGGGATCCTGATCCCGCCGTCCATCAACCTCATCGTCTACGGCCTCCTCACCAACACCTCGGTGCCGCAGCTCTATCTCGCCGGGCTCATCCCGGGGCTGATCCTCGCCGCCCTGTTCATGCTGACGGTGCTGATCGCCTCGACCCTCGTCCCGTCCTGGGGCGGGGAACGGCGGCGCTCTACTTGGCGGCAGCGCGTCGAGGCGCTGCCGGACCTCCTGCCGCCGTTCGCGATCTTCGTGATCGTGGTGGGCACCATCTACGCGGGCGTCGCGACGCCGACCGAGGCCGCCTCCTTCGGCGTCGTCGCCTCCCTCGCGCTCGCGGCGTGGTACGGGCGGCTCAACGTGGAGATGCTGAAGATGGCGGTGCAGGGCGCCATGCGCACCACCGCCATGGTGATGCTGATCGTGCTGGCCGCGGTCTTCCTCAACCTGGTGCTGGCGATGGTCGGCCTCACGCAGCTCTTCAACGACTTCATCCTGAACCTCGGCCTCACACCGCTGCAGACGCTGTGCGTGATCATCGCCTCGTTCCTGATTCTGGGCTGCTTCATGGAGAACTTCTCCCTGATGCTGATCTTCACGCCCTTGATGGCGCCGGTGGTCGCCGCGCTCGGCTACGACCTCGTCTGGTTCGGCATCCTGATGATGCTGATGCTGGAGACGGCGCTCATCACCCCGCCGATCGGCGTCAACCTCTACGTCATCCAGGGCGTGCGGGGGCGCGGCTCCCTCAACGACGTGGTGATCGGGGCCTTCCCGTTCGTGGTGACGCTGCTCGCGATGATCGCGCTCCTCGTCGCCTTCCCACAGATCGCGCTGTGGATGCCCGAGACCTTCAGCTGACGCCGCGGGCGCGACGGCCGGTCAGCCCGCGGCCCCGTGCCGGCTCGACCGGCGCATGACGATCGACAGGACGAGCGGCAGCGCGAACAGGAGCACCACCACGCGGACCACCTGGAGGGCGGCGACGAACGGCACGTCGTAGCCGAGGACGAAGGCGAGGGTGATCATCGCCTCGATCCCGCCCGGGGCGAAGGCGAGGAGGATCTCGCCGAAGGGCGCCCCGGTGGCGCCCGCGAAGGCGACGGCCGCCGCGGTGGCGACGGCGAACGCCGCCGCGAGGGCGACGAGGGAGGCCTTCAGCGTCGTCATGAAGGTGGCGGCGGAAAAGCCCGCGAAGGCCGCCCCGATGGCGCTGCCGAGGAGGACGAACGCCGGGTCCATCACCACGGCCGGCAGGCGCGTCTCGAACACGCCGAATCCGTGGAGGAGCGCGCTCGCCGCGAACGCGCCGAGGAGGAGGCCCGCCGGCACCTTGAACCGCCGCGCCAGGATCCCGACCACGGCGCACGGGGCGATCATCAGCGCGCTCTCGGGCAGGGAGGCGACCGGCGGCAGATGGGCGCCCGCCCCCTCCCGGCTGCCCTCCGGCGGCCCGAGCCAGGTGATGAAGCCCGGCAGGAAGGCGACGAGCACGAGGAGCCGCAGGGACTGGGCGAGCGCCACCTTGCGCACCTCGAGCCCGGCGTCCGTGGCCGCCGCGACCACCTGGGAGAGCGCGCCCGGGACGGACGCGCACAAGGCGGTCGGCCCGTCGAAGTCGCCGAGGCGACGCTGGATGACGACGCTCACGAGGGTCACCGCCACCATGGCGAGGACGAGGGCGACCATGGCGAGCGGCCAGCCGCCGACGCGGGCGAACGCGTCGGGCGTGACGGCCGCGCCCATGCCGGTGCCGAGGATGACGAAGGCGATCTGGCGGATCGACAGGGGCAGCGCCACGGGCAGGCCGGCGAACGCGGCGACCGCCACGGCGATCGCCGAGCCCGACAGCCACGCCGCGGGCAGCCCGAGGAGATGGAAGACGAGCCCGCCCCCCGTCCCGAGCCCGAGGGCGAGGAGGACGCCCGCGAGGCGTGCGCGGCCCAACCCGCCGATGCGACCCGTCGTCCCCACGCCTCGCCCGTCCCGATCCGAAAGGGCCCGGCGGCGGCGCGCTGGCACCGCCCCGCCGGGCCGGTTGGCTGTTGGATAGCGGGCGGAACGTGGCCTGAGAAGGTGGCCGCGCGGATGCCTGCTGCCCGCCGCGGCGGCTCCCGGCCGGCCACCCCCGCCGGCAACGGGGACCGGTCGCGGCCGGCGCCCGAGCGGCGGGTCCGGCCGTCCGCGACGGGGCCGAAAGCGCCCGCGGGAAAGGCCCGGCCCCTGCCCCGGCGGCACGGAAGGCGCAGCCGTTCGGCCCGTCCATGGCCGCGCGCGCCGGACCCGACCCGCCGGCCGCAGCGGGACCGACGGCGGCGGGGGGCGAGCCGCCCGCCGCGCCGGTCCGGGCAGGGCGGGCGCGCCGTCAGCGCGGGAGCGTCGTCTCGCCCATGAGGTCGAGGTCGATGGCGCGCGCGGCCTGCCGACCCTCCCGGATCGCCCAGACCACGAGGGACTGGCCGCGCCGCACGTCGCCCGCCGCGTAGAGCTTCGGGACCGACGTGCGGTAGTCGTCCGTGTTGGCCTCGACGGCCGTGCGCGGGGTCATCTTCAGCCCCTCGCCCAGTTCCTTCGCGTAGGTGTCGAGGGCGGAGCCGGCGAAGCCGATGGCGATGAGCACGAGGTCGGCCCGCAGGAGGAACTCGGTCCCCTCGATGGGCTTCCTCTTCTCGTCGACGCGGGCGCAGCGCACGTGGGTCGCCTTGCCCTTCTTGCCGACGATCTCGAGGGTTGCGGCGGAGAACTCCCGCTCCGCGCCCTCGGCCTGGCTCGAGGAGGTCCTGAGCTTGGTCGGCCAGTAGGGCCAGACCACGTCCTTGTTCTCCCGCACGGGCGGCACCGGGCGGATGTCGAGCTGGGTGACCGACAGGGCCCCCTGCCGGATCGAGGTGCCGATGCAGTCGGACGCCGTGTCGCCGCCGCCGATCACGACGACGTGCCGGCCGGTGGCGAGGATCGGCTCCTCCTCGCCGATGGGCTCGCCCCCGACCCGCCGGTTCTGCTGGACGAGGAAGGGCATGGCGTACTCGACGCCCTCGAGCTCCATCCCCGGCAGGCCGGGGTCGCGCGGGCGCTCGGCGCCGGTGGTGAGGAGCGTGGCGTCGAACTCCTCCAGGAGCGAGGCCATCGGCCGGTCGACGCCCACGTTGACGCCGAAATGGAAGACGACGCCCTCGGCCTCCATCTGCTTTACGCGGCGGTCGATGTAGTGCTTCTCCATCTTGAAGTCGGGGAT
>CAZJNX010000234.1:0-6870 GCA_964547415.1 uncultured Hyphomicrobiales bacterium
GGAAGGTCGAAATCGGGGGCCGGGCGCCCGCGCTCGACGGGTGGGGAGGTGGCTGCCATGGCGGTTCTCCACACGGCTTGATTGGGGGATGCGGCCATCCGGGCCGTCTGCGGTACATAAGGGACGATGGCGGCCGGCCCAGCGCCGGACCGGCCGCGGCAGCGCGCACCAGGAAGGGCCGATGGCGAGAGCGGAACGCAGGAACCCGATCGGCGAGGACGGCGAGGACGGGGGCAAGGCGAGCGCGCCACGGCCGGCCCGCGGCACGCGCCGCCCCGCCGCGGCGGACGCGACGGCGGAAGCGGGCTACACTGCCGCCGACATCGAGGTGCTCGAGGGCCTCGAGCCGGTGCGGCGGCGCCCGGGCATGTACATCGGCGGGACCGACCACAAGGCGCTCCATCACCTGTTCGCCGAGGTCCTCGACAACGCCATGGACGAGGTCGTCGCCGGGCACGCCACGGCGATCGAGGTCCGCCTCGAGGAGGGCAACCGCCTCACCGTCGCCGACAACGGCCGCGGCATCCCGGTGGAGCCCCATCCGCGCTTTCCGGACAAGAGCGCCCTCGAGGTCATCATGACCACCCTCCACGCCGGCGGCAAGTTCGGCTCCAAGGCCTACGAGGCCTCGGGCGGCCTCCACGGCGTCGGCGTGTCCGTCGTCAACGCCCTGTCGGAGGAGCTCGTCGTCGAGGTGGCCCGCGGACGGCGGCTCCACGGGCAGCGCTTTTCCCGCGGCCTGCCGACCGGGCCGCTCGAGGACCGGGGCGCCGTCATGAACCGGCGCGGGACCACGGTGAGCTTCGTCCCCGACCGGGAGATCTTCAAGGGCGCGGCCACGTTCGAGCCCGCCCGCGTGTTCCGCATGGCGCGGGCGAAGGCCTACCTGTTCGCGGGTGCGCAGATCCGCTGGCAGTGCGACCCGTCGCTGATCGACGGCAAGGAGGACGTGCCGGCCGAGGCCGTCTTCCGCTTCCCCGGCGGCCTCGCCGACTTCCTGGAGGAGCGGCTGACGGGCGCCGCCCGCGCCCACGACGCCGTCTTCGCGGGCCGCGCGGGCGAGCCGGGGCGCGCGGGCTCGGTGGAGTGGGCCATCGGCTTCGTCCACGTGGATGCGTTCCTGTCCTCCTACTGCAACACCGTCCCCACCCCGGAAGGCGGCACCCACGAGCAGGGGCTCCGGAACGCGCTGACGAAGGGCCTGCGCTCCCACGCCGAGCGCATCGGCCAGAAGAAGGCGGCCCAGATCACCGGCGAGGACGTCTCGGGGATCGTGGCGGGCATGATGAGCGTCTTCGTGCGCGAGCCGGAGTTCGTCGGCCAGACCAAGGATCGGCTGGCGAGCGCGGAGGCGACCCGCATCGTCGAGGCCGCCGTGCGCGACGCCTTCGACCACTTCCTCGCGGAGGACCCGCAGCGGGCCGCCCTCCTCATCGAGGCAGCGGTGGAGAAGGCGGAGGAGCGGGCCCGCCGCCGCGCCGAGCGGGACGTCGCCCGCCGCTCCGCGACGCGCAAGCTGCGCCTGCCGGGCAAGCTCGCCGACTGCACGGCGAGCCGCGCGGACGGCACCGAGATCTTCATCGTGGAGGGGGATTCGGCGGGTGGCTCGGCCAAGCAGGCGCGCGAGCGCAAGATCCAGGCCGTGCTGCCGCTCCGCGGCAAGATCCTCAACGTGGCGAGCGCGGGGCGCGACAAGATCACCGCCAACCAGCAGCTTTCGGACCTCGTGCTCGCCCTCGGCTGCGGCACGCGCCGCGACTTCTCGCTGGAGAAGCTGCGCTACGAGCGCGTCATCGTGATGACGGACGCGGACGTCGACGGCGCCCACATCGCCTCGCTGCTCATCACCTTCTTCTACCGGGAGATGCCGGACCTCATCCGCGCCGGACACCTCTTCCTCGCCGTCCCGCCGCTATACAAGCTGACGCAGGGGGCGAAGACCCTCTACGCCCGGGACGACCGCCACCGGGACGAACTGATTGAGAGCGCCTTCGACGGGCGCGGCAAGGTGGAGGTGAGCCGCTTCAAGGGCCTCGGCGAGATGATGCCCGCCCAGCTGCGCGAGACCACCATGGCGCCGGGCAGGCGCACCCTCCTCAAGGTGGTGATCGCCGACGAGGCGGAGGCGACCCGCGCCACGGTGGACCGGCTCATGGGCAACCGCCCGGAGGCACGGTTCGCCTTCATCCAGGAGAACGCGGCCTTCGCGGACGCACAGATCCTCGACATCTGATCCCGGGGAGAGGCCGCTGGACCCGTTCCGCCAGATCGACGGCTACTGCGAGCGCCTGTCGCCCGCCTTCTGGGCCGAGCCCGTCAACGCCGTCACGAACCTCGCGTTCGTGCTCGCCGCCGTCCTCGTCTTCCGCGAGGCGCGGCGGGACGGGGCGCTCGACCCGCTGGTCCTCCTCCTGATGGGGCTCACCCTCCTCGTCGGGATCGGCTCGTTCCTCTTTCACACGTTCGCGACCGTGTGGGCCGCGCTCGCCGACGTCATCCCGATCACGCTGTTCATCTTCGCGTACCTCGCCGTCGCGATGCGCCGCTTCGTCGGCCTGCCCTGGTGGGGAGCGCTCCTCGCCCTGCCGGTCTTCCTCGCCTTCTCCGCCGGGATCGGGATGGCGGCGGACGCCACGCTCCATCCCCGCTTCCAGGGATCGGCGAGCTACCTGCCCGCGCTGTTCGCGCTCCTCGCGGTCGGCATGTTCCTGCAGCTTCGCCGGGGCCATCCGGCGGGGCGCTGGCTGCTCGGCGCGGGATGGCTGTTCGCCGTCTCCCTCACCTTCCGCACCCTCGACCTCCCCCTGTGCCACGTGAACCCGCTCGGGACCCACTTCCTGTGGCACGTCCTCAACGGGGTGCTCCTCGGCGTCCTCGTCCTCGCCGTCGTCCGCCACGGCCGGCCGGCGACGGCGCCCTGAGCGGCACCACGGGAGCATCCGCCAAAAGCCCTGGCATGCCGCCGGGGAAAGGGCGGAGCGGTTCATCCTCCCGAGGGGAGGCGGAAGCAGCGGTGAGGATCGTGCGCGTCACGGCCGCCCGCGCCAATGGCGGGAAGGGCCTCCACCCGCTCGTCGACCGCGTCCTCTTCGTCGTCATCGTCCTTGTCATCGAGGAAGCCCGCGCGGTCGCCGATGCCCCGGCTCGCCGGTTCGCGCCGCGTTTTCCCCGGCGCCGGCGTACGCCGCGGCCCCCCGCGGGGCGAGCGGCCGGCCCCCCGCGATCGGCGCCACGGGCCTGCCGGTCGGCCGCGCGATCGCCTCCTCCTCCCGGGCGCGGCCGACCGGCAGGCAATCCCGGGGCAGAAGGACGGGTTTCGGGGCGGTGGCCCGGGTCAGTTTCCGGGGGTGCCCTCGATCGTGAGGGCCATGGGGTCCTGCCCCATCAGGGCGAGGCCCGCCTCCAGCTCGTCGAAGCAACGGGCGTAGTCGCCGGACGTGCGGGCCGACTTCGCCGAGGCCAGGTGGCCCCGCGCCTCCTCGACCTTGTCCGCGGAGACGCCCTCGGGCGCGGAGATGAAGCCTTCGAGGCTGCCGATCCCGGTGTCGCACGATTGGGCGGCGGTGGCGGTCACGTCGGCGAGCGGGGGGCTGTCCTGGGCGAGGCCGGCGGCGGGCGCGACGGCGAGGGCGGCGGCGAAAAGTGCGGCCGGGGCTGTGCGGTGCATCCTTGGTCTCCGTCTCGTGGGGCGGCTCGTGGGGCTGGGCGTCAAAGGGCGTCCGGGGCGGCCGCCGCGATGGCGAGGAAGTCGTTGGCCTTGAGGCTCGCGCCGCCGACGAGGGCACCGCCCACGTTGTCGATGGCGAGGATGTCCTTCGCGTTGTCGGGCTTCACCGACCCGCCGTAGAGGATCGGAATGTTGCCGCCGACCACCGAGAAACGGTCGAGGAGGAGGTTGCGGACGTGGCCGTGGACCTCGGCGATCTCCCCGTCCGTCGGCGTGCGGCCGGTCCCGATCGCCCAGACCGGCTCGTAGGCGACGACGAGGCGGCTCGCGTTCATCTGCTCGGGGATCGAGGCGCGGACCTGCCGGCCGATCGTCTCGAGCGTCTCGCCCCGGTCGCGCTCATCCTCCGTCTCGCCCACGCACACGATGGCGTCGAGCTCGGCGCGCATGCAGGCCGCCGCCTTGCGCGCGACGAGGTCGTCGGTCTCGCCGTGGTCGATCCGCCGCTCGGAGTGGCCGACGATGACGAGCTTGCCGCCGAAGGAGGCGATCATCTCCGCCGACACGTCGCCGGTGTGGGCGCCGCGGGGCTCGGGATGGCAGTCCTGGGCGCCGACGCGGATGGGCGAGACGGTGGCACGCTCCACGAACTTGCCGAGCATGATGACGGGCGGGCAGACGGCGAGCTCCACCCCCCGGGCGGAGGCCTCGGGCGCGCGGGCGACCATGCGCCCGAACTCCTCGATGGAGAGGGCGTTGCCGTTCATCTTCCAGTTGCCGACGATGAGGGGTGCCGTCACGCGAGTCCTCCGTTCGCTCCGCGTCCGCGGCCCCCCGTGCCTTGCGGACGCTCCGGCGCCTTTCTATCATCAAGCCGCCGGCAGGCCAGCCCGCGCGCCACCGGCCCCTCTTCCGTCGAACCGTGGAACCGCCATGCTGAACGCGCTCCGCCGCAGCGCCCGCACCTGGGTCGCCAAGGTGCTGATCGGCCTTCTGGTTCTGTCCTTCGCCATCTGGGGCATTTCGGACGTCGTCACCGGCTTCGGCGCCAACGAGGTGGCCGAGGCGGGCGACACGGCGATCGAGGCGCTCGACTTCCAGCGTGCCTACCAGCGCCGCGTCCAGGCCATGAGCCAGCAGATGGGCCGCGGCATCACCCCGGCCCAGGCGGAGGCGTTCGGCATCCCCGGCCAGGTGCTGGGCGAGCTCGTCACGGACGCGCTCATCCTCGACGAGGCGGACGGCCTCGGCATCGGCGTGTCGGACGAGCTCCTCGCCCGCGAAGTGCGCGAGAACCCGGCCTTCGCGGGCCCGGACGGCAACTTCGACCGCTTCCTGTTCGAGCGCGTCCTGTCCTCCAACGGCTTCACCGAGGAGACCTTCCTCGAGACCGAGCGGGAGCTGATCGCCCGCCAGCAGGTGGTGGACGGGATCGTCGGCGGCCTGCGCGCGCCGGAGGCGTACCTGCGCGCCGTCAACGTCTTCCAGAGCGAGGAGCGCACGGCCCGCTGGATGCGCCTCACGGACGACGCCATCGGCCCGATCGCCGACCCGACGCCGACGGAGCTGTCCACCTTCTTCGAGGACAACCGGGACCGCTTCCGCGCGCCGGAATACCGCGCCTTCGACCTCCTGGAGCTCGACCCGGAGGCGATCGCCGACCCCGCCGCGATCTCCGAGGAGGCGGCGCGGGCCGAGTACGACCGGTCGGGCGCGTTCGGCCAGCCCGAGCGGCGGCGCGTCCTCCAGATCGTGTTCGACGACGCCGACGGCGTGGCGGCGGCCGAGGCGCGCGAGGCGGTCGTGGAGGACGGCGAGCCCTTTTCCGACGTCGTTGCGCGGCTCGAGCGGTCCATGGCGGACGTGGACCTCGGCCTCGTGGAGGCCGCCGACATCATCGATCCGGCCGTGCGCGAGGCCGCCTTCTCCATGGCGGCGGGCGAGACGCGGCTCGTCGACGGGCGCTTCGGCCCGGTCCTCGTGCGGGTGGCGGAGGTGGAGGCGGCCCGCAAGCGCCCGTTCGAGGCGGTGGCGGACGACATCCGCCGGGAGCTCGCCGTCGACCGGGCGGCCGCGGAGGTGAACGACCTGTACGACGCCATCGAGGACGCCTTCGCGGGCGGCAGCACCGTCGCCGAGGTGGGGGCACGCTTCGGCCTGCCGGTCCGCACGGTGGAGGCGGTGGACCGGCAGGGCAGGACGCCGGACGGCACGCGCCTCGAGCTGCCGGCGGACGGCGAGCTCCTGCCGGAGGTGTTCGACACGGACGTCGGCATCGAGAACGCGCCGATCCGCACGGGGCGCGATTCCTACGTGTGGTACCGCGTCACCGACGTGATCCCGGCGCGCAACCGCGAGCTGTCGGAGGTCGAGGGCGAGGTGATCCTGGCCTGGACCGAGCAGCGAAAGGCCTCGGCGCTGGAGGAGGTGGCCGCCGAGGCGGCGCGGCGGGTGCGTGCGGGCGAGCCCATGGAGGCGGTGGCGGGCGCCTATCCGGGCGTTTCGGTGAACGAGACGGGCGCCTTCAGCCGCCTCGACATGTCGGGTGCGGGCGAATTGCCCGAGGTGGCGGCGGCCGCCGCCTTCGAGGGGCCTCAGGGGCACGTCGCGAACGTCGCCACCGACGCGGGGGACCGGATCGTCCTGAAGGTGACGGGCGTGACGGCGCCGGCGTTCTTCCGGGGCGATGCGACCCTCGTGGCGGTCGAGGAGGAGCTCAACCGGGCGATCGGCGACACGCTCCTCACCGAGTACGTGAACCAGCTCCAGACCGAGAAGGGCGTCACGGTCAACCGGGCCCTCCTCGACCAGATCGTCGGCGCCGGCGGCTGACGGCGGCACGCGAACCGCGCGGCGGCAGGACGCCGTCGCCGGGCCGGTCGCCGCCGGGAGGATCGCCGGCAGTGGCGTTCGGCGAGGGTCGGCAGACCGCGGCAGGCGCATTCGCCCGCAAGCCGCGCGGCCGCCTGTCGATGCCGCGCTTGGCCGGCGGGCCCCTCGCCCGTCGTCGCGCGAGGGGAACGGCCAACGTCCGGCGCCGGGCGCGCGGTGCCGCGACGACGCCGGCCGACGCGTGGAACGGCGCGCCGGAAGCAGGCCCCGTCGCCGCGCCAGCGTCCAGGACGGGACGGGACGGGGCCGATGCTCCCCTCCCCCCGCCCCCGCCGTCCCGCGCCGGCCGGTTGGCCGCCCGCTTCCCTTTC
>CAZJNX010000235.1:0-6788 GCA_964547415.1 uncultured Hyphomicrobiales bacterium
ACCTGGACCGAGTACAAGAAATACTTCGAGAAGGACCCGGCGCTCGCCCGCCGCTTCCAGCTCGTCAAGCTGGACGAGCCGACGCCGGACGAGGCGGTCACCATCATCCGTGGCCTGCGCGGCATCTTCGAGAAGAGCCACGGCGTCTACATCCGGGACGATGCGGTGGTGGCCGCCGCCAAGCTGTCGGCGCGCTACATCACGGGCCGCCAGCTCCCCGACAAGGCGGTGGACGTGATCGACACGGCCTGCGCCCGCGTCAAGCTCTCGCTGTCCACCAAGCCCGCCCGGATCGACTTCGGCGAGCGGCGCATCGCCGAATTGCAGCGCGCCCTCGACGCCCTCGAGCGCGACAGGGCGACCGACATCGCCGTCGACGGCGACGCCATCGAGACCCTGAAGGCGGAGATCGCCCGCCTCGGCGAGGAGATGGCGGCCCTCACCGAGCGCTGGCAGGCCGAGAGCGCCCTCATCGGCGAGATCCTGGAGCTGCGCGGTCGCCTCGGCATCGGCGCCGACGTGGAGGCGGAGGTGAGCGGCGAACCCCCGCGCGAGCCCGCCCCCGAGGAGAAGCCCGCGAGCGGCGAGGCGGCCGTGGAGGCCGCGGCCGAGGCCGCCGAGGCGCCTGCCGACCGGGAGGCCGCGCGGGCGGAGCTGAAGGAGAGGATCGCCGCCCTCGCCGAGGTGCAGGGGCGCGAGCCGCTCGTCTCCTACGAGGTGGCGCCCGACGCCATCGGCCAGGTGATCGCCGACTGGACCGGCATTCCGGTGGGCCGCATGGTCCGCGACGAATCCCGTGCGATCCTCACCCTCGCCGACAACCTGAAGGAGCGGGTGATCGGCCAGGACCACGCCATCGCCGCCATCGACGAGGGGGTGCGCGCGGCCAAGGCCGGCCTCAACAACCCGGGCCAGCCCATGGGCGTGTTCCTGCTCGTCGGGCCCTCGGGCGTCGGCAAGACGGAGCTCGCCACCGCCGTCGCCGATCAGCTGTTCGGCGGCGAGAAGTTCCTGACCTCCATCAACATGTCGGAGTTCCAGGAAAAGCACACCGTCTCCAAGCTCGTCGGCTCGCCGCCCGGCTACGTGGGCTACGGCGAGGGCGGCGTCCTCACCGAGGCGGTGCGCCAGCGGCCCTACTCGGTCGTCCTCCTCGACGAGGTGGAGAAGGCCGACCTCGAGGTGATGAACCTTTTCTACCAGGTGTTCGACAAGGGCGATCTCGCCGACGGCGAGGGCCGGGTGATCGACTTCAAGAACACCATCATCTTTCTCACCTCGAACCTCGCGTCCGAGACCATCGTCAACCTTGCCCACATGGACGAGCCCCCGACGATGGACACCGTCACCGAGGCGATCCGCCCGGAACTGTCGCGCCACTTCAAGCCCGCGCTGCTCGCCCGCATGCAGATCGTGCCGTTCTTCCCGCTCGGGGGCGCGCCGCTCGCGAACATCGTGCGCCTCAAGCTCGACAAGCTCGGCCGGCAGATGCACGAGAGCCAGAAGATCGGCCTGTCCTATTCCGATGCGGTGGTGGAGGCGATCGCCGCCCGCTGCACCGAGGTGGAGACCGGCGCGCGCAACATCGACCACATCATCAACCGGACGCTGCGGCCCGCGATCGCCACCGAGATCCTCAACCGCATGGGCGAGGAGAGCGGCTTCGAGGACCTGTTCGTGGACGTCGGCGAGGGCGGGGACTTCACGTACCGCTTCGGCGCGGACGCCGCCCCGGCCGACGGCGGCGCGACGGCACCGGGCGGCGGGGCGCCCCCGGCGGCGCCGCCCGCGGACGGCGGTGGGCCGGCCGACGCGCCGGCCGACCCCGTGACGGAGCCGGCCCAGTAAGCCCCGGGCGCGCGGGTCGCGCCGTGTCGGTCGAAGCCGCCGACAATCTCGCCGCATTCGCCGCGGCCCTGTCCGTGGAGCGGCGGAGCGGTGCCATCGTGGAACGCCTGGTGGAGGCGGCCGTCCGCCTCGGCCGCGCGGACGGGGCCGCCGCGCTGACGGGCGAGCCCGGCGCCCGCCGCCTCCAGCCCGCCTACGGCATCTTCCGCGGGCGGGCCCTTCCGGCGCGGGGCGCCGTCCAGCTCGGCCCGGTGGAGGCCGACGGCGGCCGGCGCGACCCGTGCGCCCACGCCCTCGCCTGCCGCCGCATCGTCTTCGTCCCGGACGCCCGGGCCGCGGACGGCCCCCACGACCTGTCGCGCCTCGGCGGGCGCGGCGGCGGCATCCTGCCGGACGAGGTGACGGCGCTCGCCGCCGTCCCCCTCCTCGCCCCGGACGCGGGAGGTCTCGGCGTCCTTCTCCTGTTCGACCCGCGCGGCCCGGACGGCCATCCCCTCGCCTACCTCGACGCCGAGACGGCCCGCCTCCTCGAAGCGCTCGCGAGCCTCGCCGCCGCGGGGATCGAGAACGCCCGCCTCGCCGCCGCCGGCGGCGCCGCCCGGCGGGAGGCGCCGCCCGCACACGCCGCCAGCGACGCAGCGAACGTCTCCATCCATCCCCTCGGCCGCCGCCGGCCGGAGGTGGTCGCGGGCCTCATCGGCCGCAGCCCCGCCATGGAGCGGGTTTTCCACCTCGTGGAGCGGGCGGCGGATTCGAAGGTCCCCGTCCTCGTCCTCGGCGAGACCGGCACCGGCAAGGAGCTCGTCGCCCGCGCCATCCACCAGGCCTCGGCCCGCCGGAAGGCCTCCTTCGTGCCGCAGAACTGCGCGGCCCTGCCGGAGGCCCTCCTCGAGAGCGAGCTGTTCGGCTTCAGGAAGGGCGCCTTCACGGGGGCGGACGCGGACACCCGCGGCCTCGTCCACGAGGCCGACGGCGGCACCCTCTTCCTCGACGAGATCGGCGACATGCCCCCGGGCATGCAGGCGAAGGTCCTCCGCCTCCTGCAGGAGGGCGAGGTCCGCCCCGTCGGCGCCCGCAAGGCCGAGACGGTCGACATCCGCATCGTCGCGGCCACCCACGTGGACCTCAAGGAGGGGATCGCCCGCGGCACCTTCCGGGAGGACCTCTACTACCGCCTCGGCGTCTTCCCGATCCACCTGCCGCCGCTGCGCGAGCGCCCGTCCGACATTCCGCTCCTCATCGAGCACTTCCTGAAGACCTGCGCCGCCACCTACGGACGGCGCCACGCCGCCTTCTCGCCCGAGGCGCTCGACGCGCTCTTCAAGTGGCGCTATCCGGGCAACGTGCGGGAGCTGCGCAACGCGGTTGAACGCGCCGTCCTTCTGAGCGACGATGGCGTGGTCATGGGGCTCGACGTCCTGCCGCCGGAGATCGGCGGCGTGACCCGGGGCCCGGCCCAGGGCCAGCTGCCCGAGGCCGGGGCGCCGGAGCTGGACGGCAGCCTCAAGACCATCATGCGCCGCTACGAGCGGCTCGTCCTCGAGGCGAAGCTGATGGAGGTCGGGTGGAACCAGTCCGAGGCCGCAGAGCGTCTCGGCATCTCGCGCCGCAGCATGGTGGACAAGATCGGCATCCACCGGCTGCGCCGACCGCGCGCGTCCGGGCGCCGGGGCCGGGGCGGCCGCCAGGCGGACACCCATGAGCGATGAGGAGCGCCTCGCGGCCGAGCTCGGGGCCTTCCTGAAGGGCCAGCGCTCGTTCGCCCGGCTCCTGACGGGGCTCGCCTTCATCGTGGACGGCGACCCGGACGGCGGCGCCGCAACCGCCCTCGAGGGCCTCCTGGAGCGGGCCGTGTCCATGCGCCGCCTGCCGCCCGACCTCGCCGCCGCCATCCGCGAGGGCGTCTTCGGCGACGGGCGCCCCGCCGCGGGCGCCGCGGCGAGCCTCGCCCTCGCCTCCGACGGGGACCTCCTCGCCACGGTGGAGGCCGACGCGGGGGGCGACGGGCGGCCGACGACGCCGCTTCCCCGCCGCGCCCGCCCGGCTGCCGCCACGGCCCCCGCCGCGGCCACCCCGGCGTTCCCTGACGAGGCGGTGGAGGAGGACGACCAGCCGACCGTCCGCCTCACCGGCGGCGCGGCCGATCCGGCGGCGGATGCCCTCGCCGCCCGCGTCGACGACGTGGTCCTGTCGGCGATGATGGACGACTACCGCGGCTATCGCACCCGCGCCGCGCCCGCCGCCCCGCGGGAGGCGGAGGCCGGGGCGACGGACGCGCTCCTCTCGCAGTTCGCCGGCGCGCGCGCCCGCCGCGAGGCCGTCCGCGCCGCCGCCGGCACCGGCCGGACGGCGCGCCCCGGGAGCGGCGAGCCCCAGGCGCACGCGCGCACCCTCGACGTCGGCGCGGTGCTGAAGGACCGCTTCGTCCTCGACGCCCGGATCGGCGAAGGGGGCATGGGCGTCGTCTTCAAGGCCGTGGACCTCAGGCGGCTCGAGGCGAGCCACCGCGCGCCGTACGTGGCGATCAAGGTGCTCTCCCGCGAGTTCGCCCGGGACTACCGGGCCTTCCGCACCCTCGAGGCGGAGGCCCGCAAGGCCCAGCTCCTGTCCCACCCCAACATCGTGCACATCCACGACTTCGACCGGGACGCGGGCCACGCCTTCGTCGTCATGGAGCTTCTCGCGGGCAAGGACCTCGCCACCGTGCTCGCGAGCCGCGGGAGCCTGCCCTTCCCCCTCGCCGCGCGGGTGTTCGAGGGGGTGTTCGATGCGCTCGAGCACGCCCACGCCCGCAACGTCGTCCATTGCGACGTCAAGCCCGGCAACGTCTTCCTCCTCGACAACGGCCAGGTGAAGGTGCTCGACTTCGGCATCTCGACGGCCGCCGGCCTCACCGGCTTCGACGTGGCCGAGCTCGGCTCCTACACCGGCAGCTTCGCGAGCCCCGACGTCCTCGAGGGCCGCCCCCAGACCCCGCAGGACGACATCTACGCCCTCGGCTGCACCCTCTACCAGGCGCTCGCGGGCCAGCACCCGTTCCGCAACCGCACCGCCCTCGAGGCCCTCGAGCTCGGCCTCGCCCCGGCGAGGATCCGCACGATCCCGGCCGAGGCGTGGAAGGCCGTGGAGACCGCCCTCGCCTTCGACCGGGACAGGCGCTTCCAGACGATCGCCGCCTTCCGCAGCCGCTTCTATCGCCGCCCGCTCATCTCCCGCGTCCTCGGCGGGGGCCGCGGCGCGGGCGACGCCCTCCGGTGAGCGGCCGGCCGTGCCCCGCGTGATCGAGGATCCCCGAATGGCCCGGGCCTTGTTGGGCGAGGCGTTCGCCGCGGCCGGCCGCGCGGTCATCTTCACCGGCGCGGGCATCTCCACCGAGAGCGGCATTCCGGACTTCCGCAGCCCCGGCGGCATCTGGAGCCGCATGGAGCCCATCACCTTCGACGACTTCGTGCGCTCGGAGGCCGCGCGGCTCGAGGACTGGCGCCGCCGCTTCGACATGCTGGAGCGCTTCCGCGCGGCCGAGCCCAACGTCGCCCATCGCGCCATCGCCCGCCTCGTGGAGGCGGGGATCGTGACGGCCGTCATCACCCAGAACATCGACGGTCTGCACGAGCGGGCGGGCGTGCCCGCTGCGCGGATCGTGGAGCTCCACGGCAACGGCACGCGGGCGGCCTGCCTCGACTGTGGCGCGCCCCGCGCCCTCGAGGGGCTCGAGGCGGAGATCGCCGAAACGGGCCGCGCGCCCCGCTGCGGGGCCTGCGGCGGCCTTTTGAAGACCACCATCGTCTCCTTCGGCCAGGCGATGCCGGAGGAGGCGATGGCCCGCGCCGAGGCGGCCACCCTCGAGGCGGACCTGTTCGTGGCGGTCGGCTCCTCCCTCGTGGTCTACCCCGCGGCGGGCTTTCCCCTGCTCGCGAGCCGCAACGGCGCCCGCCTCGTCATCGTCAACCGCGAGCCCACCGACCAGGACGATTTCGCCGAGGCGGTGATCCGCACCCCGATCGGCGCCGCCTTCGCCCCCCTCGCCTGACGGATCGTTTTCAACAATCGCCGCCCGCGCCACCTTATGCCGCGCTGCCTGACCGGTGGTATCATCCGATTCGTCGATGAATCGGGATTTGCGGCAGGTTGGCGGTGAGTGATCGCAAGACGAACGTCACGTCTCATCCGGCATACCGGGCGAAGGGTGCGGGCCATGCCGGGAAAGACGGGGACCTCCTGGACCTCGGCGAGGTCGCTGGCACCATCAAGTGGTTCGACCCGGCGAAGGGCTACGGTTTCATCGCACCGGACGGCGGCGGGCCGGACGTGATGCTGCACGTCACCTGCCTCCAGCGGGACGGCTATGCGGCCGCGCGGGAGGGGGCACGGATCGTCGTGGAGACCGTGGCGCGGGAGCGCGGCCTCCAGGCCTTCCGGATCCTGTCCATGGACGAGAGCTTCGCTCCCCACCCGGGGGAGCTGCCGCCCGCGCGCACGCGGGTCCGCGTGTCGCCCGAGAGCGGGCTGGAGCGGGCCGTCGTCAAGTGGTTCAACCGCACGAGGGGCTACGGCTTCCTCACCAAGGGGCCGGGCAGTCCCGACATCTTCGTCCACATGGAGACGCTGCGCCGCCACGGCCTCGCCGAACTGAAGATCGGCCAGCCCGTGTGGGTGCGCTACGGCCGCGGCCCGAAGGGGCTGATGGCCGCCGAGATCCTGCCAGACACCGGCAGCTTCGTTCCCGTCTCCCACTGACCCGGGGGCCCGTCCGCCCGTCCCGGCAAGCCCCGCGCAAGCCTGCCGTGCTCCCCTCGGGGTGGGGCGCCTCCCGCCGGCGGCCCGACGCCCCGACGGGACGGGAAGCATGCCGCGCCGACAGACGATGCGCTCGCCGAGGCCTTCGTGACCTGCCTGGATTTTTCGGACCACGCTTAGCTTGAGTGTGCTGCCCCAGTTGC
>CAZJNX010000236.1:0-6728 GCA_964547415.1 uncultured Hyphomicrobiales bacterium
GCCGTCGCCGCATGGCGGCCCTGCACCGGGCGCCCGCGGCCGCGTCGTGCCCGGCCGAGCGATCCCGAAGGACGGCGAGGAAAACGCTCGTCCTTCCAGGCCTTGCTGCTACCGCCCGGCCAGTGTCGCGCGGTTCATCGACGTGCCGACACCTGTCCCGGAGCACGCGACCTCCAGGAGGGCCGTGTTCTCGCGCCTTGACCGTCGCTGCTTTGCCATATACCCCATCTCCGGCGTTTAACGCCATCGCGAAGTGCCAGTCCGCCGGGTGTTTCGCCGGACAGCGTGGGAAGATATTCTGCGATGTATGCTCGCCGCAGCGCCGAGAACAAGTGGGCGCCGACCAGCCTGCCACGCACGACGGGCTGATGCTTCGCGCCGGCCGCGTGGCCGGCCGTGGGTGACGGGCCGGTGCCCTCACGCCACCTCCGAGCGGGCTTCCTTTTCTTGACGAGATCCATTCGATCACCGTGGTGACGGGCGCTGCCGCGTCCTCGCCGCGCCGCGACGACGCGACTGCGGGGGCCAGCTCCGGCCGCTCCGTGTCGCACCCTCGCCCGCTCCCCCAGACGCCGACAGATCCGCGACGCCGCCCCCGCGGCTGGCGCTGGCCGAGCCGACCGGGCGGCCGCCGTCGCGACACCCGTCCGCAACGATCAAGACATGACCGAGGGAGCAATCCGTCCACGGATTGGAGTGACCATGAGCCTGCCGCCCCCGCCCCCGATCCAGACCTACTTCGTGCCCGTCCGGGAGGACGACCTCGTCCGCCCCGGCGATGACGAGCGCGGCGACTTCGAGCTCGTGACCGCGGGCAGCGACCTGGATGACCGCGCCGACGAAAAACCGGTGGTCTCGCTGATCTCCGTCGCCGTCGCGGCCGACAACACGGTCGTCTGGTACGACCACTGGGAGGACGGCTACGAGGACGACCTCTCGTCGGTGACGCCAGCCTCCACGACCGAGGTGTGGGGCGACGGGATTTTTGAAAACGGCTTCGCTCCGGGTACCACAAACGACATCCTCGAGGCCGGCGACACCTTCGTCCTCGAGTCCCGCGTCGCGGTGGACAGGACGACGGACGATCTCCTGACCGACGCTTCGGACGTCATCTCCGCGTCCTTTCCGATCGCCGTCACCCGCGCCGCCTATCCCACAGCGCCCGGGGCCAGGCTCGCGGGCGCGGTCGAGGTCTTCTCCACCGACCAGCTCGGCGCCACCTTCGAGGTCCCCTTCGGCGTCGACGTGATCTCCGACACCGACGCGTTCGACCACACCGCCGTCCACGTGATGGCGGTCGTCGACGGCACGTCCCTCTTCCTGAAGCGCGGCTCGACGATCACCCCCGTCCCGGACGTGCTCGACGCGGGCGAGACCGCCGTCATCCCCGACGCGCGTAGCGGCGACGAGATCTTCACCTACGATCCGTCGAAGGCGAGCGACGGTCCGCCGGTGCAGGTCAACCTCATCACCGGCGAGGCCCCGTCCGGCTACGAGATGCGGTGGTACGCCCTCCAGCCGGTCGACAGATGGTCGAACGACTATTACACGCCCGTCTTCACCGGCGATGGCACCGGCAACAACGCGAACACCGGACCGACCCAAGTCTGGCTCTATAATCCCGCCGACGAGGACCCGGACGCTCCGGACGCCGACGACATCACCATCAACTTTCAGTTCGGCTCCGGCACCGCCGACTCCGTCACGCTCGACGGCGGCGAGGCGCGGCTGTCCCCGATCCTCGAGGACGATTCCGGCGCGCACTTCTTCACGCCGGGCGGGGAGCCGTTCTTCGCCGTCACCCAGACCGACACCACCGGCAACGGCGCCAAGAACGACTGGGGCCACCCGCTGATCCCGGCCGAGCATCTCACCAGCCAGGCGGTGATCGGGCTTGGCTACGGCAACACCGACAAGACCCGCCCCGGGGTGGACGACCCCTTCGACAAGAGCGGCGTCAGGGCGTGGGTGAGCCCGGTCGAGGACGCGACGGTCTACGTCGATTTCGACGGCGACGGCTCGCCCGACCTCGTCCGTGACGTGGATGCGCTGGAGTCGATCCGTCTCGCCGACAACGAGGACTTCCTCGAGGACGAGTACGGCGAGGACGCGATCGTCGGCACGGTGGAGGACGACGACGACCTCGGCGGCACCGCGATCTGGGCTACCACCCGGAAAGGCGCCGTGCTGCCCGTCGACATCGCCGTCGCCTACGGCCAGGACGCGGTCACGAACTATCCGGAACGCCAACTCCTCGACTGGGGCACCGTGGTCCCGCCGCTGCCCGAGCTCGAGGCGGGCAAGTCCGTGTCGCTGGCGGACGACGCCGACGGCGACGGCGCGATCTCCCCGGGCGACACCGTCACCTTCACCATCCGCGTCCTCAACAGCGGGCGCATCGACGTGGCTGCGGGCGGCTACGACGTCGTGGACTTCATGCAGCCCGCGTTCGACGACGTCCTCGGCGACGGCCGCGGTCCCCTCGTCTACAAGGCCCTCTCGACGGAGGTCGATTACGGCGAGGGCGCCGTCCGCGTCGGGGACGGTTCCGCGGACGGGACGCCGTTCCCCCTCGACGAGGGGCTCGCGAGCGGGGACGTCATCCGGCCGGGCGAGATCCACGTCTACACCTTCGACGCGGTGGTGAAGCCGTTTGCCGAACTCCTGCCGGGCACCACCGGCTTCACCAACGAGGGCGAGCTCTCCAACAGCACGGAAGGCTTCCTCGACGGCTTCCAGGTCAGCCGTCCGCTCGCCTTCGAGAGCGCCGTCTCCATCGAGACGCTGACGAACGGCGAGGACGCCGACAGCCCCACCGGTCCGGAGCTCGCCGAGGGCGCCACCGTGACGTGGACCTACGAGGTCACCAACACGGGCGAGACCTTCCTGTCGAACGTCGTCGTCGTCGACGAAAAGATTGGAACCGTGCCCGGTGCCTTCACGGGCGACGACCTCCTCGAGCCGGGCGAGACGTGGACCTTCACCGCGTCCGGCACGGCGGTCGCCGGGCAGTACGCCACCACCGGCCGGGTGACGGCGACGGCCGTCTATCGCGACGGGACCACCGCGGTGCCCGAGAGCGTCGGCGGCGGCACCGTGGAGGCGTCCGACCCCACCCACCACGTGGGCGTCGCGGGCGTCCCCTCGCTCGCCTTCGAGAAGGCGGTCGTCTCGGTGGACGGGGTCGCGGGCGGCTTCATCGACGAGGCGGGCGATGCGGTCGTCTACCGCTTCGTGGTCGAGAACGACGGGACGGTGGACCTCACGGACGTCGTCCTCGCCGACCCGCTCCTCTTCGACGGCCCGATCGAGATCGGCGACCTCGCGGTCGGCGAGAGGTGGGAGCGTGAGTGGACCTACACGGCCCGTCAGGCCGACATCGACTCGAACGGCACCGCCGAGCCCGACGACCGCGACGCGGGCTTCCTCGACAACGAAGCCACGGTGTCGAGCGACGAGACGGGCGACGTCGTCGGTACGGCGACGGTCGCCATCGATCGCCGTCCCGACCTGTCGGTGACGAAGACGGCGAACGTGGCGTCGGTGGACGAGGTGGGCGACGAGATCGTCTACACCATCGAGGTGACGAACACCGGCAACACGACGCTCAAGGACGTCCGGGTCGAGGACCCGCTCCTCGAGGTCGACGATTTCGTCATCGACCGCCTCACACCGGGCGAAACGAAGAGCGGCAGCGCCACCTACGAGGTGACCGCGGCGGACATCGCGTCGAACGGGACGGTCGAGCCGAACGACCGCAAGGAGGGCATCCTCGAGAATCTCGTCATCGCCGACAACGGCGACACGGGCCCTCGCGAGGCCCGCGCCGAGGTGAAGATCGACGTGCCGGTGGTCTTCTGCTCCGACATCGGCCCGTTCGACCGGCCGGGGCGCCGCGAGGCGACGGAGATCGGCACGGGACGCGACGACGCGCTCAACGGCACGCGGCGGGACGACGTCCTGTTCGGTCGCGGCGGCAACGACGCCCTCAACGGCAACGGCGGCGAGAACGTCATGCTCGGCCACGGCGGGCGCGACGTGATCAACGGCGGCAACCGGTCCGACCTCGCCTTCGGCATGGGCGGCCGCGACACCCTCAACGGCAACAACGGCGACGACAGCCTCGACGGCGGCGGCGGCCACGACAACATCTACGGCGCTGGCGGCGCGGACCTCATCCGCGCCGGGAGCGGCAACGACCTGGTCGAGGCCGGTGGCGGGGACGACCGCGTGAACCTCGGCCCCGGCAACGACACCGTCCAGGGCGAGGGCGGCGACGACTGCATCGCGGGCGGCCGGGACAAGGGGCGCATCGTCGGCAACGACAAGCGCGGCTACGAGGTCCGCAAGCTCGGCGACGAGCTGTTCGGCAACGGCGGCAGCGACACGTTCGAGTACACGAAGGGAGACGGTGTCGACCTCATCTTCGACTTCAAGAGCCGGAGCGGCGACGTGGTGCGCATCCGCGACCACGACATCGACGACGCCGCCTTCGTGACCGCGATGACGCCCTACGGCGCGTTCGGCGGCATCCTGTTCGAGAACGACCGGGGCCGGAAGGAGGGCATCTTCTTCCAGCAGGCGGACGACGGCGACGAGGTGGCCGCCTGGGCGGACGACGGGCTCATCCTGTTCGTCTGACGGCGCGGGAAATACCCCGGCCGAGGGGCCGGGGGCACGAGCGGTGCGGCGGCGCCCCGAGCGGGTGTCGCCGCACGCCGTTTCCGCCCGGGACGCACCGGCCTTGCCGGCCGGACGGGCGGGTGGCATCAACCGGCTCGCGAGGGGGCGCGTCGGGAGGATGCAATGAACCTTGCCTGTTGGCTCCGGGACACCGCCCGGGCGATGCCGGACCGGCCGGCGCTCCTGCAGGGCGAGACGGTGCTCGCCGACTACCGGAGCTTCGCGGCGCGGGCCGCCGCCTTCGCGGGCCATCTCGCCACCACGGGCGTCCGGCCGGGCGACCGGGTGGGCCTGTTCATGACCAACCGGACCGACTACCTCCTCGTCCTGTTCGGCGCCTGGTGGGCGGGCGCCGCCGTGGTCCCCGTCAACGCCAAGCTCCACCCGCGTGAGGCGGCCTTCATCCTGTCCGACGCCGGGGTGCGCCTCGCGGTGGTCTCGCCGGACGTGGGCGGGCCCTTCCTGTCGGGCGAGGTGCCGCTCGGCGAGGACGTCGCGGTCCTCGACGTCGACGGGCCGGCCTTCGCCGGGGCGCTGCGCCACGCCGCGCCGGAGGAGCCGGTCCACCGGGCGCCGGACGCGCTCGCGTGGCTGTTCTACACCTCCGGCACCACCGGGCGCCCGAAGGGGGTGATGCTCACCCACCTCAACCTCATGGTCATGAGCCTTTGCTACCTCGCCGACGTGGACCCGGCCGCACCGGACGACGCGTTCCTGTACGCCGCGCCCATGTCCCACGGCGCCGGGCTTTACGGGATCGTCCATGTGCGCGCGGGGGCGCGCCACGTGGTGCCGGCCTCGGGCGGGTTCGACGCGCGCGAGATCGTCGACCTCGCCCCGCGGCTCGGCGACGTCTCGCTGTTCGCCGCGCCCACCATGGTCCGCCGCCTCGTCGCCGCGGCGCGGGCGGCCGGCACGGCCGGGGAGGGGATCCGCACCGTCGTCTACGGGGGCGGGCCCATGTACCTTGCCGACATCGAGGAGGCGATGGCGGTCATGGGCCAGCGCTTCGTGCAGATCTACGGCCAGGGCGAGGCGCCCATGGGGATCTCCGCCCTCTCCCGCGCCCGCCACGCCGAGACCGGCCATCCCCGCTACCGGGAGCGCCTCGCCTCTGTGGGCGTGCCCCAGGCCGGGGCCGAGGTGCGCGTCACGGGCGAGGACGGGCGCGTCCTGCCGGCCGGCGAGGTGGGCGAGATCGAGGTGCGCGGGCCGATCGTCATGGCCGGCTACTGGGGGCGGCCGGAGGCGACGGCCGAGACGATCCGGGACGGCTGGCTGAGGACCGGCGACACCGGCGAGATGGACGCCGACGGCTTCATCACCCTGCGCGACCGGTCGAAGGACGTCATCATCTCCGGCGGCACGAACATCTATCCCCGCGAGGTGGAGGAGGCGCTCCTCGACCATCCCGCGGTCGCGGAGGTGTCCGTCGTCGGGGTGCCGGATCCGGAGTGGGGCGAGATCGTGGTCGCGTGCTGGGTCGCGGAAGCCGGGGCGGCCGCCGACGAGGGGGCGCTCGACGCCCACCTTCTCGAGCGCATCGCCCGCTTCAAGCGACCGAAGCGCTACGTCCGCCTCGAGGCGCTGCCGAAGAACAACTACGGCAAGGTCCTGAAGACCGCCCTTCGCGAGCGCGCCGGCGCCGGCTGAAGTCCGCGGCCGGCCCTCAGGCGAGGGGGCGGGCGGCGTCGAGGAGGCGCAGCCGGATCGACGGCGTCCCGCGGACGGTGTCGCGCATGAGGGTGCCGGCGAGGTGGAGCGGCGCGCCGGCCGATTCCTTCAGGAGCGCGCCCAGATCCGTCTCCGCCGCGCGGAAGGCCATCGCCTCGATGCGCCCGCCGCCCGCGCTCGCCAGGTCGACCCGCAGGTGGTTCGCGCCGCAGGGCGCGACGCGTTGGACGCGGTGCGCCGGGAGGGCGAAGACGGGCTCGGGATGGCCCGCGCCGAAGGGGCCGGCGCGCTCCAGGAGGGCGTGCAGCGCCTCGTCCGCGCCCTCCGCGACGAGCGTGCCGTCGATCGCGAGCGCGTCCGCCCGCCGCGCC
>CAZJNX010000237.1:0-6681 GCA_964547415.1 uncultured Hyphomicrobiales bacterium
GCCGGCCCCTGCCGGCCCCTGCCGGCCCCTGCCGGCCCCTGCCGGCCCCTGCCGGCCCCTGCCGGTCCGGCATGCGCTCGAACGCGCGGTTGCCGGTTGCGACGCCAGCGCACGGCAGGCGGCAGGGTCGAGGCCGTGCGCGGGTGCCGGGCACGCGGGGAGCCGATCGCCGGGACACGAATGTTGCGCGGCCGTCACGTGGGGCGTGACCGGCCATGGTGTTTCCGGTGTCGTCGAAGCGAGGCGGGCGCGGCTCTCCGTGGCCGCGCACTCGGGCGACACGGGCTGCCTCGGCAGCCACGCATCCGCGAAGCTCTGCAAAAGGGGAGAGGCCATCACGCCACGGCGGGAGGCACGTCGACCGCGCCTTCCCATGCCGAGATGAAGGGAGCGCGCGTGGCCGACGGTGCGAGCTGCGCGGCCTCCGTCATGGGCCGCGACGACCCTTCTCGCGCCGGGAAAGTCCGGCGCGGTGGCGCTACTTGGTGCCGAACATGCGGTCGCCCGCATCGCCGAGGCCCGGGACGATGTAGCCCTTCTCGTTCAGGCCCTCGTCCACGGCGGCGGTGTAGACGATCACGTCCGGGTGGTGGCCGTAGAGGTTGGACAGCCCTTCCGGCGCGGCGAGCAGGCACACGAAGCGGATGTCCGTGGCGCCCGCCTCCTTCAGGCGGTCGATGGCCGCGATCGCCGAGTGGGCGGTGGCGAGCATCGGGTCGAGGGCGATCACCCGACGCTCCGGCAGGTCGTCCGGCGCCTTGAAGTAGTACTCGACCGCCGCGAGCGTCTTCGGGTCCCGGTAAAGGCCGACGTGGGCGACGCGGGCGGCCGGCACCAGGTCCAGCATCCCCTCCAGGAGCCCTTCGCCCGCCCGGAGGATGGAGGCGAACACCAGCTTCTTGCCCGCGAGGATCGGCGCCTTCATGCGGGTGAGCGGCGTGTCGATGTCCACCTCCTCGAGCTCGAGGTCCCGCGTCGCCTCGTAGCACAGGAGGGTCGCGATCTCGCGCAGGAGCTGGCGGAACATCTGGGTGGTGGTGTCCCGCTCCCGCATGATGGTGAGCTTGTGCTGGACGAGCGGGTGCTCGATCAGCCTGAGGTTGCCGGCGATATCGAGGGGGAGCGGGCGGTCCATCTTCGTGTGCGACTTCGTTCTCGTGGCGGCCGCGACCGGCCGGGGAAGACGGGATCTTGGAACGGTCCGGCCGGCCGATCAACCGGACGCGATCAGAAGACGGTCCCGTCGCTGATGACGGTGAGCGGCGGCCCGCCGTCCGGGCGCTTCTCCCGGGCGATCTCGCGGCCCGCGAGCCACGTGCCGCCCTCGAGCACCGCGCCGAGGGGCAACGCCTCCGCGTCGAGGCCGAGGGCGGCGCGCACCGCCGCCGCGGTCTCGTCGAGGAGGGTCACGGTGAGCGCCCGCCACTCCACCACGAGCGGGCTGTCGACGGCATGCTCCCGCCCCGCGTCCGCCGGATCCTCGAGGGCGATGACGCCGGTGTCGAGGAAAAGGCCCCCGTTGCGGTACTCGGCGAGGCCGGTGAGGCCGTCGAGGTCCGTGACGGTGATCCCGAGGAGGGAGAGCGGCTCCACCAGCGACCACGACAGCCACTGGGAGAGCTTGTGGAACGGCACGATGTCCGCCCCCGGCGCGTCCGGCCCCGCGCCGAGCGACGGGTGGCGCCAGGCGTCCCCGAGCGGCCGGCCGGCGAGCTCGAGCCG
Source organism: uncultured Hyphomicrobiales bacterium (assembly GCA_964547415.1). GTDB lineage: Bacteria > Pseudomonadota > Alphaproteobacteria > Rhizobiales > Amorphaceae > CAZJNX01. Next base: position 1,723 of record CAZJNX010000237.1, read on the forward strand.
GCCCGGCCAGATCGGCCCGAGGCCCTCGAGCACCGCGTCCAGGATCGCGGTGGCGGGAAGGCGCCCGTCCTCCGCCTTCGCGGCGAGGTAATCGACGATGCCGCCCGGCCGCGGGTCGTCGGCGACGGCGAAGATGTCCGGCCGGTCGCGCAGCGCCCAGGCGAGCGCCACGAGGAGCGCCCGGCGCCCCTCCATCCCGACCAGCGGGTTGTCGGGCCCGGCCTGGAAGCCGCGGGCGAACTCGTCGGCGCCGAGGGTGGCGAGGGCCTCCGCGTCGCAGCGCAAGGGATCGGCCGGCACCGAGGAAAAGAGGCCCGAGGCGAACATGGCGAGGCTCGCCACCGCGAGGCCCTCCGAGCGGGCGAAGGTCATGCCCGTGGCCGCTTCCTCGTAGGACCAGCCCGGCCCCGCGCCAGCGTCGACGAGGACGCTCACGATGGCGAGGTCCGCCGCCGCCCGCGCCTCGTCCGCCGGGCCGTCGAACCCGCGGGCGGCGGCGAGCTGGCCCCAGCGGTCCACGTTGCCTGCCTCCACGTGCCGCCAGCGAGAGTGGAGCGGCACGGAAAGGTCCGGAAAGCGGCGGCGGATCAGCGCCGTCACCCGGTCGGCGGCCTCGGAGAGGCGCTCCCGGTGCAGGGTGAAGTGGTCCGAACGGCCGTCCGCCACCAGAGCGGCGAGGGCGGCGGAGCGCTCCCGCACCGCCTTCGCCGACAGGAGGTAGGCGGCTGCCGCCGCGGCGGCCGCGTCCGCGCCGTTCCCGGCGGTCTCGCTCATGGGTCTCTCCCGGTCGCGGGGCAGGGGCTAGAGGTCCCGGCCCTTCACGAGCTTGAGGTCGGCCGTGCCGTCGGGGGCGTAGTAGCCCGCGGCCTTCTTGGCCTCGATCTCCACCTGCGCGTCGGCCGGCACGAGCTCGGGCGGGATCGGCACCCGCTCGCCGATCTCGATGCCGGAGTTCACGATGGCGTCGTGCTTCATGTTGGACATGGACACGAAACGGTCGATCCTCTTGAGGCCGAGCCAGTGGAGGGTGTCGGGCATCAACTCCTGGAAGCGGGCGTCCTGGACGCCGGCCACGCACTCGGTCCGCTCGAAGTACTCCGCCGCCGTGTCGCCGCCGGGCTGGCGCTTGCGGGCGTTGTAGACGAGGAACTTGGTCACCTCGCCGAGGGCCCGGCCCTCCTTCCGGTTGTAAACGATGAGGCCGGTGCCGCCCGCCTGGGCCTCCCGGATCGCCTCCTCGATGCCGTGGATCAGGTAGGGCCGGCAGGTGCAGATGTCCGAGCCGAACACGTCCGACCCGTTGCACTCGTCGTGGACGCGGCAGGCGACGGTGCGCTTCGGGTCGGTGAGGCCCGCCGGATCGCCGAAGATGTAGACGGTGATGGACCCGATCGGCGGCAGGAACACCTCGAGGTCCGGCCGCGTGACGAGCTCGGGGTACATGCCGCCCGTCTGCTCGAACAGGACGCGGCGCAGGCGCGTCTCCTCGATGCCGAAGCGCTCCGCGATGCCCGGCAGGTACCAGACCGGCTCGATGGCGGCCTTGGTCGTCGTCACGTCCCCGTTCTCGGCCATGATCTCGCCGTCGGGCTCGAGGCGACCGGCCGCGATCGCCGCCTGCAGCTCGTGCAGGGTGAGCCGCGCGCGGGTGACCGCGACGGTGGGGCGGATGTCGACGCCCTCCGCGATGAGGTCCCGGAAGACCTCGGCGGCGAGGTGGCCCCACGGGTCGAGGGAGACGATCCGCTTCGGGTCGGTCCAGGACGGGTTCGGCCCGAGGTCGTGGACCGGCGCCGTGTTGGAAAGGTCCGGCCGCTTGATCGGGTTGAGCGAGCCGGAGGAGACGGCGAGGGCCCGGTAGAGGGAATAGGAGCCGCCGTGGGTGCCTACCGCGTTGCGGTCGGCCGCCTCCGTCACCGTGGCGACGACGGGGCCCCGTTCGCGCGGGTCGGCCGCGCCCCACTTCAGGGGGAAGCGGACCGGCGCGCCCGCGCCGGGGTGGGAGGTGAGGCGAATGTGCGTCTGCCTGTTGACGGGGTTGTTCATGCTCTCGCCCTCGTCGGGATGAGGCTCCCGTGTGCCGTCTCGCGGACCCCGGCCGACCGCCCGGCGGACCGGCGGCGGGGCTGCCGTCCCTCCCGCGCCGGGGCGGCCCCGCCGCGGAAAGCGAACGAACTAAGGAACGTGACGGGAATTACAAGCGGGAAGGGGGGCCGTCATGCAATCTTCATGCGCCGCGGGGGCCGGCGCGACCCGTGGCGGGGTCGCGGGCGGCGGCGCTGGCCGCTAGTCTCCACCGACGGAGAGGGGAGAGCCCATGCTGCGACCCGACGAGGACATCGCGCCGTTCGCCTACCCGGTGCTGATCGCCGACATCGGCGGGACCAACGCCCGCTTCGCCCTGATCCCGGATGCGTTCGGCGAGATGCGGGTGTTCGACACGGTGCCGACGTCGGCCTTTCCCTCCGCCGCGGCGGCGGTGGACAAGGTGGTCCTGTCGCGCACGTCCGCGGCCCCGCGCTCCTGCCTCCTGGCGGTGGCCGGGCCCGCGACGCCGGAGGGCGCGAAGCTCACCAACGCCGACTGGATGGTGGAGCCCCACGCGCTCATCGCCGAGCTCGGCCTCACGGAGGTCGTGATCCTCAACGACTTCGAGGCGCTTGCGCTTGCGCTGCCGTCCCTGTCGTCGGCCGACATGATCCGCCTCGGCGACGCGCCGCAGGACCCGTACGCGCCACGGATCGTCGTCGGCCCGGGAACGGGCCTCGGCGTCGCCGCGCTGGTGCCGGTCTCCGGGCGGGCGATGCCGATCGCCGGGGAGGGCGGCCACGTCTGCCTCGGGCCCGAGACGGACGAGGAGTTCCGCCTGTGGCCGCATCTGCCGCGTTTCCACGGGCGCATCAGCGCCGAGGCGCTCCTGTCGGGCGACGGTCTCGCCCGCATCCACGCCGGCCTTCGCTGCCTCGGGGGGGAGGGGGCAGCCGTTCCGCTCGCGGGGGGCAAGGCGGTGACGGACGCCGCCCGCGCGGGCGAGCCGACGGCGGTCGCGGCCGTGGAGCTCTTCTGTCGCCTCCTCGGGCGCGTCGCGGGGGATCTCGCCCTCGTGTTCCTCGCCCGCGGCGGGGTGTACGTGGGCGGCGGCATCGTGCCGCAGCTCGCCGACCTGTTCCACGGGGACACGTTCCGCGCCGCCTTCGAGGCGAAGGCGCCCCATGAGGCGATCATGCACGCGATCCCCTCCTTCGTGATCACGCGGGACCGGCCTGCCCTCGAGGGCCTTGCCGCCTTGGCCCGCACCCCGACGCGCTTCGCCCTGTCGCTCACGGGCCGGCGCATACGTGAGTGACGCCAGGCGCAAGGCGCTGACGGAAAGGGCGCTTGCATCGTCCGGCGAGTTCGGCCATATAGCCGGCTCACGGGGCGCGGCGCTCGCCGCTCCCCGCGTAATGCGGGTGTAGCTCAGGGGTAGAGCACAACCTTGCCAAGGTTGGGGTCGTGGGTTCGAATCCCATCGCCCGCTCCAGATTTCTCTCTGAAACTCAAGCACTTCCGACCATCTTTCCGTGCCGAGACGCTGCTTACATGGGCCCTGCGCCGCAGCGTGTAAGCAGAATGTAAGCAGCGCCCGGCGATCGGCCGGACAGGTTGTCGCAGCTCCCTCTCCAACTCGAGCAAGCCGCTCCGCGCGAGGGGCGGGTGAGGATCGTTCGAAGCCGGTCGGCAAGGCCGCGGCGCTCGCGCCTCGCGGCGGCGATCCTTCGATTTCCCCGCAAGCTTGGACTTTCGCCTCACCCTGGAGAGACCTCGGCCGGGTCGAGGGCGAGGTGGAGGGCGAGGGCGAGTGTCGCGATGGCGGCGATGGGGGCGAGGAGGAGGCGCGGCGCCTCGAACAGGAACGGGCGGTATTCGTGGATCATCGCGCCCCACTCGGGGCGGCCGGTGTCCGCGGCGATCCCGAGGAAGCCGAGCGAGGATACGAGCACGACGGCGCGGGCTGCGTCCGCGCCGGCGAGCGCGCCCATCGGCCGGGCGATCGCCGGCGCGACGTGTCGCAGGATCGCCGAGGGGCGCGGCACGCCCATTGCTTCGGTGGCGCGGAAGTACGGCTCGGCCGCGATCCGCTCGACGAGCGCGGCGGTCACCAGCGCATAGGGCGCCCAGGCGCTCGCCGCGAGGGCGAACCCTGCCGTCGCAGGGCCGGCGCCGACCCCGGCGGCGGCGACGAGCGCGACGACCAGCGTCGGAAGGGCGAGTGCGGTCTCGGCGAGGCGCCGGACGACCACCCGGGTGACCGGCGGTCCGAGCGCGATCGCTGCTCCGGCCGCCGTTCCGAGACCGAGGGTCGCGGCCAGCGCGACGGCGATGGCGAGGAGCGACGGGCCGGCGCCCGCGAGGAGACGCGAGGCGACGTCGCGGCCGAGATGATCGGTTCCGAGGAGGTGGCGGCCGTCGGGCGGCGCGAGCACCCGGTCGAGATCGATCGCGTGGGGGTCAGCCGGCTGCCAGAGGGCGCCGGCCGCGGCCGCGGCGAGGACGAGCCCGGCGCCAGCGAGGCGCCACCCCCACCGTGGCCGAGCGGCCGCGCGGGCGTCGCGCGCGCTCATTCCGCCAGCCGGGGGTCGAGGCGGCGGCGGACGAGGCTGGCGGCCTCGGCCGTGGCGACGATCCAAAGCGCGACGATCGCCACGAACGCCTGGAGGACCGGGTAGTCGCGGGCGGCGACCGCCTCGACGACGCGGTCCGACAGGCCAGGAATACCGAACACGATCTCGGCGACCGCCGTGCCGCCGAGCACCCAGGCGAGTTCCGGCGTTACGGCGGCGAGCGTCGTCAGCCCCGCGTGCCGCCGGCCGTGCCGCCACAGGGCGGCGGCCGGCGACAGCCCCTTGGCGAGGGCCGTCCGCATGAAGGGCGCGGCGGCGGCCTCCGAGAAGGCCGCGCGCGCGACCCGCGCCACCG
>CAZJNX010000238.1:0-6582 GCA_964547415.1 uncultured Hyphomicrobiales bacterium
AGTCCATGTCGCCCAGGTGATCCTCGTCGCCGAGGATGTCGGACAGGACCGCGAAGTCGTCCCCCTCCTTGATGAGGCCCATGGCGATGCCCGCCACCGGCGCCTTCACCGGCACGCCCGCGTCCATGAGGGCGAGGGACGCGCCGCAGACCGTCGCCATCGAGGAGGAGCCGTTCGACTCGGTGATCTCAGAGACGACGCGCAGGGTGTAGGGGAAGTCGTGGTGGGCCGGCAGCACCGGGTGGACCGCCCGCCAGGCGAGCTTGCCGTGGCCGATCTCGCGGCGGCCCGGGGCGCCGACGCGGCCCGTCTCGCCCACCGAGAAGGGCGGGAAGTTGTAGTGCAGCATGAAGGATTGCTTGGTGGTGCCCTGCAGCTGGTCGACGTACTGCTCGTCGTCGCCCGTGCCGAGGGTGGACACCACGAGGGCCTGCGTCTCGCCGCGGGTGAACAGGGCCGAGCCGTGGGTGCGCGGCAGGACGCCCACCTCGCAGGAGATCGGCCGCACCGTGGTGAGGTCGCGCCCGTCGATGCGGGTCTTCTCGCGGATGATCCGGCCGCGGACGATGTCCGCCTCGAGCTTCTTGAAGAGGCCCGACAGGTCCTGCTTGGTCGGCCCCTCCTCGCCCTCGGCGGGCAGGAGCTCGGCCATCACCCTGTCCTTGACGGCGGCGACCGCGTCGCGCCGCTCCGTCTTGCCGGCGATGGCGTAGGCGGCCTCGAGGTCCGCCGCGGCGCGCTCCCGCATGCGGGCGTAGAGCGCCGAATGGTCCGGCAGGTCGAGCTGGCGCGGCTCCTTCGCGGCCCGCTCGGCGAGACGGATGATGGCGTCGATCACCGGCTGGAAGGCCTCGTGGCCGAACATGACGGCGCCGAGCATCGTCTCCTCGGACAGCTCCTTCGCCTCCGACTCCACCATCAGGACGGCGTCGGCCGTGCCCGCGACGACGAGGTCGAGGGCCGTCTCCTCCATCTGGTCGAGATCCGGGTTGAGAACGTACTGGCCGCCGATGTAGCCGACGCGCGCCGCGCCGATGGGCCCCGTCCACGGCACGCCCGACAGGGTGAGCGCCGCCGAGACGGCAACCATGGCGACGACGTCGGGCGCGTTCTCGAGGTCGTAGGACAGGACGGTGGCGATCACCTGGGTGTCGTTCTTGTAGCCGTCCACGAACAGGGGCCGGATCGGCCGGTCGATGAGGCGGGAGGTGAGCGTCTCGTGCTCGGCCGGACGGCCTTCGCGCTTGAAGTAGCCGCCCGGGATCTTGCCGGCCGCGAAGGCCTTTTCCTGGTAGTTGACCGTGAGCGGGAAGAAGTCGAAGCCGGGCTTGGGCTCCTTCTCGGAGACCACGGTGGCGAGGACGCTGGTCTCGCCGTAGGTGGCGAGCACCGCGCCGTCGGCCTGACGGGCCATGCGGCCGGTCTCGAGGGTGAGGGGGCGGCCGCCCCAGTCGATGGTGACTTTCTGCAGATCGAACATGTGTCGTCCTTTTCATGGCATCCGGACGCCATGAAGAGGACGACGGGCAAGACGGCGAGCTGCTGGTCCTTCGGCCCGTGAGCCTCCGGCCGGCCAGCAGCCGGCAATCCTGCCTCCTCGCGCCCCTCCACGGCGACGGTGCGCCCGGCCCCTGCCGGGCATGGCGTGCCGGCCGCCATCGGCCGGCCGATCGTGTCGTGGCCCCGCGCGGCACACGGCCGCCGGGCCTGCCGGCGTCCGTCCCGCGGCGCCGGCGCTTTCCGGACCGCGAGGTCCGGGGGTGGCGGGCCTTTCACCCGCCGCGGTCGGGCCGGGGAAGCGCGCTCCCCCGGGACCCGTCGTCTCGCGCGGCGCCTCCACGGGCGAACCGCGTCGGGCCGGCCCCGTCCGGGGCCGGGGCGTCAGCGGCGCAGGCCGAGGCGCTGGATCAGCGTCCGGTAGCGCTCCATGTCCCGCTTCTTCAGGTAGTCCAGCAGGCTGCGGCGCTGGCTCACCAGCTTCAGGAGACCCCGCCGGGAGTGGTTGTCCTTGGCGTGGGTCTTGAAGTGCGCCGTGAGGTTGCTGATCCGCTCGGTGAGGATCGCAACCTGCACCTCGGCGGAGCCGGTATCGCCGTCACGGCTGCCGTATTCCTTGATGAGCGCTTCCTTGCGCTCCAGCGTGATCGACATCGGGTTTCCTTTCTCTTTTCACAGGGCCCGCGGATCGCGGGAGAGACGGGCCGTGCCGGGATGTCGTCCAGCACGGTCCGGGTGGAGAACTAGCACGGACCGGGGCGCGGCGCCTCCCCCGCAGGGGCATGGCCGACCCGCCGCGGCCCGCGGCGATGCTCCTTCAGCGCCAGGCGCGGGCGCCGCCGGTGAAGACGACCTCCGCCTCGCCCACCGCCTCCGCCTCGCCAGCGTCCTCCGGCTCCCCGGCGTCCGCGGCCGCGGCACCGGTCGGGCGGGCGGCGGCGGGCGCGGCGCGGAAGACGCGGACGGGGTGAAGCTCGCCCCCGTCCACCTCGCCGAGGGCGACCAGATGATCGCCGCTCATGGCGTAGATGGTCGCGCCCTGCATGGTTCCCTCGGGCCCGCGCAGGAGAAGGCTCTGGCCGCGCCGCAGGCGAACGGCGCCGCGCTTGTCCACCTCGACGGACGGCAGGTCGACGAGCGCCGCCTCGGTGGGCTGGACCACCTCCGCGACGGCCTCGGCCGGTCGCTCGCCCGCCATGTCGCCGAGGGCGTCGAGGGTGATGGCGTCCCCTTCCGCGAACGGGCCGACGCGGGTGCGGCGCAGCGCGGTCACGTGGCCGTGGCAGCCGAGCGCCTCGCCGAGGTCGCGGGCGAGGGCGCGCACGTAGCCGCCCTTGCCGCACTCGGCCTCGAAGACGGCGTGGTCCGCGTCGGGCATCTCCACGAGGTCGAAGCGGTGGATCGCGATCGGGCGGGCGGACAGCGCCACCGCCTCGCCGTCGCGGGCAAGGTCGTAGGCGCGCGCACCGTTCACCTTCACGGCGGAGTAGCGGGGCGGGACCTGCATGATCTCGCCGCGGAAGGCGGGAAGGGCGGCAATTATCGCCTCCCGGTCGGGCCGGCGGTCCGAGGTGGCGATCGGCTCGCCTTCCGAATCGTCGGTGTCCGTCGCGATGCCCCAGCGCACGGTGAAGCGGTAGACCTTGCGCCCGTCCACCACGTGGGGGACGGTCTTCGTCGCCTCGCCGAAGGCGATGGGCAGGATGCCGGTGGCGAGCGGGTCGAGCGTCCCGGCGTGGCCGGCCTTGGCGGGTTTCAGGAGCCGCTTCACCGCCGACAGGGCGTCGGTGGAGGTGCGCCCGGCCGGCTTGTCGAGCACCAGCCAGCCGGAGAAGTCGTTGCGGTCGGCCCGTCGCCGGCGCTGGCCGCGGCGCGGCCCGCCCTTCGGCTTCGGCTCATCGGTCGTCATCGTGGGGTCCATCGTCGTCGTCCTCGCGCGCCACGTCCTCCCGGACGCGGGGCGTGCGCATCAGCGCGTTGATCCTGTCGTCGTCGTCGAAGCGGGTGTCGATCTCGAAGCGAAGCTCGGGCAGGAACTTCAGCTTCACCCGCCGCTTGATGGCGTTGCGGATGACGGCACGCTCGCGCCTCAGGCCCGCCAGCGTCGCCTCCCGGTCGCGCCCGCCGAGCGGCATCACGAGGACGGTCGCGATCTTGAGGTCCGGGCTCATGCGCACCTCCGGCACGGTGACGACGGCGCTCTCGATCGCCGGGTCCCGCACCTCGCCGCGCGAGAGCACCTCCGACACCGCGTGCCGGACGAGCTCGCCCACCCTCAACTGTCGCTGGCTCGGCTCCATCGCCTCCCCGTTCCCGCTCCCATGGCCGGCCCACCGGCCCAGTTCTGCCTTCCGCAAACGGGCCGCGCACCCGGCGGGCCGTGCCTGCCGGGGTGCCCACACCCCGCCGCGACCGTCCTGCGGCCGCGTCCCTGTCCCTTGCGGCTCGTCCGCCGTCCCGCCGGCCGCCCGGGGGGCGGGCGCCGGGGAACGAAATCCCGAACGGCGGATCGGCACCGCCCGGGATCCCGTCTTCGTCACGCCCCGCGACGGGGCGCCGCCGCCGCGGCGCGGGAGCCGCGCGGCCGGGTGCCCGCGTCAGAGGGTGCGGGCGACCTCCTCCACGCGGAAGCACTCGATCACGTCGCCGACGCGGATGTCCTGGTAGTTTTCGAAGTTCATGCCGCACTCCTGGCCAGCGTTCACTTCCTTCACGTCGTCCTTGAAGCGCTTCAGCTGGCCGAGCTTGCCCTCGTGGATCACCACGTCGTCGCGCAGGAGGCGCACGGCGGCGCCCCGCTCCACCGCGCCCTCAGTGACGCGGCAGCCCGCGACCTTGCCGACCTTGGTGATGTTGAACACCTCGAGGATCTCGGCGTTGCCGAGGAAGGTCTCGCGCCGCTCGGGCTTCAGGAGGCCCGACATGGCCGCCTTGATGTCGTCCACCAGGTCGTAGATCACGCTGTAGTAGCGGATCTCAACACCCGCCCGCTCGGCCGCCTCGCGCGCCTGCTTGTTGGCCCGCACGTTGAACCCGAGGATGACGCCGCCCGAGGCGGAGGCGAGGGTCACGTCCGACTCGGTGATGCCGCCGACGCCGGAATGGAGGATCCGCGCGGCCACCTCGTCGGTGGACAGCTTGTCGAGCGCCCCGACGATCGCCTCGGCAGACCCCTGCACGTCGGCCTTGAGGACGAGGGGCACCTCGGCCGTCTGGCTCGACTTCAGGCTCGACATCATCTGCTCGAGCGTCATGCCGCCGCCGCCGGTGCCGGAAACCTTCTCCCGGCGCAGCCGCTGGCGGTACTCCGAGATCTCGCGGGCGCGGCTCTCGTTCTCCACCACGGCGAACATGTCGCCCGCCTCGGGCGTGCCCTGGAGGCCGAGGACCTCGACCGGCGTCGACGGGCCGGCCTCCTTCGTCTGCTCGCCGGCGTCGTTCACGAGGGCGCGCACGCGGCCCCACTCGGCGCCGACCACCAGCACGTCGCCCACCTTGAGCGTGCCGCGCTGGACGAGCACGGTGGCCACCGGGCCGCGGCCGCGGTCGAGCTTGGCCTCGATGACGACGCCCTCGGCCTCCCGGTCCGGGTTGGCCTTGAGGTCCTGGAGCTCGGCCTGCAGGAGGCACGCCTCGAGAAGCTGGTCGAGGCCCGTCTTCTTGAGGGCCGACACCTCCACCTCGAGAACGTCGCCGCCCATCGATTCCACCACCACCTCGTGCTGGAGGAGCTCGGTGCGCACCCGGTTCGGATCGACCCCGGGCTTGTCGATCTTGTTGATCGCCACCACGAGCGGGACGCCCGCGGCCTTGGCGTGGCTGATCGCCTCCACCGTCTGGGGCATGACGCCGTCGTCGGCCGCCACCACGAGGATGACGACATCCGTCACCCGGGCGCCGCGGGCGCGCATCGAGGTGAAGGCGGCGTGGCCGGGCGTGTCGATGAAGGTGATCTTCCGCCCGTCCTGCTCCACCTGGTAGGCGCCGATGTGCTGGGTGATGCCGCCGGCCTCCCCCGCCACCACGTTGGCCCGGCGCAGCGCGTCGAGGAGCGAGGTCTTGCCGTGGTCCACGTGGCCCATGACGGTGATGACCGGCGGGCGCGGGACCAGCGTGTCGGGGTCGTCGGGCCGGTCGAACAGGCCCTCCTCCACGTCGGCCTCCGAGACGCGGCGCACGGTGTGGCCCATCTCGGTGGCGACGAGCTCGGCGGTGTCGGCGTCGATCACGTCGGTGATCTTGTGCATCTGCCCCTGCTTCATGAGCAGCTTGATGACGTCCACGCCCCGCTCGGCCATGCGGCTGGCGAGCTCCTGGATCGTGATCGTCTCGGGCAGAACGACTTCGCGCACGACCTTCTCCCGCTGGCCGCTGTGGGCGGCTCTCTTCTCCTTCTCCCGGCGCCGGCGCATGGCCGCGAGGCTTCGCCCGCGCTCGTTGTCCTCCTCGAGGGCGGTGGTGATGGTGAGCTTGGTCCGCCGACGGTCCTCGCCGCGCGGCGCGGGCTTGGCGGGCGCGGCGCGGGCACGCTTGGCCTTGGCCTTCTCCGCCTCCTCCTCGAGGGTCGTCTCGCGACCACGCCGGCGGCCGGCCTCGTCCTCGCCCGCGGCGGGAGCGGTCTCGCCGGCCGCGGCACGGGCGGCGGCCCGCCGCTCGGCCTCGGCCTCCTCCTCCCGGCGGCGCTCCTCTTCCAGGCGCTGGCGCTCCGCCTCCTCGGCGCGGCGCCGCTCGGCCTCGGCCTTCTCCCGGTGGGCGCGCTCGATCGCCTCGCGCTCGAGCTCGGCCTCCTTGGCCGCGCGCGCGCGATCCTCGGCCTCGCGCTTCTTCGCCTCCGCGAGCACGCGGGCACGGGCGTCGAGCTCCTGGGAGGTCAGGGTGCGGTGCACCTGCCCCTTGCCGGCGCCGCGGCCAGCGCCGCGCCCGTCGGCCCGGCCCGTCGCGGCGCGTCCGGCGCCCGGACGACCGGCCGGCGCCCGCTCCGCGCGCGCCTCCGACGGCCCGCGACGCGCGGGCGTGCGGTCGCTCTCTCCCTCGCGGGAACGGGACGGGACGGCCCCCGCGCGGGACTGCGGCCCGGCGGCCGCC
>CAZJNX010000239.1:0-6572 GCA_964547415.1 uncultured Hyphomicrobiales bacterium
TCGAGCGTCATGATCTGGAACAGCGAGTAGGCCGAAGCGCCGAGCGTGCCGAACCACTCCGGGAAGGCCTCGCCGAACAGCTTGGTCGCCATCACCGAGAAGACGTAGAAGAGGATCGCCATCAGGAAGACGATGGACCCCATGCCCGGGATCGCGGAGATGAGCCCGGTCACGACCCGCCGCAGCGACGGCACCACCGTTATGAGGCGCAACACCCGCAGGATCCGCAGCGCCCTCAGGACCGACGCCTCGCCCGAGGCGGGCACCAGCGCGATCGCCACGATGGTGAAGTCGAACAGGCTCCACGCATCGCGGAAGAAGCGAAGCCGGTGGACGTACAGCCGCAACGCGATCTCCACGACGAAGACGGACAGGATCGCCCCGTCGATCGCGTAAAGGACCGGACCATAGGCGGCGACGAGGCTGTCGCTCGTCTCCATGCCGAGCGTCACGGCGTTGGCGAGGATCAGCGCCGTGATCGTGTATTCCCACCGTTTCGAGCCGATGATCTCGGCAAGCCGCGCGCGCATCGTCCCCCACCTCCCGTTCCCCTGGCGATCGCATGCCGGGCGGCGGCCCGGCCGGTCGTCATGTGGTGCGAGGATGCTGCAGCGCAAACGCCGGCGACGGGGCCGGCGCAGCATCCCGCGTTCGTCGCCTGCCACCGGACCGTCCCGGGCCCGCTGCCACCCGTCCGCCGGGCCCATGGCGGGCAGGCCCGGCGAACGGGATCGCGGTGGCGTGGCGCTCGTCGCCGTGGCTCTTCATGGCGCGGCTCGAACCGATCGCGCAGGAGCGCCACCGTAAGCGTTTGGCGAGCCGGCGACAGCCGCATCGTACGCCATCACACCCGCAGCCGCTGAAAGAACTGGAGTAATTCCATCTCGGAAGGCAAAGACAAGATCAATCTAAAGTAATTACAATGATCAACCACCAGATCATTTGTCTTTTGCCGTTCATTCATGCTAAGTGGAATGCGCTGCCGGGCGTCCTACGGGGATGAACACCCGCAGCCTCGCAAAATGAACATGACAGGAAGGAGCATCGACATGCAGCGCATCTTCGTCCTCGCGCTGGCCCTGTTGATCGGCCCAGCGGGCGCGAGCGGGGCAATGGCAGGAGAGGAGACCGCCATCGGCGATCCGGTCGAGCGCAACGGGCTGTCCATCGGCGCGGCCTACCTCACCGCCATCGACATGGACCCGACGCCGGCCATGGCCGCGGGCGCGGACGTCATCCACCTCGAGTGCGACGTGGCCGCGACGGCGGACAACGCGCACGGCTTTCCGGAGGGCGCCTGGGTCCCGTACCTCACCTGCACGTACCTCATCGAGAAGGTCGGGGAGGATTGGCGGCGGGTCGGCACCATGCTGCCGATGACAGCGCAGGACGGGCCGCACTACGCCAACAACGTGCCTCTGGACGGACCGGGCGAGTATCGTCTCGTCTACCACCTCGAACCGCCGGCGAGCCGCGGCTTCTACCGGCACGCCGACGAGGAGACCGGCGTGCCCCCGTGGTGGGCGCCCTTCGCCGTGTCGTGGACGTTCACCTATCCGGCGGAATGAGCCGGAAAGACCCGATCGTCCGACCGGCCCGGCGGCACCGCCCGCCGGGCCGGCACGGCCGGCGCGACGGCGCCGCCGGCAGGTCAGCCGAGGAGGTCGACGAGGTGGGGGATCAGCGGGTCGTCGGCCGCGGGCATCGGCAGCTCGCGCAGGCGGTTCGCCCGCATCCAGCGGATCCGCTGGCCCTCCCGCGGCATCACCGGCCCTTCCCAGCGCCGGCACACGAACAGTGGCATCAAGAGGTGGAAGTCGTCGTAGCCGTGGCTCGCGAAGGTGAGCGGGGCGAGGCAGGGCGGCGTCACCGTCACCGAGAGCTCCTCCTCGAGTTCGCGCACCAGCGTGTCCTCGGGCCGCTCGCCCGGCTCCACCTTGCCGCCCGGAAACTCCCAGAGCCCCGCCATCGCCTTGCCCTCCGGCCGCTCGGCGACGAGGACGCGCCCGTCCGCATCGACGAGCGCGCACGCGGCGACGAGCACGAGCCGTACCTGCGGCTGCCCGGCCTGTTTCTCGCCCCTTTCCACCGCGCGCCTCCTCTCCCGTTCGACCCCGGCGACTTGCCCCGCCGCGGATCCCGCCGCCGGCGGGGCCCCGGTTTCCCGGCGCGGCGCGGCCATCCGCGGCCAGCGCGCCCCCGCCGGCGCATGCGTGACGACGCACGGCCCGGGATGCCCCGTCCGCGGGCTTGAACACGACGGAAAGCCCGCCCGCAAGGCCGTCCCGCCGCGCCACGATCCGTCTTCACGCCCGCTTCGGGATCGGCGCTCCGCCTTGGCCCATCGTCCCGGACGGGCCTGGCCACCTGCACCCCGTGGATGCCGACGGCAGACGCGGCGCCCGGCACGCCGCCGATGGCCGCGGCCCTCGACCGCCGCTTCCGGGCCCGGCCCGTCAAGCGGCCACCGCCGACAAGCGGCCACCGCCGATGGCGTCCGCCACCTGGATCGCAAACGGGATCCGCGGGACGTCGGTGCCACCCCGACGCGCTGGTGGACGGGAAAGCGCGACGGCGTGGCCGATAAAGCTGCGGAACGGGGCGCTGTCGCAGCCCACCGGGTCGGGCGGCGTTGCCCGAAAGGCTCAGCCCGCAAGGTGAGACCGGCGGCGCCTCCCGCTCGAGCCCACGGGCAACGGTGCTTGCGCCCCGCGTGGAGGCATCGCCGGAACCGCGGCGGCGGCAAGCGCGCCGACACCCGATCGAGGAAGACGCCAGACGGCTTTCGGGATGACGAGGACCGGCGGAGCCGCGCGAGCGGAGGCCGCGGGAAACGGGGTTCCAGCGCGCCGCGGAACCGAGACGGTGCCCAGCGGCGCAGAGCGTTGCCGGCCGGACCTTGCTGCCGACTCCGGAGAAGCGCGGCCGGGCGGACCCGCGGCGGGCGCGGCCGGCGCCGCCGGACGTGCCCGTCGCGGGCAACTTCACCGCCCGCGTGTCCCGTTCCCGCGGGGCGCGCCGGGCGGCGCCCCGTCCGGCGGCGCTGGCCGCGCCTGCCGTCAGCGGGCCTGGGGGGCGAGGACCATCACCATCTGCCGGCCCTCGAGGCGGGGCTCGGACTCCACCTTGGCGATCGTCGCCGTCTCCTCGCGCACGCGGTTCAGAAGCTGCACGCCGAGTTCCTGGTGCGCCATCTCGCGTCCGCGGAACCGCAGCGTCACCTTGACCTTGTCGCCGCCCTCGAAGAAGCGCTTCATGTTCTTCATCTTCACCTCGTAGTCGTGGGTGTCGATGTTCGGGCGCATCTTGATTTCCTTGACGTCGACCGTCTTCTGTTTCTTGCGCGCTTCCGCAGCCTTCTTCTGGCTCTGGAACTTGAAGCGGCCGTAGTCGAGGATCTTGCAGACCGGCGGCGTCGAGTTCGGCGCCACCTCGACGAGGTCGAGGCCGGCTTCCTGGGCCAGCTGCAGCGCCTGCTGCACCGTGATCTCGCCGTGGTTCGTGCCCTCCGCGTCGATCAGCTGGACGCGCGGGACGCGGATGTTCTCGTTGATGCGCGGACCCTGGTTCTGGGTCGGCGGCGGTGCTCTGTGCGGACGACGAATGGGTAGATACTCCTCTGCCGTTGCAGGACGATTCCAAGCTTCAAGATAGGAAAGGCGACGCGCCACGCAAAGCGCGAAAGCCACCTCGACGGAACACGGGTGAGACGCGCCGCCAATGGTGACGTTAGCAGAAACGGGCCCCGGCCAAAAGCGTTCGGTAGACGTCGAGCGTCGCCGACGTCATCGCTTCGAGCGAAAAGCGGGCGGCCGCATGGGCCGCGCCGCGCGCACCGACGCCCGCCCGCTCGTCCGGGGCGAGGGCGAACGCGTGGGCGAGGGCGCTGGCGAGGGCCTCAGGATCGCCCGCCGGCACGCGCCAGCCGCTGCGCGCGGCCGCCGGCGCCTCGGGCGGGGCGAGCACCGTCTCGCGGACGGCCCCGAGATCGCTGACGACGACAGGAACGCCCGCAGCCTGGGCCTCGACCGCCGCGCGACCGAAGGCCTCCGGCTCGGTGGAGGCGACGACCGCAAGGTCCGCCGCGGCCATCGCCGCCGGCACGTCCGAGACGTGGCCGACGAGGCGCACCCGGCCGGACAGCCCGCGCCGCTCGATCTCGCCGACGAGTTGCGCGCGGTAGGCGCTGCGGCCCTGGTCGTCCCCGGCGAGCACCGCCACCACGTCCCCTTCCCCCCGCCGCACGAGGGCGTCGATCGCGGCGAGGACCACAGCCTGCCCCTTCCAGGGCGTCAGGCGGGCGAGGTGCAGGACGAGCCGCTCGCCCGGCGCGACCCCCCAGGCGGTGCGCAGCGCCGCGCCCCGCGCCCGGGCGGCCGGGTCGCGGAAGGCGGCGAGGTCCGTCCCCCGCGGGATGACGACGATCCGCCCCTGCGCGAACGGATGGCGGCGGGCGACGAGGTCGGCCGTGAAGGCGGAGTTGGCGATCACGGCGTCGCCACGGGCCATCACCGAGTTGTAGAAGGCCTTCGGCGCCGAGCGCTGGCCGTAGGCCCCGTGGTAGGTCGTCACGAACGGCACGACCGTCCAGCGGGCCGCCAGGAGCCCGGCCCAGGCCGGGGCGCGGGAGCGGGCGTGGAGGAGGTCGACGCCCTCCCGCTCGACGATGTCGGCGAGGCGGGCGGCGTTCGCGCGCATGGACAGGGGGTCCTTGCGGCCGACGGGCAGGGCGAGGTGCTCGGCCCCCGCCGCGCGCAGCGCCTCCACGAGGCGCCCGCCGGCCGAGGCCACGAGCGCACGCCCGCCCGCGGCGACGACGGCGGCGGCGACGTCGAGGGCCGTGCGCTCCGCCCCGCCGGTCTGAAGCGCCGGGATCGCCTGCAGCACAGTCCGCCCGGCGAGGCTTGCGGCGGACGCGCCCGCCGTGCGAGGGCCGGGGGAGGCGGGGCCGGCATTCGGGGCGGCGTTCGCGGGGAGCGGTGCGTGCACGGGAGCGTCCTTCAGGGGCGGGTCGGGCCCGCGGGGCGACTCGGCCGCCGCCGGCCCGGGCGAGCCCTGCCACGCCGCGCGGGAGAAAGGAAAGGGGGACGATGGACGAGGGCGAGATCCAGATGGTTCCGGCGCCGGAGGGGGGCCACCGCCTCGCCGTGCGCCACCTGCCGGGGCGCGCGCCCGGGGTCCTGTGGCTGGGCGGCTTCATGTCGGACATGGACGGCACCAAGGCGCGGGCGCTCGCCGCCTGGGGCTCCCAGGAGCGGCGGGCCGTCACCCTGTTCGACTATTCCGGCCACGGCCGGTCGGAGGGCGCCTTCACCGACGGCACCATCTCCCGCTGGCTCGCCGAGGCGCGGGCCGTGTTCGACCTGTTCGCGACCGGGCCGACGGTGCTCGTGGGCTCGTCCATGGGGGGCTGGCTCGCCCTCCTCCTCGCGCAGGCGCTCCGGCACGAGGCACCCGACCGCGCGGCGGAGCAGCTCGCGGGGATGGTGCTGATCGCGCCCGCGGTGGACTTCACCGAGACCTTGATGTGGGACACCTTCTCCGAGGAGGTGAAGAAGCGCATCGAGGCGGAGGGCGTGTGGCACATGCCGTCGGCCTACGGGGCGCCCTATCCCATCACCCGCGCCCTGATCGAGGACGGGCGGCGCCACCTGATGATGGGGGGCGCGATCGAGCCGGGCTGCCCGGTCCACATCCTCCAGGGCGGGGAGGACGAGGACGTGCCGTGGAGCCACGCCCTCGACCTCGTGACCGCCATCGCCCGGGACGACGTGGTGTTCACGCTGGTGAAGGACGGGGACCACCGCCTGTCCCGCCCCTCGGACGTCGAGCGGCTGGTGGCGGCGGTGGAGAGCGTCACGGACGAGCACGAGTGACAGGCTCGGCCGGCGGGGCGCGCATGGCGAGCCACACCCCGGCGGAGGCGAGCGCCATCCCGCCCCACAGGACGGGCGGTACCGCCTGGCCGAGGAACACCCAGCCGAGGAGCGCGGCGATGGGCGGGACGAGGTAGAGGAGGCTCGCCACCCGCGCCGCCTCCCCGTAGCGCACCATCACCAGGAACAGGCTGAGGGCGACGAGGGAGGTGCCGACCGCGAGGTACCCCACGGCCGCGACGAGGCCGACGGTGAGGTCGAAGCGGAAGCCCTCGAGGAGGATCGCCATCGGCACCGTGCAGGCGGCGGCGACGGCGAACTGGATGGTGTTGACCGCGACCGGGTGGTGCTTGCCGCCGAAGCGCCGGTCGAGGAGGGTGGCGGTGGTGAAGGCGGCGAGCGCGCCGAACACGATGAGCAGCGCGGGCAGCGGGAAGGCGCCGATCTCCCCCCGCGACAGGATGACGACGGCCGCCCCCGCGAGGCCGAGGACGAGCCCGGCCCAGACGCGGCCGGCCACCTTCTGCCCGGCGAGGCGCGGGGCGAGGAGCGCCGTCAGCACGGGCTGGAGCGACAGGACGAGGGCCACCACGGCGAGCGGCACCCCGCTCGCGAGGGCGATCCAGCTGCACGAGAAGTGGGGCATCCATCCGGGGCGCATCCGCGTTATGCTCAACTTGCTTCAGGATATGACAA
>CAZJNX010000240.1:0-6498 GCA_964547415.1 uncultured Hyphomicrobiales bacterium
TGATCGTGCCGATCGCGATGGAAGAGAAGCTGCGCTTCGCCATTCGCGAGGGCGGTCGGACCGTCGGCGCGGGTGTCGTCGCGTCCATCATCGAGTAGCGGTTGCGCAGATGTCCGGTCGGGGCGTGACCGGGCGCCGGTCACGCCCCTTCTTGTTTCTCTTCAGGGGTCCCGGGTTCGCGGGTGCGGGAAGTCGGGGTAAGGTCAGATGAACGGGCAGAACATAAGAATTCGCCTCAAGGCGTTCGATCACCGGGTGTTGGACTCGTCGACGCGCGAGATCGTGCACACGGCGAAGCGCACCGGGGCGCAGGTGCGCGGTCCGGTTCCGCTGCCGACCCGGATCGAGCGCTACACCGTCAACCGCTCGCCGCACATCGACAAGAAGAGCCGTGAGCAGTTCGAGATCCGCACCCACAAGCGGCTGCTCGACATCATCGATCCCACCCCGCAGACGGTCGATGCGCTGATGAAGCTCGATCTCGCCGCGGGCGTGGATGTCGAAATCAAGCTCTGACGAGCCTCTTGCGAGGGAAGGCGCGAACGACCGATGCGTTCAGCCGTGATTGCACAGAAGGTCGGGATGACCCGGATCTACACTGCCGACGGCGAGCACGTCCCGGTGACGGTGCTCAAGGTCGACCGGTGCCAGGTCGTCGCCCACCGCACCGAGGAGCGGGATGGCTATACGGCCCTCCAGCTCGGCGCCGGCTTTCGCCGGGCGAAGACCGTGACGCGCCCGATGCGCGGCCACTTCGCCAAGGCCGAGGTCGAGCCCAAGCGCACGCTCATGGAGTGCCGGGTGAGCCCGGAGAACATGATCGACGTGGGCGCGGAGATCACCGCCGACCACTTCGTGCCCGGTCAGTTCGTGGACGTCACCGGGACGTCGATCGGCAAGGGCTTCGCCGGTGCGATGAAGCGGCACAACTTCGGCGGGCTGAGAGCCTCCCACGGCGTGTCGATCTCCCACCGCAGCCACGGCTCCACCGGACAGTGCCAGGACCCCGGCAAGGTGTTCAAGGGCAAGAAGATGGCCGGCCATATGGGTGCGCGCCGCGTGACGACGCAGAACCTCAAGGTTGTGCGGACCGATCCCGACGAGGGGCTGATCCTCGTGGAGGGCGCGGTTCCCGGGGCCAAGGGCGGGTTCATCCTGGTGCGCGACGCAGTGAAGAAGCAGCTTCCGGACGGGGTGCCCTCGCCCGGTGCGTTCCGTATGCCGGGCAACGGCGCGGCGGCCGCAGCTGCGGCGGAGAGCGCCGGCGAGGCGGGTGAAGCCGCCGGGACCCAGGAGGGCTGATCGGATGGACGTGACGGTGAAGACCCTGTCCGGCGAGGACGCCGGGACGGTCACGCTGCCCGACGACGTCTTCGCGCTGGAGCCCCGGGCGGACATCCTGCAGCGGGTCGTCCGCTGGCAGCTGGCGAGGCGCCAGGCCGGGACCCACAGCGCGAAGGGGCGCGGCGAGGTCTCCGGGACCGGGCGCAAGATGTACAAGCAGAAGGGGACGGGCCGGGCCCGCCACTCGGACCGCAAGGCCCCCCAGTTCCGCGGCGGCGGCAAGGCCCACGGGCCGGTCGTGCGCAGCCACGCCCACGACCTGCCCAAGAAGGTGCGGGCGCTCGGCCTGAGGCACGCCCTGTCTGCGAAGGCGCGCGACGAGGCGATCGTGGTTCTCGACGCCGCCCGCAGCGAGGACGGGAAGACGAAGACGTTGCGTGCGCAGCTCGAGGCCCTCGGCCTGAAGAACGCGCTCGTGGTGGACGGGCCGGACGTGGACGGGATGTTCGGGCGGGCGCTGCGCAACATTCCGGAAATCGACGTGCTGCCGGTCCGCGGGCTCAATGTATACGACGTGCTGCGGCGCCGCACGCTGGTGCTGACGCGCTCGGCTGTCGAGGGGATCGAGGAGCGGCTCAAATGACGAGGCTCGGCCACTACGACGTGATCGTCGCGCCGGTCATCACCGAGAAGTCGACCGAGGCGTCCGAGAACAACCAGGTGGTCTTCGAGGTGCGTCGCTCGGCGACGAAGCCGGAGATCAAGGAGGCCGTCGAGGCGCTGTTCGGCGTCAAGGTCGCGGCCGTCAACACGTTGATCCGGAAGGGCAAGGCCAAGCGGTTCCGGGGCATCAAGGGTCGTCAGTCGGACGTGAAGCGGGCCTATGTCCGTCTCGCGGACGGTCAGACCATCGACGTGACCACGGGGCTCTGAGAGGCAGACGATGGCACTCAAATCCTTCAAGCCGACCTCTCCGGGACAGCGGCAGCTGATCATCGTGTCGCGTACCGGCCTGTGGAAGGGCAAGCCGGTCAAGCAGCTGACCGAAGGGCTGACCAAGTCTGGCGGGCGCAACAATGCCGGTCGCAAGACGTCGCGGCATCGCGGGGGCGGGCACAAGCGCGCCTACCGCATGATCGACTTCAAGCGACGCAAGCACGACGTGCCCGCCACGGTGGAGCGGCTCGAGTACGACCCGAACCGGTCTGCGTTCATCGCGCTCGTGCGCTACGCGGACGGGGAGCTGTCGTACATTCTCGCGCCACAGCGTCTCGGGGTCGGCGACACGGTGGTGTCCGGGCGGCAGGTGGACGTCAAGCCGGGCAACGCCATGCCCCTGTCCTCGATCCCGGTCGGCACGATCGTGCACAACATCGAGCTGAAGCCGGGCAAGGGCGGGCAGATCGCCCGCGCCGCGGGCGGCTACGCCCAGCTCGTCGGCCGCGACCAGGGGTACGCGGTGCTGCGGCTCAACTCGGGCGAGCAGCGCCGGGTGCAGGGGTCCTGCATGGCGACGGTGGGGGCCGTGTCCAACCCGGATCACGGCAACGTCAACCTGTCGAAGGCGGGCCGTAGCCGCTGGCTCGGTCGCCGGCCCCAAACGCGCGGCGTGGCCATGAACCCCTTCGATCACCCCCACGGCGGCGGCGAGGGCCGGACGTCCGGGGGCCGTGACCCGGTAACCCCCTGGGGTCAGCCGACGAAGGGCAAACGGACGCGCCGCAACAAGTCGACCGACAAGTACATCGTCCGTAGCCGTCACGCGCGGAAGAAGTAAGGGAACGAGGCAATGGCGCGTTCGGTATGGAAGGGGCCGTTCATTGACGGCTATCTTCTCAAGAAGGCCGAGAAGGCTCGCAGTTCGGGTCGCAACGAGGTGATCAAGATCTGGTCCCGCCGGTCGACCATCCTGCCGCAGTTCGTCGGGCTGACGTTCGGCGTTCACAACGGACACAAGCACGTGCCGGTGCTCGTGTCCGAGGACATGGTGGGTCACAAGTTCGGCGAGTTCGCACCGACGCGCACCTATTATGGGCACGGCGCCGACAAGAAGGCGAAGAGGAGGTAGGCGTGGGCAAGCCCAAGCGTGAACGCGCCCTTGCCGACAACGAGGCGCGCGCGGTCAACCGGATGATCCGGGTCAGCCCGCAGAAGCTCAACCTCGTGGCGGCGATGATCCGCGGCAAGAGGGTTTCCTCCGCGCTGGCGGACCTCGAGTTCTCGCGCAAGCGGAGCGCCGGCGAGGTCCGGAAGACCCTCGAATCGGCGGTGGCGAACGCGGAGAACAACCACGACCTCGACGTCGACCAGCTGGTCGTGAAGGAGGCGTACGTGGGCAAGGCGCTGGTGATGAAGCGGTTCCGCGCCCGTGGGCGCGGCCGGGTCGGCAGCATTCAGAAGCCGTTCTCGCATCTCACCATCGTGGTGCGGGAAGTCGAGGAGGCGGTCTGATGGGCCAGAAGGTCAATCCGGTCGGGTTGCGGCTCGGCGTCAACCGGACGTGGGATTCGCGCTGGTTCGCCGAGGGCGGCGAATACGGGCAGCTTCTGCACGAGGATCTGAAGATTCGCCGCTGGCTCATGGGCGAGCTCAAGCAGGCGGCGGTCTCCAAGATCGTCATCGAGCGTCCCCACAAGAAGTGCCGGGTGTCGATCCACACGGCGCGGCCCGGCGTGGTGATCGGCAAGAAGGGCGCGGACATCGACAAGCTGCGTCGCAAGATCGGCGAGATGACGCGCTCCGAGGTGCACATCAACATCGTCGAGGTGCGCAAGCCGGAGATCGACGCCACGCTCGTGGCGGCCTCCATCGCCCAGCAGCTCGAGCGGCGCGTGGCCTTTCGCCGGGCCATGAAGCGGGCCGTCCAGACGGCCATGCGGATGGGCGCGGAGGGGATCCGCATCAACTGCGGCGGCCGGCTCGGCGGCGCGGAGATCGCGCGCACCGAGTGGTACCGGGAGGGGCGGGTGCCGCTGCACACCCTGCGCGCGGACATCGACTACGGCATGGCGACGGCCCACACGGCCTACGGCTCGTGCGGCGTGAAGGTCTGGATCTTCAAGGGGGAGATCTTCGAGCACGACCCGATGGCGTCCGAGCGGCGGGCGACCCAGGCGGGCGGCGGCGGGTCGACCGGGCGCCGGCGGGCCGAGGGCGGCGAATAGTCCGCCCGGCGGATGGACTGGCGGGGCCTCTCCACGGGCGGGGTCCCATGGCCGGAAAGGAATGACGAACGATGCTGCAGCCGAAGCGGACCAAGTTTCGCAAACAGCACAAGGGCCGGATTCACGGCGTGGCGAAGGGCGGCTCCGAGCTGAACTTCGGCGCTTACGGGCTTAAGGCGCTCGAGCCCGAGCGGGTGACCGCGCGTCAGATCGAGGCGGCGCGTCGCGCCATGACGCGCCACATGAAGCGCGCGGGGCGTGTCTGGATCCGGATCTTTCCGGATGTTCCGGTCTCCAAGAAGCCGACCGAGGTGCGCATGGGCAAGGGCAAGGGCTCGCCCGAGTATTGGGCGGCGAAGGTGAAGCCCGGGCGCATCATGTTCGAGATCGACGGCGTGCCGGAGCCGGTGGCGCGGGAGGCGATGCGCCTCGCCGCCGCCAAGCTTCCGATCAGGACGCGCTTCGTGCAGCGCATCGCGGACTAGGACGGGATCGATGAAGGCGGCCGACGTACGGGCGAAGACGGTCGACGAGCTCCTGGACGAGCTCGAGCGGCTGAAGAAGGAACAGTTCAACCTGCGCTTCCAGAAGGCGACGGGCCAGCTCGACAACACCGCCCGGGTGCGACTCGTGCGCCGGGACATCGCGCGGATCAAGACGATCCTGCGCGAGCGTCGGCTCGCCGAGGCGTCCGCTGCGGCGGCGGGCTGAGACGGAGTTGAGGTGAGATGCCGAAGCGCGTTCTGCATGGCGTGGTGGTTTCCGACAAGGGCGACAAGACGGTCGTCGTGAAGGTGGAGCGGCGGTTTACCCATCCGCTGCTGCGCAAGACGGTCCGTCGCTCGAAGAAGTACCACGCCCACGACGAGGGCAACCGCTACAAGGTCGGGGACCGGGTGGCGATCGAGGAGACGCGGCCGATCTCGAGGCTGAAGTCCTGGCAGGTGCTCGGCACCGTCGTCGCCTCGGGCGAGATCATCCGGCCGGAGGCATAGGGCTCGAAGCGGCCGACGCCGCGGCGCCCCCGAGAGAAGAACAAGGGCAACCGACTATGATTCAGATGCAGACCAATCTGGATGTGGCCGACAACTCGGGTGCGCGCCGGGTCATGTGCATCAAGGTTCTGGGCGGCTCCAAGCGCAAGTACGCCTCCGTCGGCGACATCATCGTCGTCAGCGTGAAGGAGGCGAGCCCGCGCGGCCGCGTCAAGAAGGGCGACGTCATGAAGGCCGTCGTCGTGCGCACGGCCAAGGACATCAAGCGGCCCGACGGCAGTGTGATCCGGTTCGACGGCAACGCCGCCGTCCTGGTGAACAACAACCGCGAGCCGGTCGGCACCCGCATCTTCGGCCCCGTGCCGCGCGAGCTGAGGGCGCGCAACCACATGAAGATCATCTCGCTCGCCCCGGAGGTGCTGTGATGGCGGCGAAAATCAGGAAGGGCGACACCGTCGTCGTGCTGGCGGGTCGCGACAAGGGCAAGACCGGCGAGGTCCTGCGGGTGATGCCCCGCGAGGGACGGGCGGTCGTGCAGGGGGTCAACATGGTGCAGCGCCACCAGCGGCAGTCCGCGTCCCAGGAGGGCGGGATCGTGTCGAAGGCCGCGCCGATCGACCTGTCCAACATCGCGATCGCCGACCCCGACGACGGCAAGCCGACGCGGGTCGGCTTCCGCTTCACCGACGACGGCCGCAAGGTCCGCTTCGCCAAGCGTTCCGGGGAGACGATCGATGGCTGACGCCGCCGTGGCCGAGACGACGTACGAGCCGCGCTTCAAGGCGCTGTACCGGGACACCGTCCGTCCGACGCTGCAGGAGAGGTTCGCCTACGCGAACCCGATGGAGGTCCCGCGGCTCGAGAAGGTCGTGATCAACATGGGCGTCGGCGAGGCCGTCGGCGACTCGCGCAAGATCAACGCGGCGGTCCACGACCTGACGCTCATCACCGGCCAGAAGCCGGTGGTGACGCGGGCCAAGAAGTCGATCGCCGGGTTCAAGCTGCGCGAGAACATGCCGATCGGCGTCAAGGTGACGCTGCGCCGGGCCCGCATG